>JANXQX010000217.1 GCA_025353305.1 Holophagaceae bacterium
GCATATCAGGAACAGAGCAGCTGGAACTTAGGGCCAAGGGCGTTATTTAATGGGAGCCACCATGGGTATGACTGTTGTTGAAAAGATTCTAGCGCGCGCCGCTGGCTTGCCGATGGTGACCGTTGGGGATGTGGT
Organism: Holophagaceae bacterium; assembly: GCA_025353305.1. The sequence continues at coordinate 136 of JANXQX010000217.1, forward strand.
GGAACCGAAAGTAGATCTCGCCATGTCCCACGAGAACGCCGCCCTGGTGATCAACCAGTTTCTGGAAGTGTTCGATGGCACGGGCCTGGAGCCCAGGATCTGGGACCCATCACGCATTGCCATCATTTTCGATCACAGGGTTCCAGCGGAATCACCCAAGACCGCCACGAACCAGAAAAAAATCCGGGGGTTCGTGGCCGCCAATGGCATCACCAAATTCCACGACATCCGCGGCGACGTGGGTGGCATCTGCCATCAGATCCTCCCGGAATATGGCTATGTGCGGCCCGGCCTGGTGGTGGTGGGAACCGATTCCCACACCACCACCCACGGGGCCTTGGGGGCCTTCAGCTTCGGCATTGGCGCCACGGAAATGGCATCAGTGTGGAGCCTTGGGTATGCCGTGAACATTGAAGTCCCCGCCACCATCAAAGTGGTGGTGGAGGGCGAATTCCCACCCTTCGTGGGTCCCAAGGATCTGATCCTGAAGCTCATCGGCACCCTCACCGCCCAGGGCGCTAATTACAAGGTGCTGGAGTTCCATGGCGAGACCATCCGCAAGATGAGCACCAGCGGCCGCATCGCCATCTGCAACATGAGCGTGGAAGCCGGCGCGACTTCCGGCATAGTCCCCGGGGACGAAGAAACCGTGCGCTACCTGCGGGATGAATCCGGCGTGAAGGAAGCCATCCCTTGTGTGTCCCCGGATGCCGACGCCACCTATGAACGGGTCGTGGAAATCGATGTGTCCAAGCTGGAGCCGCAGATCGCCTGCCCACACACGGTGGACAATGTGAAGCCCGTCCAGGATGTGGTGGGAACGAAAGTCCAGCAGATCGTCATCGGCAGCTGCACCAACGGGCGTCTGGACGATCTGGCTGCGGCCGCGGATATCCTGCGCGGTAAGAAAGTGGCTGAAGGCACGCGGATGCTGGTATTCCCGGCCTCGGGGAAAATCTTTGCGCAGGCGCTCGACAAAGGTTACCTGCACGATTTCATGAAGGCTGGGGCCGTGGTGATGAACTCCGGGTGTGGTCCCTGCCTGGGCGTCCACGAAGGCGCATTGGGCGATGACGAGACCGCTCTCAGCACCACCAACCGCAACTTCAAGGGCCGGATGGGCAACCCGAATTCCCAGGTCTACCTCTGCAGCCCCAGCGTAGCGGCCGCCTCAGCCATCACCGGCGTCATCACGGACCCGAGAAAACACTGAAACCGCGAATCAGGAGCCTTCCATGGCCAAGGTGATCATCAAGCTCGAAAATGACATCAGCACCGACGACATCTACCCGGGCCGCTACATGGCCACGGTTCTGCCTTCGGAAACACCGCAGTTCGCTTTCGCCGATCGGACGGATTTCAATACCCGCCTGCGAGCCAAGGAGTTTCCGGCGGGCAGCATCATTGTCGGAGGCGAGAATTTCGGCTGCGGTTCCAGCCGGGAACAGGCCTGCTCGACCCTGAAGGGTTATGAAGTCGCTGTAGTCGCGAAATCAATCTCACGCATCTTCCTGCAAAACAGCATCAACCTGGGCCTGAAGGTGTTGCTCTGCCCCGGCATCGAAGCCAGTGAAGGTGATGACTTGCAGATCACCGATGATCAAGTGCTCAACCTGACCACCGGCAAAACCTTCGAGCAGGTGAAACTCCCCGCCGCCCGAAAAGGCATCATGGATGCGGGTGGGTTGATCCCTTACACTAGGAAGTTGCTGATGGCCCGGGCGCAGGGCTAGACATCAGACACACCATCAATCTGTGGCATTCCATTGTGGTTTGTGACATTGGGCAATTCTAGGGACAACGCTCTACCTTTTTTTCGAATGGGACCGATGATTATCGATGTCGGAGTTTCCTAAAACTCACGACATAGCACGGAGGTGCATATGTTCAACCTCCTTCTGATCCCCGCATTTGTATTGGCGGCCCCGAATCCTGGATTCCCGGGAGCGGTGGAGGTGCGCCCCGGGACCTTTGTCTTGAATGGCCCGATGACACCAGCCGCCATCGAGGCCATAAAAGCGGCGAAAATCACCCTTGTGATCAATCTTCGCCAGGATGGTGAGCCAGGCTTTGATCCAGAAGGTGAAAACTCCGCTTTGGCCGAAATTGGCGTCACATATTGTCGTATCGCCATGGGGCGAGCTCCTTCGAAAGATGACTTCGATCTCTTCCGTCAAGTCCGGAAGGATTTGTCTGGGAATACCCGCGTGCTGATTCATTGTGCCGATGGCAACCGGGCCGCCGCAGCTGCTTGTGCCTGGATGATCCTGGATGCCAAAATGAATTCCGAAGAAGCCATTGCTGCGGCGAAGCTGGCAGGCATGGTCCGGCCGGAAACCGAGAAAGCCCTTCGTAAGTACATAACCCAAGCCCCCAGTGCCTAGGTTATTTTCTATTTGTCGTACCTAGGCATTCAGAGCTGAAACGCCACTTTGTCCCTGGCAGACCGCCATTATTTTTTCGTGCATGGCAGCGGCGGCGCGGCGGCCTTGGCCCATGGCAAGGATCACAGTGGCGCCGCCGGTGATGACGTCGCCTCCCGCGTAGACACCGGGAACGGTGGTCTCGCCCGTGATTTCATCCACCACCACGACACCGCCCTTGAGGGTGCGCAGTCCAGTCTCGGTCCGGGCCAGCAAGGGGTTCACGGCGAAGCCCAAGGCAACGATCAATGTGTCGCAAGGAATGGTGATGCGCTCATCCGTCATTCGCACGCCCCGGCGCCCGTCGGGGCCGGGTTCGGTGAGTTCCATGACGGCGCAAACCGCATCGGTAAGCCAGCCCTTGTCGTTGCCCGAAAGTTGCACGGGTGTGGTGAGCCAGTGGAATTCGATGCCCTCTTCCTGTGCGTGTTCCAGTTCCTCCTGGCGGGCGGTGGATTCCTTGATCGTGCGGCGATAGACGATGTGGACATGCTCGGCGCCCATGCGCCGGGCGGCGCGGGCCGCATCCATGGCGGTGTTGCCGCAGCCGACGATGATCACGTTCTTGCCGACGGTAACAGGCGTCGTGTGGTTGGGGAAAAGATCCGCACGCATCAGGTTGATGCGGGTCAGGAATTCGTTGGCGGTGTAAACCCCTTTGAACTCCTCCCCCGGGATGCCCATCATGCTGGGCAGTCCTGCGCCGGTACCCATGAACACTGCGTCGTTCTCGCTGCGCAATTCGGACAGTGTGATGCTGCGTCCCACCAGCGTGTTCATGACGAATTTCACACCAATGCGGCGCAGGTTTCCAACTTCCTGATCCACGATGGCGTTCGGCAGGCGGAATTCGGGGATGCCGTAAAGCAACACCCCGCCGGGCTTGTGGAAAGCATCGTAGACCGTGACCTGGTGGCCTTTCTTGGCCAGTTCGCCTGCCACGGTCAGGCCTGAGGGGCCGGCGCCGATGACGGCGACCTTCTTGCCGGTAGGGGGTTCCACCGGGGGCAATTCATCGGAGCCGAGCATGGAATCAGCTGCAAAACGCTCCAGGCGCCCTATGGAAACGGGCTTGCCCTTGATGCCCACCACGCACTTGATCTCGCATTGTTTTTCCTGCGGACACACTCTGCCGCAAACCGAACCCAGGCTGGAGGATTGCTTGATGATGCGCGCTGCGTCCTGGGGCGAGCCGTTGACGATTTCCTGAAGGAAGGCGGGGATGTCGATGGTGACAGGGCAGCCTTCGATGCAGGCGGGATGCTTGCACATGATGCAGCGGGCGGCTTCCAACTGGGCCTGCTCCGCGCTCAGGCCCAGGCTCACTTCATCAAAATTGCACACGCGCATTTCAGGAGGTTGGCAGGCCATCTCCTGGCGCGGGATTTTCATCTTCTGGCTGGGTTTGAGGGTTCTGAGATCCAGATTGCGCCAGTCGAGTTCCGTCACAGGCTCGTTCAGCATGGCTTCGTAGTCCACGGAGCTGGTGGCCGGCCTGCGACCAATCTTGCAGTCCTCAGGTTCGCAGACGGTTTGTTCGGCCTCTTTGTACCAATTCTGCCGATTGCGCAGCATGCCGAAGTCAACTTTGTGGCCGTCGAAATCCGGGCCATCAAAGCAGGCGAATTTTGTCTCGCCACCAACGTTGACACGGCACCCGCCGCACATGCCGGTGCCATCCACCATGAGCGCATTCAAACTGACCAGGGTGAAGATCTCCTGGGGTTTGGTGAGCTCAGCCACGGCACGCATCATGGGCATCGGACCCACAGCCACCACTTCGGCGATGGGCTCACGCTCGATCACTTCCTTCAGCACGTCAGTGACCAGGCCCTTTCGGCCCAAGGTGCCATCGTCCGTTGTGATGACCAGTTCGGAGCTGACAGCGCCAAGCTCCTCGGCAAGCAGCACGCGATCCTTGGTGCGCCCGCCAAGGATCGTGATGACCCGGCGGCCTTCGGCGTGGAGCCATTCCGCGGCTGGCAAGATCGCGGCGGAACCATAACCGCCGGCCATCAAAATGATGGTGCCCTCCTCCACCAGTTCGGTTGGCTTGCCCATGGGCCCGGCCACCGCGTAAAGACGATCCCCGGCGCTAAGACGACCCATGGCCTTGGTGGTGGCACCGACCTCCACCATGATGAAGTGGATGTAACCCCGGCGGGCATCGCCACCGGCCAGGGTGAGGGGGATCCGCTCGCTTTCAGGGAAGGGCGCCACCATGAAGAACTGGCCCGGCTTTCGTCCGCGAGCCACCATGGGCGCCTGTACGATGAAGGACCAGGTCTCTGGGGCTACGAGCTTCTTCTCCAGGATCAGGTAGCCCTCGGCGGTCTCATCGTCGGACCAATACAGCGACTTGCCCTTTAGCAAGGGAAGCATCAGGAGCTCTTCGGCCTCGATGTGGTCGCGGATCAGGTCCACGAGTTTTTGGCCCAGAAGGATGACCTGCTCTCCATTGGCGACCTGGCCGTCCACGATCTGGACCAGGAGTTGGAGAGTCATATCCCACATCAGCCGGTGATCCTCCTGGAGCCTGTCGTGCAAGGAATCGGCCCCGATCTCAGCGAGGATGGGGAAAAGCTCGCGTTCCTCGGCCTCGTTGTGGGGGCGGAGCACCTCATATATCCAGCGGGCGCCTTCATCGGCGGCGTTCCAATCGCTCTTCGCCAAGGCCTCGGCAAAAAGGGTCAGGCGTTTCTGGGCTTCCTCATGGGTGAGGTGCCAGCTTGGAGAGGGAAGAACCGCTTCGATTGCCGTCGGTAGGCCTGTGGACATTTGCGCACTCCTGATCTCACCAGAATGAAGCCTGTGGGCTTGGGTCGCAGTCACGAAAGTGGTGGTGGCGGACAATTGTGGCGTGTATCACAGGGGAAATGCACCATCACCCGGCCCGTGGAAGAAGGAATTGTATTCACGGAGCGAGAAAGCAAAGCGGCTCGACCAGCGAAGGTTACCTGAAGTAAGGCAACATTTCCGCCTGATCTGTGAGGTTGATCACTGGCTAGAAAGCCTGCCTGGGCCCAAATTGATGCTGAAGCTTGGTCCGGGATCTCCCCGGGCTGGCTCTTGCTCCGATATCGGGACTTTGAACGGATCCGGAGGAATCATTTTTCCGGCCCATCCCCACAGGGCGGGAGAGCTTTCTCCCCCCAATTTCCAAGGAGAACGCCATGTCCAACCATGTCGGCCGAATCATTCTCTCAACCGCTCTGGCGCTTCCCGCGGTGGCCCAGAATCCTGAAATTAAAAAAGTCCCCGCACCCTACACGTCGCCAGCTTCGGGGGCCGAGATGTACAAGGCCTACTGTGCCAGTTGCCATGGGGCGAAAGGTGTGGGCGATGGTCCGGTCGCGGAGCACTTGAAGATTCCGGTCCCAGATCTGACCACTCTATCCAAGCAGAACAAGGGTTCCTTCCCCTCGCTTCATGTGTTCCAGGTCATCCGGGGTGAGGTCGGAGCCAGGACCCACGGCCTTCGGGATATGCCCGTATGGGGACCGGTCTTCCTGAACCTGAATAACAGGCAGGAAGCTGCCGTCCAAGTGCGTGTGTCCAATCTCGCCAAATATATCGAGAGTCTTCAGGCGAAGTGATTCGACCAAGGATGGCCTATCCGGACCAACGCTGGCGGCGCAGGAAGCCGGCGTACTTCCGGTCTGAATTTTTTATGTGATTGATCAACCATGCTTTCAAGGAATTCAACAGCAGCAGCGCGCTGAGGCTCCCGGCCTCGTACTTTCTGAGATATTCCGTTGCCTCCCGGATCAGATCCGAATGTTCCGCGAAATGGCCCTCGGTGTCTGGAAAATTGAACTGGGTCAGGATGGTTTCCTCATCCACGAAGTGGGCCCGGGTTTCATGGATGAGCTTGTTGAACACTGCGGTGGCCAGAGACGGGTCACGCTTGACCAACATCGCTTCGTGAAGATTGTTGATTCGCACGACCAACCGCTGGTGCGCCCGGTCGAACCTTTCGACGCCGACGGTGTATTCTTCCTGATTCCACGGAAAGAAAGGGCCAGGCGGCTCTGGTTTCGGAGCGGGCTTGAAGAACAAGTGCACTTCTCCTATTCGTCAATCTGCCTCTAATAGAGATCAACTCGTGGTTCTATTTTAGGCAAAGTGTCATAGTGATTCCCACACCTGAATCCAGGAAGCCCACATGATATTGAGTCGACGTTTCGCCAGCCATTTCGGCATTGCCCTTTCGCTAGCCCTGATCTGCTTTGGAGCCGAAACACGGGCGGCCTCTCCCCAAAAGGATTCCGCAGAACTGCAAATGGCCCTAGACAAACTTCAGGTGCTTGGGAGCGTGCTTTACATCGCCGCTCACCCGGATGACGAAAACACGGCGGCATTGGCCTATTTTTCCAAGGGCAGGAAGCTCCGTTCGGCCTACCTTTCCATGACGAGGGGAGGCGGAGGCCAGGATCTGATTGGCCCTGAGCTGGATGATTCCCTGGCGGCCATCCGCACTCAGGAACTGCTGGCGGCTCGCCGGGTGGACGGTGCCGAGCAATTTTTCACCCGCGCGGTGGATTTTGGATACTCGAAGACCTCTGAAGAGACACTCTCGATCTGGGGCCACGAAGCCGTGCTTGCCGATGTGGTGTGGGTGATCCGCAGTTTCCGCCCGGATGTCATCGTCACCCGCTTCACACCTAGCGCAGGAGGGCATGGTCACCACCTGTCCTCTGCGATCCTGGCCCAGGAGGCTTTCATCGCGGCGGCGGATCCCGGGCGCTTTCCCGAACAGTTGAAATTCGTGAAACCTTGGCAGGCCACACGAATTGCCTGGAACAGTTTCCGGCCGCAGTTCGAGCAGGGACCCCCGACATCGGCGAGTGCCTTATCCGTCGATATTGGTGCCTACGATCCCCTGCTGGGGAAGTCCTATGCGGAGCTTGCCGCAGAGGGCCGCAGCATGCACCGCAGCCAGGGATTCGGAGCGGTGGCACAACGCGGGTCCAGCCTGCAATATTTCGAAATAACCGCAGGCAAGCCTGCCAAACTCGATCTTTTCGAGGATGTGGATCTCACCTGGCGAAGGATTCCGGGCGGCAACAGCGTGGGCGAGCTGCTGGACCAGGCAAGGCGATCCTACGTGCCTGAGCAACCTGTCAAGGCTATCCCCTTACTGCTCCAGGCCCTGGCGGCCATGGACAAGCTACAGCCTGAACCCTGGGTGGAAGCCAAACGGCTCGAACTCACCGAAGCCATCCGATGTGCAGCCGGAATCTGGGTGGAGGCCATCGCGGACCGGCAGGCGGTGGCGCCACTGGATAAGGTCACCGTGGTGGCGACAATTCTTGGCAGGGCGGGCGCACCTGTGACTCTCACTGGGATGACCGTGAATCCATCCATGGAGACTCGCGATAAGCAACTTGCCCTACCCCTCAACCAACCGGTGAAAGAAACCTTCAATCTGATGATTCCAGGTGGCACATCCTGCACTCAGCCCTACTGGCTTGGGGAAGGGCGGCGGGTGGGACTTCATGCCTCGGCCTCCCACCAGCTGACGGGCTTGCCCGAGGGGCCACCCGCCCTGACTGTGACGTTCCGCTTGATGGCCGAAGGCGTGCCTTTCAACCTCACGGTTCCCGTTCAATACCGATTCCGGGACCCTGTGCTGGGCGAGCGCTATCAGCCTTTGGTGGTCATGCCCGAAGTCATGGTGAACCTGGCGGACCGCGTTCAGGTGATGGGCGATCAGAGCGCACGCGAGATAAGCCTTTCCATCGTGGCCGGCAGAGCTTCGGTGGCTGGGAAGATCCGACTGCAGGCGCCCGCGGGATGGCGCCTGGAACCTGCGGAAATCCCGTTCTCCCTGGCCAGGCCTCTTGATGAAATCAAGGCCCGCACCCGCATCACGGCGCCGGAGGCGGCCCAAAACGCAGAGCTGAAGGTGATGGTCGAGATTGCCGGGCGTACGGAGCCAGCCCGTGGACGTCTGGTGATCGACCATCCCCACATTCCCTTGCAAACCCTTTTTCCGACCGCATCGGCCCAGCTCGTCAAATTAGATCTTCGCCAGAATGGTCGCCGCATCGGCTACGTCATGGGCGCGGGGGATGACATTCCCCAGCGCCTCCGTCCCTTGGGCTACGAAGTTGATCTTTTGACGGATGAGCTCCTTGCCAGTGCGGATCTCTCCGGGTACCACGCCATCGTGATCGGGATCCGCGCCTTCAACACCCGCCTGCATCTTGCCCAACTCAATACCCGGCTCCTCGACTACGTGGCGAAGGGCGGCACGGAAATCGTTCTCTACAATGTGAATGGGGCTTTTCCAGGCACCAATGCCGGAATGACCACAGAATCAATCGGTCCCTTCCCCTTCAAAATCGGGCGGGAGCGTGTCACAGATGAATCCGCGCCAGTGAAATTCCTCGTTCCGGGACACCCTATCCTGAATGTGCCGAACAAAATCAGCGCTGAAGACTTCAAGGGTTGGGTTCAGGAACGCGGCTTGTATTTCGCCGAAAGTTGGGATCCGAAGTACACACCAATCCTTGCGATGGGCGATCCTGGCGAAAAACAATTGGATGGCGCCCTGCTCGTGGCTGACCACGGCAAGGGGCATTTCCTTTACACAGGCCTGGCCTTCTTCCGCCAGTTACCGGAAGGCGTGCCGGGAGCCTATCGACTGTTCGCCAACATGCTTGCATTGGGTATGAAGCATGATTGAGCTTGAAAAGGCACCAACAGAAGAAGCGCCGCCGATACTCCGGTCCTGGAACCGGCTCTATGCCTTGGTACTGATTGAATTGCTTCTTTGCGTCCTGCTGTTCTATGCATTCGAAAGAGCATTCTCTTGAGCCGCCTGGACTGGGTGATCCTTGGTGCCTCACTGGCTTTCATCGTTCTGTACGGTTTATGGAAGGGCCGCGGGAGCAAGGATTCCGACGGCTACATCCTGTCCAACCGGGATGCGCGCTGGTTCACCATCTGTCTTTCCATCATGGCCACCCAGGCCAGTGCCATCACCTTCCTGTCCACACCGGGCCAGGCTTATGCGGATGGCATGCGCTTCATCCAGTTCTATCTAGGCCTGCCGCTGGCCATGGTGGTCCTTTCCATCACCGTGGTGCCCATCTTCCACCGCCTCAAGGTGTTCACCGCTTATGAATACCTGGAGGGGCGCTTCGATCTGAAGACCCGCACACTGGCTGCCACATTGTTCCTGATCCAGCGCGGATTGGCGGTGGGCCTGACAGTCTTCGCCCCGGCCCTGGTGCTCTCGGTGCTGCTTGGCTGGAACATTCACGTCAACATCCTTCTGGTGGGCACGCTGGTGATGATCTACACGGTGACCGGCGGCACCCGGGCGGTGTCCTGGGCCCAGAGCTATCAGATGCTCATCATTACGGTGGGGATGCTGGTCGCCGGCGTGATGGTGATACGCCAATTGCCGCCGGAAGTCACATTCAAGGATGCCCTGCATGTGGCCGGAACGATGGGCCGGCTCAATACCATCGATTTCTCCTTCGATCTGACCAACCGATACAACCTTTGGTCAGGGCTGATCGGGGGTTTCTTCCTGGCGCTTTCCTACTTCGGCACTGACCAATCCCAGGTGCAGCGCTACCTCACAGGCAGCTCTGTGACGCAAAGCCGGATGGGCCTCCTGGCCAACGGTCTTTTCAAGGTGCCCATGCAGTTTCTCATTCTGCTATTGGGTGCGCTGGTCTTCGTCTACTACCAGTTCGTGGTCCCCCCGGTTTTCTTCAATCCATCAGCGGTTTCCCGAGTCCTGGCGGGGCCCGAAGCTGGCACTTTCCGTCAGGCGGAATCCGCTTATCAACAGGCCTGCCTGCAGCGCACGGTCAAGGTCCAGGCCTTCCTGAAAGCCCGTCACGATGAGGATCCGGCAGGTGTGGCCGCAGCCCGCGGAGCCATGGATGCGGCGCAAATCAAGGCCACCTCCATCCGTTCCGAAGCCATCGGTGCGATCAAGCGGGCCGATCCTTCCGCGAATGCCAGCGACACGAACTACGTCTTCCTGTCCTACGTCCTGCACAGCCTTCCGGCCGGATTGATCGGATTGGTCCTGGCGGCGGTCTTCGCGGCATCCATGTCCTCGATGTCCGCCGAGATCAATGCCCTGGGCGCGACGACCGTTGTGGACGTGTATCGGCGGCTATTTGGTGGCAGTGGAGGCAAGAAGGAGGTCTGGGTGGGGCGTCTTGCGACCTTTGGCTGGGGCTGCTTCGCCATCGCCTTCGCGGAATATGCCAGTCGCCTGGGGACCCTGGTGGAAGCCGTCAATATCCTGGGCTCCCTTTTCTACGGCACGATCCTGGGCATCTTCCTGGTCGCCTTCTATTTCAAACGGGTGAAGGGAGGCGCGGCGTTCTACGCGGCCCTGATCGCCGAAACAGGCGTGCTGGCCTGTTTCTTCTTCACTCCCATCTCGTTTCTTTGGTACAACGTCGTGGGGTGCGTGCTGGTGGTGGGCTTCTCGCTGCTGTTCAACCTTTTCAAGCCGAAGCAAGCGGCGATCCCGGTTTCGGGTGGATTATGATGACCAGGGTCCAGATGGACAGGATTCTCCTGGAATCAGGCTGGACTGCGTTGCACTGTCCTATGGACAAGGAGGTCAAATGAAGAAGTCAGCTCTGGTACTGGTGAGTGGATTCACGATGGCGTGCGCGGTCTTCGCGCGGCAAGCCCCTCAGGCTCCAGCCGCTGCGCCGGCTCCAACCCCGGCGCCCCGCGTGCAGCCAAGTCCGGCAGGAACCGCCGCCACCCAAGTGGCGGGGAAGTGGGCCGAGGAAAAGCCCGGCGCAGAACCGCGCTACAAGGATGGCAAGTGGATCACCGTCACCTATTCGCGGCCGATCCTTAAGGGAAGGTCGAATGTTTTTGGCAGCGGCTCTGAGTATGGGAAGAAGGTCAGTTCCGGCTCTCCCGTTTGGCGCGCTGGGGCCAACCAGACAACCCGATTCAAGACTGAAGTGCCCCTTGCCCTTGGCGGCAAGACTATTCCGGCAGGTGAATACAGCCTCTTCGTCGAACTGAAAGAGGGGGCGTGGAGTCTCATCCTGTCAACCCAGCCGCACCTCGAGAAGTACGACCCCAAGGACAAGACGGCGACCTGGGGTTCCGACAACTACGATCCCAAGTTCGATCTGGTGAAGGCCCCGATGAAGCTCACCAAGGCCCCCGTTTCCTTCGACCAGTTCACCATCGGATTCGTGAACATGACTCAAGCGGGAGGTACGCTCGCCCTCTGGTGGGACACGGAAATGGCGACGGTGGATTTCAA
>JANXQX010000259.1 GCA_025353305.1 Holophagaceae bacterium
GAGCGTGTCGAAGGCGAGGCTCGACTTGCCGCTGCCGCTGAGCCCGGTGATCACCACCAGCTTATTGCGGGGCAGCGTCAGGTCGAAGTTTTTCAGATTGTGCTCGCGGGCACCTTTGATGTGGATCGCGTCCATGGTTCCCTTCAGTCCGAATTGGGTAATTGGTTTGATACCAGGTTGCATGCAAGAAAAATAATCCACCGCCAAGATGCCAAGAGCGCCACTTTTGATCTTAATGCGATCCATTCGGCACTAGAATTTCCGTATGCATGGTGTCGAGTTCGCAGTCCTGCTTCATCGGGCCCTCGAAGCCCGGGTGCAGGAACTGAATGATGCCTCGGCGGGCGACGGCGGATTCGGCGATCCCGCGGTCGTCCACCGCGTCCGCGTAGGTTGCCGGCGCCTGCGGGCGGTGATGGGACTGTTGGATGAGGAGGCCTATCCCCACCTCATCGGCCGCGCCAAGGCCCTGCGCGGTTTCACCAAAGACCTGGGCGTGGTCAGGGATCTGGATGTCCAGATCGCCGGGTTGGCCAATCTTCATGCCACGGACACCCAATCCATCCACCGGGCAGCCCTGGAACATCTGCTGGAGATCGTGGCCCGGCGGCGCCAGAAGCGGCTGGAAACGCTGGATACAAAGCTGCCGAGCTTCGCCAAGCTCTTGAAAGTGCCCAGCCTGCCGAACCCTTTCGAAGGGCCTACGGTGACGGTCGAAGCTTGGTCTTGCCTGGGACCTTGTATCACCGAGGCACTTTCCAACATCTCCAAGTTGAGGGAGCAGGAGGACATCGAAGCCCTCCATGAATCCAGGATCCAGGTAAAGCGCCTGCGGGACACCATGGAGGCGCTGGCGCCGGCCTTTCCTGCGGAACCTACGGGCTTCCTGATGGAACTGAGGGCCATGCAGACGGCCCTGGGCTACCACCATGATCAGGCCGCCCTGGAAGACCTGCTTCGACGGAACCTGGACCACCTTACCGAGGCTGGCCGCCCAACCCTTTCCGCAAGCCTTCTTGGGGTGCTGGACACGGTCGCGATTGCCCGCCGCCAAGCCTTCGAACGCTTCCGCACCCTCGAAGGCCCCTGGGACGACACTGAATTTTCCGCCCGGGTCCAGGCGTTGTTGGGGGTCAGCGCCACATGAACGTTCAGCCCTTGAAATGGCTGAGAAGCCTCCACGCGAAACTTTTCCTGGTGATGGCGCTGGTGACCAGCGTGCTCACCGTGGCGGTGGCCTTGAACATCATCCGCAACGCCCGCCGGGAGATGGAGGACTATTCAAAAAAACTCACCATCGAAGCGGCCCGGACGATCGAAACCGATATCCTTGAGCGGGATCCGACTTTTAAAAATCCACGCACGATCGAAGAGCTGCTTGAAAGCATGGCCGGCGATGAACGCACCTTCTTTCAAATGGATGTGTTCCAGCGCATTGCTAAAACCGAAAAAGTGGATCTCCTGAAATCCAGCGGCGTGGAAACAGAAATCCAATGGACTCCAGACCTCGGCAGGTACATGAGCCTGGGGGGGCCAACCGCGGAGCCTATCGTCTTGAGCACCGGCAACAAGGGCTGGAAGGTCTACCTGCCCATCCACAACCCCAAGGGCGACAAGTATCCGCCCATTGGCCTGATCCGCGCGTATTGCAACCTGGAGCGGTGGGAAACGGTGTGGGGCAACAATCTGAAACGCACCTGGAAAACGCTTCCCTGGGTAATCCTCGGAGAATTCATCCTGCTTTGGGTGATCCTGGGCATCTTTGTGAACGATCCCTTGCAAAATATCACTCAAGCCATGGAGGGGTTGGAACAAGGTGATGCTTCGGCCCGTGCTTCGGTGGGGCGCTCGGATGAATTGGGTTCCATCGCCAATCGATTCAACCTCATGGCAGGTCAGCTCCAGCGGGCCTCAGGCGAGCGGGAAGCCTTCATTGAAGAGATTCGCGGACTCAATGCGAATTTGCAGAACCGCATTGATGCGGCGCTTGCGGATTTGCAGGCGAAGAATGCAGAGCTGGAGTCGCTGGTGGAACGCAACTCACTGCTGCGGGAAGAGCTCAGCCAGCAGGAGCGGCTGGCCGTGGCAGGCCAACTGACGGCCACATTCGCCCATGAGGTCGGGACGCCGCTGAACTTGGTGAATAGCCACCTTCAACTACTGGAAGGACAAGAGGATCTTACTGAAAAGACTCGGGACCGCCTTGGCGTCATCCATTCACAGATCCAACGGGTGGGTGAGATCGTGCGGCGCCTGCTGGACATGACCCGGCGGCCGCAACTCAAGCAGGAGGCGGTGTCGCTCAATGACCTGTTGGACGGGTTGCAGCAACTTTGGCTGCCGACCCTCACGGCCCATGGTGTGGACTTTCATATGGATTCACCCAAGGACATAATTGTGAGCGCGGACCGCAAACAGATGGAGCAGCTCTTCATCAATCTTGTGAACAATGCCGTGGATGCCATGCCGGGAGGCGGCCATATCCATTTGAGGGTCAGACCCGCGGGAGAAGGCTGGAGCATGGAGCTCCAGGACAGCGGCCATGGCATCCCTGCGGACGTCCTGCCCAAGGTCTTCAAACCCATGTTCACCACCAAACCCGAAGGCAAAGGCACCGGCCTGGGCCTGCCCATCTGCCGTGAGATCGTGCGCACCCATGGCGGTGAGATCCGGCTGGAAAGCGAAGTAGGACATGGCACCACCGTGTTCTTCAGCCTACCAGGCATGGCGAGGGTCGCGGCGTGAACAACACAGGCCAGCGGCTCACTTAGCCGGTTTATAAACCACGCCGCCCTTCATGACGAAGCTGACGCGTTGCAACTCCGAAATGTCCTTCTGGGCATCCCCGCTCACCGCGATGATGTCTGCGTAAGCGCCTGCATTTATCCAACCAAGATTCCTGGATTGTCCCAGCAACTTCGCTGCCTTGCAGGTGGCCGCCTGGATGGCCTGCATGGGGGTCATGCCGCACTCGGCCATGAGCGCCAGTTCCTTGGCCTGGTTTTCCGACTAGGCGAAGCCCCCGGCGTCGCTGCCGTTCGCGATGTTCATGCCCTTCTCCACGCCGCGCCGGAAGGCCTTGGCCAGGATGGCGGGCGCCTGCTTCCAGATGCCGCCACGGCCTTCAGCGACCCAGCGGCCCACGTACATGGTCGGGCACCACCACGCGCCCTGCTTGATGGCGCGGTCCATGAGGTCCTCGGTGAAGCCGCTGCCATGCTCGATGGTGTCGAAACCTGCGGTGAGCGCCGCGTCAATTCCGTCCCAGGCCATGGCATGGGCGGCGGTGGGCCTCCCGAGGCGATGGGCCTCGTCCACGAAGGCCTTCAATTCCTCCGGCGTGAAATTCAGTTTGCTGCGCAGGCGGCCGTCTGATTCGAGGAAGTAGCTCCGGTCCACGTAGACCTTGATCCAGTCGGCGCCGTACTTCACCTGTTCCCGCACGGCCCTTCGGATCTGGTCCACACCGTCCACGATCTGGACGCCCTCGGGCACCTTCAGTTCCCAGCTGTAACCGGACAAGGGATACATGCCCGTGGCACTGAAGGCCCGGGTCGCGACGAACAGCCGCGGCCCCGGAATGACGCCCTTCTCGATGGCCCTTTTCAAATCCACGTCGGCGTACATGGCGCCTTCGGTTTCCAGATCGCGAAGGGTGGTGAAGCCATTCATGAGCGAGGTTTGGCAGGCTGCCGCGGCCCGCAGCGTCCGGTAGGGAATGCTCTCCTTCAAGAGCTGGACGTCGTAGTCTTCGGCGGTGATATCACCCTGCAGCAGGACGTGGGTGTGGGCATCGATGAGCCCAGGCAACACCATGGCCTTGGTGAGATCGATGATGTCAGCGGCAGCTGGGGCGCTGGCCGCCATGGCGGTCCAACTCCCTATGGACTCGATGCGTTCGCCTTTCACAAGGATTCCAATGTCATCGAGCACGCGGCCTTCAACGCTGTCGATCAGCTTCCCTGCGTGAATGAGCTTGAAACGAGGCGGGGAAGCCTGGGCGGAGAGCAGGGAGGCGAAAGCCAGGCAGAGAACGAGGATGCGCATGGGATCTCCGAAGAAGAGTGGGAATCAGTATTACCTCAGTCCCCGGCTTCGCCGCTCGGACTGCCGGCGTACATATCAGGCAAGGTGCCGCCCACGAGTTCCTGCGGCATGTTCACCAGGCGTTCCGGCACATGCAGAACGATGTTCTCCAGGCGGCCCAGGCCTTCGATTTCCATCACCACCTGATCGCCGGCCTTGAGCCAGAGATTGTCGGTGACCTTACTGCCATTAAGTTCCAGGAGGCACCCGGTCCCCACCGTGCCGCTGCCGATGACTTCGCCCGGCTGCATGTGGATGCCATAGCTCGAGCGTTGGAGGATTTGGGCGAAGGTCCAGTTCATGGAATCGGCGTTGCCCTTCGATAGCCTGCGGCCGTTGACATCGCAGGTCATGGAAGCGTGGAGAATCTCGCCCCGTTCGGTCTTCTCGAGGTTCAACTCATCCTTGGTCACCAGCCAGGGGCCAAGGCTCGTCGCGAAATCCTTGCCCTTGCAGGGGCCCAGATTGAGTTTCATCTCCTCCATCTGGAGCATCCGCGCGCTCCAGTCGTTCATGATCATGTAGCCGAAAATGGCGTCATCGGCCTCGTCCAGCGTGGCGTTTTGCAGGATCCGTCCTGTTACGACGGCGACTTCCAACTCGAAATCCAGGCGCGTGAGCTGATGGTCCTGGACTTTCATTTCCCCGGGGCCCGTCACCGCCAGGTGATTCGTGAAGTAGGTGACCGGGAAAAGATCGAATTCAGGGATCATGTCCAACCCGCGGTTGCGGCGGGCCGTGGATACGTGTTGGCGGAAGGCATAGCCGTCGCGCATGGAGGTGGGGCGTGGCACGGGGGCAAGCAGAGTGACGTCGCTGGCCAGGACCCGGGCAGAAACAGGAGCGTTCTCCGCCACTGCCCTGGCAACCGGGAGCAGCGTGTCCTGCTGGCGGATGAAGGCGAGCATATCCACAGCCAGGCGCGGATCAGCCGCATGGAAATCCAGAATTCCGCCGTCCTGGAGCACGGCTCCGATTTTTTCGATCCCTTGATGAATGAATGTCACCAGCTTCATGGCCACCTCTGGGTTGATTCTACCTGAGCATGGCCAAGCCAAGCCTTGGCTGCGGTCGCATGAGCCCCACGTCAAACGGCAACTAGAAAGCCGCAGATGACACAGATGATTGTTTGTTTTTCATCTGCGAAATCTGCGGCTGCTTTATCTTTTGCTTGATTCGTCGAGATACCGGATCAGAACGTGAGCTTGGCTCCGAACTGGAACTGGCGGTTGAAATCGCTGCTCTGGACGATGGGCGATCCGTAGGCCGGTGCGCCGGGAAGTGTAATCTGGAAATTTTGGACCTTGCTCACATTGTAGTGGTTGAAGACGTTGAAGACCTCGATGATGGCCTCGATGTTCACGCGGCTGCCCACGTGGAAAGAGCGGGACAGTCGCAGATCCATGTTGAGGATGTTGGGCGTCGTTTCCGAATTGCGGGCCAAACCCGCCGGGCGGTCGGCCGGGGCGGAAAGGCCCTCGCCGTTGCCGATCGGCTGGCTAAGATCGCCATTCTTGAACCCGTAATCCTGATCTTTACCTGTCCAGATGGAGTAGGGACGACCTGATGTGAAGCGGCCGATGAAGGAGATGATCCAGTTCTTGGCCCAGGCGCTGGAGGCGTTCTTGGTGTTGAACACCGCGCTTAGATTCAAGCGGTGCTTCTGGTCCTGGTTGCTGGTGCTCATTTCAGCCTTGGGATCAAAAGTGTTCTGGGAGGCGAACTGCGTGAGCCAGTCGATGTAGTTGTCCTCGGCCTTGCTGTAGGTGTAGCTGGCGTTGATGGAAACGATGTCGCGCATCTGCCAGGCGAAGCCCACGGTGCCGCCGTAGTACTTGCTCTCACCGCTGGAGTCATAGCGGTAGATGGCGGAGTAGGGAATGCCCGTGGGGCCGAAGAGCACCGGCGAGCGCGTATCAGGGCTGCTGGCGTTGCGGTACGCGCTCGGCACCGGAATCGCCGCGTTCACATCCCGCACATTCAGGAAGTTCTTGCCCTTTGAGTATACGCCATCAAAGGTGAATTTCAGATTCGGCCTGGGGCTGTACTCCAAGCCCAGGTTGGCCTGGTCGGTTTCAGGGGCGCTGTAGTCGCCCGGCAGGAGCATGACCTTGCCGCCCTTGGCGACACCAATGCCCGTCTGGTAGACGGCCGTGGCGAAGTTGTTGTAGCGGCGGTTGGAGCCGCCATCGGCGCTGGCCCAGGAAGCGAACGTGTTCGGAGCCCGGCGGCCCACGGTCTGGAGGTCGGTGCCGTTGCTCAGGAACACCGCGGAGTAGGGCCCAAGCTGGGTGCGGCCCACAAAGGTGCCAAAGCCGCCATAGATGCGGGTGATGGGTGTGGCCTGCCAGGTGAACGCGATGCGGGGGGAAACCTTGCTGCTGCTCCAGTCATGGCTCGTTTTGAAATTTGCTGAGAAAGCGTAGGGGCCATTGCCCGTGGCCGTAGCGCCCGTTGCGCCCGGGACCGCTTCAATGCTGCCCGTGCCGAGCATGACGGGGCCATAGCCTGGAACGGAGCCCGCAGCGAGCGCGCCACCGTTCAGCCAGGCGTAATCCGCCGTGTCTTTGAAGGGCGGCAATACTTCGCGGTCATACCGCACGCCGAGCTTCAACGTGAATTTGGGTGTGATCTGCCAATCATCCTGGAGGTAGGCGCTCTGGTAATCCGCGCTGTAGTCCAGGTAGTCATCCCCGAATCCCTGCACGAAGGCCGCAGGCAATCCGTGGCCGCCGTTAGGATTCACGGCCTCGAGCGCAGCCAGCCCATTCGCGAAACCTGGTATTTGCTGATACCGATAGATGCCCGCGAAGTTCAGGGGAAGGGTGCCCACCAGGCTCGTGCGCATCAGATCGATACCTAACTTGAGGCTGTGCTTGTCAAAAAAGAAACTGGCGGTGTCCACCAACTGAACGCTCTTTTCCGTCCGGGGCTGGGGAAGGAAACGCTGGGTTCCGTAGGTGGCCGCGCCCAGGATCTCGGTGTAGGGGCCATGGGTATCATCGAGGCTGATCAGTTCGTGATCGCGGAGGCTGTAGAGAACCCTGAAATCGTTCACGAACCTTGCAGACGCGTTGAAAAGATTCGATAGAGAGAACGATTTATCCTCGATCCGGCGCGCGCCGCCAGCGCTGCGGTCCACGAGGCCGCCCCACTCCTGCTGGTTCTCGTTGTACTCCTTGGCCCAGGTCGTGCGCAGGCTCCAGCGGCTGGTATCGCTCTGGTTCCAATCCAGTTTCAAGATGCCGGTCGTGACATTCTCGATGTATGGGAGCTGGCCAAGGTGCACCTGGAAGCCGGTGTTCCAAAGAATGGAATCGGCCACAGCTTGGGAGATGGTCACGTTGTTGGTGTCTTTCTTCTCGAACCGCTCGACACTGACGAAATAGAAGAGTTTGTCCTTGACGATGGACCCGCTGACCGTGGCTCCGAACTGGCTCTGGGAGAATTTCTGATCGCCGGAACTCAAGGGGCGCTTGGCATCCAGGCTGCCTTGCCGGTCGAAGAAGAAGACCGTGCCGCCGAACTGGTTGCCGCCACTCTTGGTGACCACGTTCACCGTGCCGCCGGCGGCGCGGCCATACTCGGCCGAGAAGCCGTTCGCCACCACCTGGAACTCCTGGACCGCTTCCTGGCTGAAAGAGGAACGGACGGATCCGGTGGACACGTCGTTGTTGTCAAGGCCATCCACCATCACGTTGTTGGAGCGGGGATTCACGCCAGCGAAAGTGAGGCCTGAGTTGGCGGCTGTTCCCCCATTGTCAGGGCTGTTCGCTTTGGAAACACCAGGCGTCGTGAGGCTGAAATCCTCGAAGCGGCGGCGGTTGATGGGCAGGTTGTTGATCAGGTTGTTATCAATAACCGTGGACGCCTGAGTCCTGGTGGGGTCCACGATGGTGTTCTCGCCCACCACTTCCACCGTGGCGGAGGCTTCGACGCCAGCCAGGTTCACGTTGAAGTCCATGGTGCTTCCGATGCGCAGCACCAGGTCCTTGACGCGCTTGCTTGAATAGCCCGTCGCTTCCACCAAAAGGGTGTAGGAGCCAGGTGGCAGCAGGCGGAACGCATAGTTGCCAGAGGCGTCGGTGGCCAGAACACGGGTCTGGTTGGTGGCGTCCTGGGTAAGCCTTACGGTGGCCTTGGCCACAGGGGCGCCGGCGGCGGTGCGCACCGAACCCCTGAGATCCGCGGTAGTGACACCGGTGCTCTGGGCCGAGAGGCTCAGAGACAGCGTGGTCAGCGCGGCGAGAGTGAAAAAGGGGAAACGTCGAGTGCCCATGGTGGCTCCAGTCGAATGGGAGTGCCTATTAAGGAAGGGTGTCCCGAGGATAGAAACATTTCGGGGCCATGGCAAGCGAGGCTTATTTCAACAAGTTAGTGATAGTGTCCACGGCCTCTTCGGAGCGAGAGGGAGGAGTGCCCAAGGGAGGCATGAAGTACAAGCAATCTCCAATGGGCCGGATGAGCAGGCCGATCTCAAGGGCCCTCCGGTGGAGGCGCCACCCGAAGCGGGATTCTGCAGGGTGTGGCACTCCAGTGGCTGGGTCCACCAGCTGGGCGGCGGCCACCGTGCCGAGGATCCGAGGGCGCCGGATGGCCGGAAGATCTACCAGGCGGCCCCAGGCGGATTTCATGGACTCGTGCAATCGCGCCGCCTGCTCCATGACTGGCTGTTCCTCGAAGAGCGCCAGACTGGCGCAGGCCACGGCGCAGGCCAGCGGATTGGCCGTGTAGCTGTGACCATGCAGAAAGGCTTTCCCTTCGGCGTAGTCGGCCCAGAAACAGCCATAGATTTCATCGGTGGCCCACGTCAGGGAAAGAGGCATCACTCCCCCGGTCAGACCCTTGGAAAGGCAGAGCAGGTCAGGCACGACCCCCGCCTGGCTGTGGGCGAAAAAACTGCCCGTGCGGCCAAAGCCAGTCATCACTTCATCCAGGATCAGGTAGACACCGAAGAGGTCGCACTGGGCGCGCAACTCCACCAAAAGCTCAGGGGGCCACATGCGCATGCCCCCCGCCGCTTGCAACAAGGGCTCGGCGATGAAAGCCGCAAGATTGTTGCCATGGAGTTCGAAGTATGAGCGGATGCTGTGCTGGGCGGCTTCCAGCTTTTCCGCCCAGCCATCCATATCCGCATTCAATTCGCGGCGGGGATCTTCAGGAACCGACACTCGTTCGCAGCACAACAGCAGAGGCCGGAACAGCCCCGTCATGAAGTTGTCCAGCTCCCCGACCCCGACCGCACCGAGCGTGTCGCCGTGATAACCCATCTTCAGGGCGCCGAAGCGCGTGCGCTGACCCTGGCCTTTCTGGAGTTGCGCCTGAAAGGCCATTTTCAGGGCCACCTCCACGGCCGTTGAGCCATTGTCCGAAAAAAAGCAACGGGTCAGGGAGGGAGGCAGTTTGGGGCGCAGACGTGCTACCAATTCGATGGCGGGTTCATGGGTGAAGCCTGCAAAAATCACATGATCGAGTTTGGCGCCCTGGCGTTCCAGCGCTGCCATGAGCTTGGGATGCCCGTGACCATGGAGGCAGGTCCACCAGCTGCTGATGCCATCCAGAACGCGGTTCCCGTTCGCCAATACCAGGTCGCAGCCCTCGCCCCCGATGACCGGGATTGGTGGATCCAGCTCATGTTCCTTCATTTGCGTGAAGGGATGCCAGACATGGGAGCGGTCCAGGGCCAGCCGATCTAGCCAGGGTCCAGGAAGCGGAGAAGACATGGGTCAGGTTCCCTCAAGGTTGGATTCGGAAGTAAACACTTCAACCCGAAGCGGCAGGAACCGGCGCAGGATCTCCGCGTTCCCCTCGGCAGCCTGGAAAGCCTGATCAATGCCGGGATTCAGAATCACGGCCTCGATGCGCCAGCCCCGGAGCATCAAGGCTTCACAGCTGAGCAGCGTGTGATTGAGTGTGCCCAGGCCACCCCGGGCCACCAGCACGCAGGGGATCTGCAACTCCGTAGCCCAGGCCAGGAAATGCCTGCCTTCAGTGAGCGGCACCATCAAGCCGCCCACCCCTTCCAGCAGTATGCGTCCATCAGAGGGGCGGCCGCACCACGCTGATGCCGCCTCTAGGTCGATCGCTCGTCCTTCAGCTGCAGCCGCGGCGAGGGGTGATAATGGTGCAAGAAAAGAGGCGAATGATTCCACTTTCGCGCCAGCCTTCTGCAGTACCGAAAGGTCCGAAGCCGGGTCAGATTCATCGGCCACTCCGCATTGGAAGGGTTTGCGGTAGGTCACGGGGCCTGACGTGATCCATGTCTCGGCGATGCGCCCCGCAACCCAGGTCTTCCCCACGTCCGTACCGGTGCCCAGGACCCAGAGGGGTGAAGGCAGGGAGTCGAAGAAGCGACCGCTCACAGCAGCCCCTGGAGGGCCTGGATCATGGCGTCCACTTCGGGTTCCTCCAGGTGGGCACCCGTGGTGATGCGCAGGCGCGAGGTGCTGCGGGGCACCGTGGGTGGCCGAACGGCGCGCACATCAAAACCTTTGCCCTGCATCTGGGAAGATATTCGCATGGCCCGGTTTTCGTCGCCCACCATCAGTGAAAAAATGGCGGAATCCTGATGCGGAAGTCCGAAGGCCCCACGCACGCGGTCCGCGAACCCAAGGGCCTTGACCGATCGCCAATGCTCGGCTTGGGCCAGCTCCACGGCTTTGATGGCAGCACCCACCACGGGCGGTGGAAGGGCCGTGGAAAAGATGAATCCCCGGGCCGTGTTCAGCAGATGATCCACGATGAGCGAAGGCCCCCCCACGAAAGCGCCAAAGCAGCCTAGGGCCTTGCCGAGGGTCCCCATCACCAGATGGACTTGGCCAAGCACCCCCTGCAGTTCTGCGAGCCCCGCGCCATTGCGGCCCAGCAGTCCTGTTGCATGGGCCTCGTCCACCAACAGCAAAGCATTGTGCTTGCGGCACAACTCCACCAGCGCCGGAAGATCAGCGGTGTCACCGTCCATGCTGAAAACCCCGTCGCTCACCACGAGCGCCAGGCCCGTGCTGGAGGTCCGCCATGCCTGCATCTGCGTGTCAAGTGCCACAAGATCCAAATGGGGATAGACGCCGAGGTGCGTGCCGTTCAATTTCGCCATGCGGCAGCCGTCCACCAGGGAGGCGTGGTTCAAGGCATCAGAGAATACGGCGTCGCCGCGGCCGACCAAGGCAGGAATGATGGTGGTGTTTGCCTGGAAACCGGTGTTGAAAAGCAGGCAGGCTTCACAGGCTTTCCATGTCGCGAGAGATGTCTCCAGGGCATCGTGCAGGGGTGTCGTGCCCCGAAGCAATCGCGCCGCGCCACTGCCTGAACCATGTTCAAGGGCCACTGCCGAGGCGGCTTGGGCCAGCCTTGAATCGTGCCTCAAACCCAAGTAGTCGTTGGAACAGAAATCCAGGCCTGAGGCAGGGGTGATGCGCCGTTGGCGGACGGTCTCCTCCCGGCCCTGGAGGGCCTGGGCCAGCCGGTCCATCCAGAGGCCGGGAACCTCTGCCCCGGACCCCGCATTTGGGAAGGCTGGGTTGGCCTGATCGCCTGAATTTTCAGAGGCTTTCATCGGTTCGTCATGTTAGCATCGTCGTTTGGGCTGATGGCGTTCCAGGCATTCGCAATGAAGCATCATCACCACTCTCTTTCACCTCTCATCTTGCAACTGTGAAGTCCAATTCATTGGCACTTCTTTTTTTTTGAGGAACCCTCATGTTGCGTAGCACCCTGCTCACCCTTGCTTCCTTGAACCTCCTGGCCCAGACCCCGAAGCCCGAAGCCAAGCCTGCGGCCCCCGCAGCGGTCGCCGCTACCCCAGCCCCGGCTGCAGACAAGGCCGCCCCGAAAGAGGACCTGGTCGTCGGCAAGGTCGGCAATGAACTGATCCGCCAGTCCGACATCGAGATGGGCCTAAACGGCGTCGCGCCCCAGCAGCGAAAGGAAGTCCAGAACGATCCCGAGGCCAGGGACCGGTACGTCAAGAGCTTCGTCGAGTTCCGGCTCCTGGTGGCCAAGGGCCGGAAAATGGGCCTGGAGAATTCGGACTTTTTCAAAAAGAGGCTTTCCTTTGCCGCCGACCAGATCATCGCCACGGAATTGATGAACCGGGACGGCGAAGCGCTCAAGAAGAAGATCGAATTGACAGAACCCGAGCTGAAAGCCTACTACGAGGCCCATAAGGACAAATTCCAGACCACAGCGGACACCTACTCCGCCCGCCACATTCTGGTGAAGGTCAAGGCCAATGCAGAGGACAAGGAAGGCCTGAGCGATGCGGATGCCAAGGCCAAAATAGCCAAGCTCCAGGCTGAGCTGAAGGCCGGAAAAAAATTGGCTGATCTGACCAAGGAATACTCTGATGACCCCGGCAGCAAGGACACCGGTGGCCTCTACGAGGGTTTCGACCCCAGCCAGATGGTTCCAGAGTTTGGCAACGCGGTTAAGACTCAAGCCGTCGGGGTGGTGGGTGAACCGGTGAAGACCCAATTCGGCTATCACCTGATCGAAGTGACCGCAAAGAGAGCGAAGGGCGCCCAAAAGCCTTTTGAAGAGGTGTCGAAGGAAATCCCCGCCATGGCCCAGCCTGAGCGCCAGGAGAAGGTCTGGAACGAATACCTGGACGGGATCAAGAAAGAGATCCCCTTCGAGTACTACGCCATTCCAGTGTCGGCAGCTTCAGCTTCGGCAGCTCCAGCCAAGACCGCACCTGCCGCGGAACCCAAGAAGCCGGAAGGCCAGCCAAAAAAGGCTGAAACGCCTGCTCCTTCCAAGAAGAAAAATTAAGCCGGATCAGATGATGACTTCCACGGTGCCCGGGACCCTCCTTACGATTCTCTCCGCCTTCAGCCCAGCCATGGGCGCCACCGCACCAGTGGCACGAGTGGCGGTGGCAGTGAATCCGCCCCCCTCGGATATTCGAGAGGAGATCCTGGTCATCGTGAATGGCCACATCATCACCCGCCACCAATTCCAGCAAGCGGTGGAGCAGGAACACGCTGCGCTCTACCGGCAGTTTTCAGGGAAGGAACTGGACGAGAAGCTGAAGGAAGGCCGGGGAAAAACGCTTCAAGGCCTGATTGACAGTTTCCTGGTGGAAGACAAGGCCAATGATCTGGGCCTCGGACAGCGTGTGGGCGACGAGTACCTCCATGCCTATGTCGAAGATATCAAAAAGCAGAACAATTTCACCACAGATGCGGATTTCGAAAAAGCACTGCGCAGTTCAATGGGCATTGGCCTTCAGGAATATCTGAAGCGGACCAAACAGCAGATTCTTCAGCAAGAAGTCCTCCGCTCCGAGGTCTACACGAAGGTCGCCATCGAGGATCAGGAACTGCGGGCCTACTATGAAGACCACAAAGATGAATACAAGAAGGCTACCCGTTTCCGCATCCGCGAACTTGTGCTAGCCAAAGGCGCGACCCCTCAGGATGGCGAAGCCGCCAAAGCCATGCTGGCCAAGGTGCAAGAAGAGCTCAAGGGTGGGAAATCCTTTGAAGATCTGGTCAAACAGTACAGCAGCAGCCCCAGCAAGGGCACCGGCGGTGACTTGGGCTGGATGGAGAAGGGTCTGATGCGGCCAGCTATCGAACAAGCGGCCCTTTCCCTGAAAGCCGGCGCGGTCTCGGCGCCTATCGACACGGATAAAGACATCATCCTGGTGCAACTCATCCAGTCGGAAAAGGAAGAAGCGCTGCCCTTTGCCGATGTGAAAGCCAAGATCATGGAAAAACTTCAAGAGCCCAAGGCTCAAAATGCCATCGAGCAGTACCTTGCCAACTTGCGAACTCGTGGCAATGTGCGTTTCATGGTGCCCAAGGAACAAATCCTCAAGGGCTGACCCACCCCTTGAATTCAGGCGTAGGATGGTGCCGTGCGCCTAGATGCTTTTCTCAAGAAGACCCATATGGTGAAGCGCCGGGAACTCGCCCGGGAGCTTTGCGATGAGGGCATGGTGCGCGTCAACGGCGCCCCCAAGAAGGCTGCATGGGAAGTGAAGACTGGCGATGAGCTGCAATTCCCGCTCTACAACCGCTTGTTGAAAGTGCGCGTGCTGGCGCTGCCTGAGATGAGCGCCGCAAAGCACGATCAATGGAGCTTCGTGGAGGTGCTGGAAGATAAGCGCCTCACGTGGGAAGAGGGCGGTGGCGAGGATCCCACCCTAGGCCACCCCAAATCGCCGACGAACCATTAGCGACTGTTACCCCTCGGTCAGCGTTCTTCTGGCCGAGGCGTTACAGTCGCTTATGTCGGCCGCAGGCCGACGCGATGGGTGGTGCTCCGCACCAAGTTGAAGGCCGTTTCGGCCTCGCCTGCCGGTTGCCCACTGATCCGAAGGGTTATGATTGCAGGATGGTTTGATGAAATTTCAGGAGGAACCCATTGTCCACCGTGACCCCCGATCAGCCGCTCCTCCGCACCCTGAAAGAAGGTGATGTCTTCACGGGTTACCTGTTGGCTCAGGAAGCTTTGTTCAAGATCAGCACGAAAGGCTCCGAATATCTGGAACTGAAACTGTCGGATGCCTCAGGCGATTTGAAGGGTTTCCTCTGGGACATCCGGGCCATCGAAGGCGATATGGAGAGCATCGCTGCGGATGCCTTCCTCAAAGTGAAGGGGTCCATTTCGAGCTACAACGGCCGCACCCAGATCAAGCTCGACAAGGTCCGCTTCGCGCCCGATTCCGAGGTGGGGGATTTCTCAAAATTCTTCCCGGTAAGCTTGCGGCCTGTTCCTGAAATGCTCGAGGAAATGGATGGCATCATCGGGTCGGTGAAGGATCCATGGATCCGGCAACTCCTCACGGCGCTCTTCATTGAAAACGCAGCCTTGCGCGAAGCTTTCTCCAAGGCCCCCGCAGCCAAAGGCATGCACCACGTCTACCTGGGCGGCCTACTGGAACACACGCTTTCCATCCTTGCCATGGCGGAGCGGGCCTGCGGCCATTACAGACTGATGAACCGCGATCTAGTGCTGGCGGGGGTCTTCCTGCACGATGTGGGCAAGACCGCCGAGCTCAGCTACCAGCGCAGTTTTGGATACACCGATGAAGGCAACCTCATCGGCCACATCTCCATGGAATGCGAGTGGATCAGCCGCGAGGCAGCGAAGATCAAAGGGTTCCCCGAAGAATTGCGGGTACAACTGCTGCACATCGTGCTGAGCCACCACGGGAAGCTTGAATTCGGCAGCCCGGTGCTCCCCAAGACTCCCGAAGCCCTGCTCGTCCATTACCTCGACGATCTCGACGGCAAACTGGAAGCCATGTTCCGAGGGATCAAGGAAGCCGGTGATAACCATTGGACACCCTATTCCCGCGCCATGGAGCGGATGATCTACACCGTCCGCTGGCCGGCTGCGCAGTGAGATTCGAGGCATGAGGGGCGAGGTTCAATATGGTGGCGGCCAAAGGCCGCAACATCTAGGGTGCCAGAGGCGCACCCCTCATACCTCACACCTCGCCCCTCATACCTCACTACCCCATCGTGATCCACTGCCCGCTTTCACCGCGCAGGGGGGCTTCAGGCATTTCATTTTCCTTGAACAGGAAGTGGCTGCTGTTCCAGGCGGCGCAATGATCGCAGCGGTCGGTGAAATCGGTTGTGCGATGGCCGCAGACACCGCACTCGAACCGTAATTTCAGCACACCCAGGTTGCGAAGCAGTTGGCGGTATTCGTTCAGCGCCGCATCCAGGCGCCCGCGGCGGCTGTGGATCTTCGCCATGTAGAAATACAGGATGGGCGAATAGACCACCTGGCTGCGCACTTCCAGGAATTGCTCCAGCGCTTCGTCCAGGATTTCCAGGCGATAGAGCATCTTGCCCAGGAAGAATTTCGCCAGCACCGCATGTTCGCTGGTGGCGGAGATGCGGCGCAACACCGCCAGGCCTTCCTCGGGCCGTCCGCTCTGGATGAAATAGTCCTCGATCTCCTGCAGGAATGCGCCTTCGCCGGTGCTGCGGAAACCTTCTACCCACACTTCCAGACCCTGGTCTTCCTGATCCTGCAGGATGCGGCATCGGCCCAGGGACAGATAAGCCGGGATGAAGTTGGGGTCGTCCTTCACCACCTGCTGGAAGGCCTGCGCGGCATCCTTGTATTGGTCCGCGTCCACCTTCAGCAGGCCGACCTGGTAGGCCAGGGCCAGTCCTTGAGCCTTTTCTCCGGCACTGAGTTCACCCGAAAAATGGGAGAGCAGTTTCTTATGCATTTCCAGGGCTTCGTCCCAGCGCTGGGCTTCAGTATGCAAGGCCCTGAGCCGGCGCAAGGCCCGCAGGGCCTGCTTGGGCGCGACTGAGACGATTTTCTTCAGCACACCCTTGGCGCCATCGGAATTACGTGCGGCCAGCAGTGCTTCCGCCAATTGATAGCGAGCTTCCACGTGGTCCGGATGCTTCAGGCAGAACTTCTCGAAATGCTTCGCCGCCGCCTCGCCGTCTCCGCTCTTCAGCATCACGTCGCCGTAGAGCATCGCCGTGCCCAGATGCTCGGGATGATCGGCGTACATCTCTTCCAGCATCACCTTGGCTTTGGAAAGGAGGCCATGGGCGATCAGTGTCCGCGCATCGGAAAGGCGGCTGGATAGGCGACGGCCCATCCGGGTTGCCGCCGAAGCATTAAGCCCCTTCACCATGTCCCTGAGTGCGGCGTAGCCGTTGTAGATCAGGTTGATGAGAAAGCCCACCGCGAGCACCACGAGCGTGAAGACCCACACGCGGATCTGCGTTTCCCCATAAAGGATCATAGGGCTGTTGAATAAGGTGGAATTGCTGACGTACAGGTTGGCCAACAACACCAGTACGGCACCGATGAGCACGACCATCAAGAAACTGAACAGGCGCATTGGATAATCCTCTACCAAAGCTTAGCGAGCGTTACGAAATAACCAGCGCTTTTCTGGTTAGGTTCGTTACGCACGCTTATGCCGGACGAAGGACGACGAAGCGAGCGTTACGAAATAACCGGCGCTTTTCTGGTCAGGGATGCTCCTCCAGCCAAGCCCGCGCCGCCTTCAGATCCGACCAGACGGCGCGACGGACTTCATCTGTGTACTGGCGCAAAACATAGGCTGGATGGAACGTCGGCATGATCGGGATGGCCCTGTGCAATTCCAGCCGTTGCCAGGATCCCCGCACCTTGGTGATGCCGGTTTGAACCCCCAGGAGTTCTTTCAACGGGGTGGCTCCCAACGTCACGATGACGCTTGGGTCTATGAGCTCGATCTGCCGTTTCAGGTACCCGAGGCAGGTTTGGGCTTCCTGCGATGTCGGCGTGCGATTGTCCGGCGGCCGGCACTTCACCACGTTGGCGATGTAAACCTGGCCCCGCGTGAACCCCATGCCCCCGATCATCTTGTCCAGCAGTTCGCCGGCTTTTCCCACAAAAGGCCGTCCTTGTTGGTCTTCGTCCTTGCCGGGGCCTTCCCCGATGAACATGAGCCGAGCCTTCGGGTCTCCCTCGCCGAAGACGAATCGGAAGCGTCCAGGCCCGAGCGGGCAGGCCAGGCAGCCTTGGATGCAGACCGCCAATGAAGCCAGGTCTGGAGCGGAAGCCCAGATATCCAAGGGTGGATTCCCGACCGGATCGCCTGGGGGTGTGTAGCCAGGAGCCGGGGCAGGCCGGGGGATCGGTGGCCGGGCTTGCCCAGGGGCAAGGCGAGAGGCCGGATGGGAAGAAAGCGAATGAGAATCAGTCTGAACGGGTGCCACAGGCCGGTCTGCGGCTGGCGTTGGTGCAGCCTCTGCCAACGGCTCCCCAACCAGGCCCATGACACCCAGCTCACGGAGCGTGTCGGCCCAGGGTATGAAGGGATTTGGCTGCTGGATGGGGTCCATGGTTCTAGACTATCCAGATGGGACTCTAACCAGGTCCTCTTCGGGAACCTTCTTTCTCCCCCGGGCATCCAAGCCTCGGAGCGAAGCATGCAAAGCCCCAATGAGCCGATAGAACAACTAAAGCCCAGCGGCCACTTGGCCGAAAATTCCCCTTTCGGCACAGCCGCAGATTATTACAGTGCTTTCTCTGAACTCTATCCACGGCTGGTGAATTATGGCCGTCGTTTTGGCGCTGTCTACCCTGAGGATATCGCCCAAGAAGCCTTTGTCATCCTGATGCAGCGGCAAGTGGCCGTGGAACACCCCACTGCTTTCCTCTACGGCACCGTGCGGACCCTGGCGCTCACCGAACGCCGGCCCATGAAAAACCAGAACCTCAGCCTTGAGATGGTCATGGAGCCCGGCAGATCAGCAGACGCCGAAGAGCAGCTGCTGAACCGTGAAATCCGGGAGAGGATGCGCACACTGTCCCCCACATTCCGCGAAGCCCTGTGGCTCTTCGTGGTCGAAGGCCTTTCCATCCGTGAGATCTCCGACATCCTAAGCATCCCTGAGGCCACCGTGAAGACCCGAATTCATCGCGCCAAGGCCCAGCTCAAAGACCAATTGAACCCCGGAGGCATCCATGCCCTGGCTTGATCCCGCCCATCTAGAAGAAACCACCGAGGACCGCGAACTGCGTGCCGAACTGAGGGGCCTCCTCGGTTTGTCCATCGCCCTGCCCACCAGCAGCTTTGAATCGAATTTCTTCGACGCGCAACCGACACCAGAGATGGTGAAACTCGCCGATAGCCTTCGTGCCGAAGCCCTGCGCCGCCGCAACACCGCCCGCAACCGGCCCATGCGCATGCTCCTGGCCGCGGGCCTGCCCGTGGCCCTTGTCATCTCCGGCTTTGGCGCTTTGGGAGCCTGGGGCTACCAGCAAAAGAACCGCGCGGACCGCGCGGCCGCGGCGGCTGCGGTTACCGCCGCTGAAAAAAACAAGGTGGAGCGGGCCCATGAGTCCTCGCAGGCCCAGGTGAGCCGTGATCGTGATGGCCGGGTGGTTTCCCGGAAAGGAACGGCTTCCCCTATCCCTGAAACTGCGGCCAAGCTTGCCTCCAACAAGGACCACAGGGCTACGGGTACGACGACCTTCACGCCGAACAAGCCTGCAAAAGCTGACTACCCGGTAATCGAAGTGAAACAGCCCCTGGTTCTCCCGCCTGCCACCCAGGATCGAGTCAAGGCGCAGTAAATAAAATCAGGCTGTGGGCGGTCGGCTGTGGGCCGTAGGTAAAGCGGCAGACACCTTAAATGGAAGCTTTTCTTGCTTTTGGCTTCGACCGTTTGCCCCTGGCCCACAGCTTTTAGCCCACGGCCCACTGCCCACAGCCTATTTCATCATCCTGCCTGTGCCTGCCCGGGGTTCCAGCCGCGCTCATTCAACAGGCGCGCGCCCTGGATACGGGTCAGGCGGAATGCCATTTCCTCTTGATGCAGATGGCAGAAGGCCTGAAGGTGGTCTCCTTCCATGGTGCGCGGGGTGACGCGGCGCAATTGGGTGCGATGCGCGGCCGGCGGCAAGTATGTGAGTTCCACCATGAGGTTGCGGCCAGCGGCGTAATCGAGGATGAGCCGCATCTCTTCCGCGGCCTGATTGCCGCCCCCCAGATGCAGCATGGGCACGCGCTTTTGCACTTCCTGAAAGAGGTTCGGATCCTCGTCATGGAGCCTTTGCAGGGCTGCGCGGACCAATTGGCGAACCGGCTCCAGATGATGATTCATGCCTTTTTCGTCTACGAAGGAAAGGCAGGCCATGGACCAAAGGTACAGATCTTCTTCTTCGTCCAGGCTCACTGGCAGGAAACGCCCTGGTTTGGGCAGATAGCCCGCAGCCTTCAGCAGAGCGAAGGCGTTGCCATTGCCCTGAACTTCCAGAACGGTATCGGAAATGGGGACGAGCTTAAGAGGGAGGAGTTCCGGTCGGAGGCGCAGTTCATCGGCGAGGTGGGCCGTTCTTGTCCGCACCAGCCGTTTGCCCTGCTGCACTTCCACTTCACCCACGCGCTGGCCCAGGTCGTCCAACAGTTGAAGCAGTGTCGTCGGCATGGCGGCGCTGGAATCGCCGGTCCGATTTCCAAGACGCTGCTTGATGTCATCAAGGTTGAGCCCGAAATCCAGAGCTCGCACAAAAGTATCCGGGCCGATGCGGAAGGTGACCATGGTATCCAGGCCTTCGACCTCGGCCAGCTGCGCCAGTTTGAGAAGGCGGTGCGGGTTTTGGAACATGGGTGTCAGCCCTTCCAGGGTGGGCTGCAAAACCAAGGGCGGTTCGGTCATGAGCGGCGCCCAGTGGGCATCGGTGCCGCGCAGATCGCGGAGCAGGTATTCCTGCGCCAGGGCCTCGCCGTGGGCCGTGAGGCTCAAGTGCTCTCGGGTCCCGTCCATGGTGATCAGGCCCATGCGCCCCAGAAATGGCAGAAATGAAGTGCGGGTGCGGCTCTCATCCAGCGAATGCAGTGTTTTCAGAAAAGCGAGAAAGGGCTGGATGGAAAGCACCTGTCCCCGGCGTTCCAGCAGGTGTTCCATTAAAAAACGGCGGTCTTCGGCCGGGGGCATGTCCCAAAGCGTCAGATCGTGCTCCAGCAGGCTGGCGAAGGCCCTCTCTGCCACCCACCTGGGGGGGTGAATCAGCACCGCCGGCACCAGCGTGTCCACGCGGCCCTCACGGCTCCACAGAAATCCAAGCCGGTGCAGCAGGGTGAAAAGCAACGTGGCGTCGCGATCCTCCTGAAGGAAGACATTGCGGGAGAGAAGCTGGGTCAGATCCTTTTTCGCGGGCAGGCCACCCTTGAGAACCCGGATGCCAACCACGCAGCGCAGCAACACGGAGGTGAGCGCCATGGAGAAACCATAGAGCGGAGCGGGTTGCAGGAGCGCGTCTGGCTGCCCCTGAAAACTCAAAGAACAATCATCGAAATCCGCCAGGGCGTCGGCCACTCGTTCCGGGACTACCCAACCATCGCCACTGGGAAGGATCAGCCCAAGGTCCGCCAGATGGCCTTCCGTGCCAGGTTCGGGCAGTGTGCCTGATTCCACCAGATGCTTGAGCATGAGCAGATCCTTGCTTTCCAGATCCGCAAGGGTGTTGGAGAGCTGAGTGTAATCCTCAAGGTGGAAGACCATGGTCTTCAACAGCCGGAGACGGCCCTCGGGTTCTTCCTCCCACGCCCTCGGAATGGGCAGCTTGCGATATTCGCAGATCCTCCTCAGTTGCTCGTCGGTGCAATTGGATAGCAATTTGTACTGGGGAAGCGGCATGAATCCTCGCGCATAGCTATGGGCACACGTGACCTTCCAGTCTCTCACAGAGCGCTGGAATGTCCACGCTTGAATTTCATCAAGGCCCCCAGGTCCTCCTTCGTCCGACCCACGTTTTATGTTTGGATGGAGCCATGACGCGCGTCGAAATCCTGGTCTCTCTCCTTCCTGGTTTTTTTCTTGCTGCCGGGGCCGAGCCTCTGCTTTCACTACGGCGCAGGGACCTGCCTTCCTACCGTCGGCACTGGCGTATTTTCATAACCTTGGCTATATCGAGCCTAGGGGCGCTATTGATGATGGGCAGCGGCCAAATGGGCCAGGGCCGATGGGGCAGCTGGCTGTTAGTGCTCCTGGGAACCGCGGCAGGATTGGCCGTGACCACGCTGGTCCGGTTGCGCTCCCGCGATCTCGCGGCCTGGGGGTGGCGCCGTGGCAGCAGCAAGAGGCCGGACCCGGCAAGGCCATTGATCCTGGTGGCGGATCCCCACTGGAGCGATGAACTGGTGGGCCTGCAAGCGGCTACCCGGGTGCATCCAGACGCCGACTGGCTCTTTCTGGGAGATGTCTTTGATGTCTGGGTCGGGCTGCCAGGGATGACGTCCGATGCCCAACGGAGTTACCTGTCCTGGGTGCGGGAGCGCCGGCGCGCGGGGCGATGGGTGGGGCTTTGGATGGGCAACCGGGAATTTTTTCTGGATTACCACGCGGAGATTTTCGACCTCATGGGCGAAGGTGTGGCGTGTGCCCTGGAAGGGGAGAATCTGGCTTTCGAACACGGAGACCTGATCAACCCGGCGGACTGGCAGTACCGGTTGTGGAACCGTCTTTCCCGTTCGGGCCCCATCTGGCTGTTGTTCCGCCTGATGCCAAGCAGGTTGGCCGCCTTCATCGCGGCCAAGCTGGAAAATCAGATGCGCACCACCAATCGCGCCTTCAAACTGGTTTTTCCACGGGAAGCCTTCCGTGCGGCGGCAAAGACCCATGAGCCGGGCACTTTCATCACCGGCCACTTCCACACCCACGAAACAGAAGGCAACGGCATTGCCCTCCCTTGGGCCTTTGAGGGGGCCTTCATGATGTGGCGGGAGGGCCAGGTGGAATCGTTGCCGTTTCCAGCGAAAAAAGAAGAAGACCCAACCTTCCTTTTGGATCAGCATCCATAGAATCAAGGTCACCGTGAGGAGGGCTTCATGAACCGCATAAGCATGGCTGCTTCCATTTTTGGATTGGCGCTGATAAATGCCTGCTCAGGGTACACGGTCAAGACCGATTACGATCCCACGATCACCTATGCAAGCTACAAGACCTTCGATTGGTACGCCGCCTCCAAACGGGCCAAGGGCAAGGGCAGTGGCACCGATCCGCTCATGGACAAGCGGGTCAGGGCATCGGTCCAGCTAGTCTTGGAAGCAAAAGGCTTCAGGCAGGAGAAGGTGGCCGAGCCTGATTTCCTGGTGACCTACTACCCCATTTATCAGAACAAGAAATACCGCACCACCTCTAGCTTCGGCGGTGGCTATGGCTGGGGCCGACGGCAGTGGGGCTATGGCGTGGGCACTCACTTCAGCACCAGCCAGGTGCATAAATACCGCGAAGGCACCATCATCCTGGAAATCGTGGACAGCAAGTCCAATCAGCTGGTCTGGCAGGGGGCTGCGGAAGGCGCGCTGACAAACCTCGATAATCCAGAGGACACCCAAGAAGGGATCAACAAGGCTGTGGGGGATCTGCTCGCGAATTTCCCGCCAGGAACGAAGAAATGAATCAGTTTTGACTCACGAGCCCGAACCTGATCAGCGTCCGGCCTTGAAAACAAAGACCATTTCAATGGTATCCCGCTGAGCGATACCCCCTTTTGTGGCCGGCGCATAGGTGGAACGCCTTGCGGCCGAACTGGCTTCCTCATTGAAGCCAAAGACGCCCGGAACGCCCTCCAGCACAGTGATGGCGGAAGGCTGTCCCTTTTCATCCACCGTGACGCTAA
The DNA here is from genome assembly GCA_025353305.1 of Holophagaceae bacterium. The sequence continues at coordinate 23,191 of JANXQX010000259.1, forward strand.
GACGCACCACGTGATCCTTGCCGATCTCAAAACTCAATTCCTTGGCCCGCCGGGGAAAGGCCGCCACGGCCTTGGAAAGGACCCGGGGTGGAATCAAAGGGGCGGCAGTTGGCGATCCTGGCACCGGGACGCGAGTGGTGGCGGGCAAAGCGGGTGTCGGGGTCTGGTGTTCTGGGCTCAACGGTTCCTGCCTGTTGGGTGGTGGAACTTCCGGTAGAGGAGGGGCCGCAGGCGTGATCCCACCCTTGCCCTGCTTCAACCTCTCCGCCTCCTTGGCATTGTTCTCGCGCAATTCCTTCAACCGTTGCTGAAGCTGATCAAGATTGGGCTTGGTAGTTTCCACATCTGGTTTCGTCTGAGGCGGGCCAGCAGAGCCCATGGGCGCCATAGCTGGGGTGACTGCAATGGAAGCGGCTGATGGGGCCATCGCGGCCGCGGGTATGGCCACAGTCCTTGCCTTCCACCATCGCCAAGTAATAAAGACGGCCCCCGTCATGACCAGACCACCCACAGCGGCAAAGATCAGGCCCTGGATCTGGGAATTCCTTTGCCGCGGCTTTGCCTCCATGGCCGACGGAGGGGGCGGTTCAAGTGGTGCGGCCAGTGGATAGGCAGCTTCTGGTGGCTCCAAAGGTCTGGGGGGCGGCGTGAAGCAGGGGGCGGATGGGGCCTCTTTCGCGGTTGGGGGAACTTGGGGTGAAACGGTGCGGCGGGGGGTGGGTGTGCGTGTGCCTCCGGCACTCAGCCCCGACAAGGAGACCTCGGTTCCTTCCATGGCCGCGTGCATTTTTGATTTGGCGGCTTGGGCAATGGGGGCAGCATCCACCAAGGCACCCATGAATTCGTATACATCGGGGAACCGGTCCCGGGGCCGCTTGGCGAAAGCCCGGAGAAAAACGGCTTTAATTCTGGGATCCATGCCGGAAGGAATGGCCGGGGGCTCGTTCACAATCCGCAGCAGAGTGGAGGCGATGCTGTCTCCCATGAAAGGCAGGGTCCCCGTGAATGCTTCAAAAGCAGTCACCGCCAAGGCGTAGCAATCCGTGATGGGTGAAGCCTCCGCATCCTGCAATAGTTCCGGTGCGAAGTAGGAGGGCGTTCCAATGATGCCGCCCACGGTGGTCAGGTGCTGGGATTCGTTGGAACGGGCCACTCCAAAGTCGGTGAGTTTCACGCGGCCATCGTTTCCCACCAGAATATTTTCGGGTTTCACATCACGGTGCGCGATGCCAGCCATGGCTGCGGCCATGAGCCCGCGTGAGGCCTGGGTCAGCACATACAGCAAGGCTTCGGGCGGCGAGGACTGCTCATGGATGAGGCCCGCCAGGCTGGTTCCCTTCACGTATTCCATAGCAATGAAAGGCCCATGTTGGGGGTCTTCGCCCACATCGTGCACCGTGATGATGTTGGGGTGATTGAGCCGGGCGGAAATCTCTGCTTCCCGCTGGAACCGCTCCATGGCGTGGGCGTGGTGGCGCCCGCCTTCGTGAACCACCTTGACGACCAGTTCCCGCTTGAGCTTGGGGTCTTCAACGAGATAGACCGCCCCCATCCCGCCTCTTCCCAGAAGACAAAGGACTTGGTAGCGGCCTATGGACGTTGGGTCCTGGGACATCAGATACTCTGTTTTTTACAAATAGTGTTCGTGCGGGTTGAAAAGCCAACATAGGTTCGCCAGCCTGAATTGCAAGTACCCTAGAGGCTAACAGCTTGTCTTGCTTCCACCCGGCGTGAAGCCCACGAGAAGCCACTCGGACTTGCCTTTCAGGAAATCGCAATGGCTCAAGTGACATTAAAAGGCACACCGGTAAATACCTCGGGTGAACTCCCGGTGGTAGGGCATGATTCCCCGGATTTTACGCTCACCAAGATGGATCTTTCCGAGCTCAGCCTCTCGGATCTAAAAGGCAAGCGTGTGGTGCTGAATATTTTTCCGAGCTTTGATACATCCACCTGCGCCACCAGTGTGCGGACCTTCAATCAACGGGCCAGGGAGCTGCCTGGCGCCGTGATTCTTTGCATCTCAGCGGATCTGCCTTTTGCCCAAAAACGATTCTGTGGCGCAGAAGGACTGGAGCAGGTTGTCCCCCTTTCGGATTTTCGGAACAAGCAATTCGGGGGCGATTACGGTGTCGCCATTCTTGACGGCGCTTTGCGGGGATTGTTGGCCCGGGCCGTGGTGGTGCTGGACGAGAACGGGAAGGTGATCTACACCGAATTGGTTTCCGAAATCGTCAATGAACCGGATTACGATTCGGCTCTGAAGGCCCTTCAGCCGGGCAAGTAGGGCCTCCGGGGTTTCGAACGAAGCCTGGAATAAGTTCGGTTGGTGGGTGCCGTTCGAGGAACCATTGGAGAGCAGTGCCTTAGCTGAGCCGCTTCAGCTTGCGCAGCTCCGGCATCCGCCAGGTCATGGCGCCCACCACGCCCAGGGTCATCATGCCGCCTGCCACCACGGAGGGCACCAGACCCAGGAGCTTGGCGGCCAGGCCGCTCTCGAAGGCGCCCAGTTCGTTGCTGCTGCCGATGAAGAACACATTCACCGCGGACACGCGGCCCATCAGGTGGGGCGGTGTGAGGGTCTGCACCAGGGTGGAGCGGATGACCACGCTCACATTGTCAAGGGCGCCACTGAGCACCAGCAGTGCCAGGGAAAGCCAGAAGCACGTGGAGAAGGCGAAGGCGATCCAGCAGAGGCCGAAGGCCGCTGTGCAGATCAGAAGGGTGCGACCGGCGCGCTTCATCTCTGGCAGGTGGGCCAGGGCGAAGGACATGACCACGGATCCCACCGCAGGTGCCGCGCGGAGGATGCCGAGCCCCTGGGGGCCAACCTTCAGGATCTGGTCGGCAAAGATGGGCAGCAGGGCCGGCGCACCCCCGAAGAGCACCGCGAAGAGGTCCAGGGACAGAGCGCCCAGCACGAGCTTCTGGTTGAATACGAAACGCACGCCGTCGAAGAATCCGGGACCCTGTTCGATGTGGTGGGCAGGTCTCGGCCGCGGGGACAGGGCGTAGGTTGCGAGCAGCCCCGAAATAAGCAGGACCACCTCTACGGAATAGGCCGCGCGGGCGCTCACGAAACCATAGATCAGGCCTCCCAGCGCCGGGCCCAGCACCATCGCCGCATGGAACACTGAAGACCTCCATGCCGCGGCGTTGGCATAGATCTCCTTGGGCACCAGCTCCGCGGCCAGGGCCTGAGACGCGGGGCGGTAGAAGGCCCGCCCAAGTCCCGCCGCAACTTGCACGGCATAAAATGGCCAGACCTGGGAGGGTGCGCCATGGAGGTTCAGAAGCAGCAGTACCGAAGCGCCCCCCAGCAAGGCCACCTCTGAAATAAGGCAGAGGCGGCGGCGGTCCCGCAGATCGGCTACATGGCCTCCGACGAGTGTGGTGGCCAGGAAGGGCAGTGCTTCCGCCAGCCCTACGAATCCCAGGGAGAGTGGGTCCCGGGTGATCTCGTAGACCTGCCAGCCCATGACCACGGACTGCATCTGCATGGCCATGGACAGCACCAGCGTGGCAACCATGAACCAGCGGAATTCAACGTACCTGAGGGCGGCATAGGCATCCCTCGGGGTTTGGGTCTCATTCATACCGCAATGCGTCGATCACATCCAGCTTGGCAGCCTTCAGCGCCGGCAGGAATCCCGCGGTGATGCCCACCACGGCGCTGAACACCAAGCCCAGAACGATGGCGGAATTCTGGACCACCGCGGGAATGTTTTGAAGCTTCATCACCCAGATCGCGGCCACCGCCACACCCACGCCGATGATGCCGCCGAGGGCCGCCAGCACGATGGCTTCCACCAGGAATTGCAGCATGACGCTGCGTTGCGTGGCGCCCAGGGCCCTGCGCACGCCGATTTCCCGGGTCCGCTCCGTGACGCTCACCAGCATGATGTTCGAGATGCCGATGCCGCCGACGATGAGCGAGATGCCCGCGGCCACCGCCAGGAGCATGGTGATGACGCCGCTTTGCGCCGCGGATGCCTGGAGCCAGTCATTCTGCTTGCGGATTGTGAAATCGTTGTCCGTTCCTGGAAGGATCTTGTGGCGTTGCCGCAACAAGGCCGTGATCTCCGCTTCAGCCAAGTCCACCTTGTCTTCCCGGGTCGCGGAAACGATGATGTACTGGATCTTGGTGCGGCCCTGGATTTTCCGCATCACGGTGGTGTAGGGCGCGTGAATGGTGTCGTCCTGGTCACCCTGGGGTCCGCCGCCCTTGCGTTCTAGAATGCCGATCACTTCGAAAGGCATATTGCCCAGGCGGATGGTCTTGCCGATGGGATCTTCCCCGCCAGGAAACAGATTGTCCTGCACGGTTTTGCCGATCACGGCCACCTTGGCCTGACCGCGCACTTCCTGGTCGTTGAAGTAACGCCCCGCTTCCAGATTCCAGCTCTTGATCTGGAGGTAGTCGGGATCAGCGCCCGCCACGGTTCCCACCAGCCAGTTGTTGTTGCCGAAGACCGCGGGTTTCGAGGAACGCACATAGGGCGTGGCTGCCGACACGCTGCCGGGCAGTTCCCGCTCCAGGGCGGTGGCGTCCTCATCCGACAGGGTGGTGTCCATGCCGCCCATGCCCACCGGACCACCGGTCTTGGAGGTGGACCCAGGGAAGATCATGATGAGATTGGTTCCCATGCTGCGGATGATGTCTTCGGAGGCCTGCTTGGAGCCTTCCCCGATCCCGATCATGGCGATGACCGCACCGACGCCGATGATGATTCCAAGCATCGTCAGGAAGGCCCGCATCTTGTTGCGGGTGATGGCGAAAAAGGCCAATTTGAGAAGCTCTATGACACTCATCGTGATTTACCTTTCTGGCGCTCAACGCATGCGCGGTCCGCCAGTGGGGGCCAGTGGAGCGGCGCCGGAGCTAGCGCGCTTGGTATCCTCTACGCCCACCAGCACCTGCATCCCTTCACTGATGCCTTCACCGCTGATTTCCGTGGCTTGGCCGTCCGTGATGCCCACCTTGACGGTCACCGCCTTGGGCTTTCCATCAGGCCCTAGTATCCAGACACGGTCATCGCGCCGGGCAACCATGCCCTTGGAAGGCATCCCGGACGGCCCTTTGGCGCCTGGTCCACCGGGGGGGGCTGTCCTCCCGCCCTGAGCATTCGGAGCGTTTGCGCCTCCTGGTCCTTTGGTCTTGGCCGCCGCGGCCTCCTCGGCAGGCATGAAGGCGGAGGGGTTGAACCGCAGGGCGGCGGAGGGCACCTTCAGCACATCCTCCTTGGACTGGGTCTGGATGGTCACGTTCGCAGTCATGCCGGGACGCAGTTTCAACTCATCATTGGCCACCTGCACCACGACCTTGTAATTCACCACATTCTGCACGATTACGGGTTCCAGCCTTACCTGGTTCACCCGCCCGTGAAATTGGGTTTCAGGGAAAGAGTCCACGGTGAACAAGGCCGGCTGGCCATCCTTCACCTGCCCGATATCCGCTTCGTCGATGCTGGCTTCGACCTTCATTTTGGTAAGGTCCTGCGCGATGACGAAAAGATTCGGAGTGCTGAAGCTCGCTGCTACGGTCTGGCCGACGTCGATGCTTCGGCTCACCACCACGCCGGCCACCGGGGCCGTGATGGTGCAGTAGTCCAGGTTCGCCTGGGCCTTTGCCAGGGTCGCTTTCGCGCTGGAAAGGTCGCCCTGGGCGCGGTCAGCGGTCACCTGGGCCGCATCAAGATCTTGTTGGGCGGTGAGCTTGTCGGCGAACAGCCGCTTGGCCCGCGCGAGCTGCCGCTGGGAGTCCGCCACGGCGGTTTCCGCCTTGCCCACGGTGGCCTTGGCATCCTGCACGGTGGCTGCGTAGACGGTGGTGTCGATTTGCGCGATGGGCTGGCCCTTCCTCACTTCGGAGTTGTAGTCCACGTAAAGGTTCGAAATGGTGCCCGACACCTGGGAACCCACGGTCACCTGGATGAGGCCTGATAGCGTGCCCGAAGCGCTGATGCGCTGCTTCAGGCTGCCCCTTTGAACCGGCGCCATGCGCCACTTCACGACCTCTTTGGGCTTGTTGAGCATGTAGAACGCGCCACCCCCGGCCACGATTGCGATCCCACCCAGCCAGATCCAAGTCTTGCCCCTCATGCCCACCTCGCGCCATTGACCCACATGCCTATACCTTTACATACGAGGGTCGATTATCAGAAAAAGTTTAACCAGCGTTGAAATTTAGGGGCAGTTTCGTCTTGGCCAGCGCCCTTCTGGCCAAGACGTTACTGCCCCTTACGTCGGCCAAAAGTGAGAACTCCATGGATAGTGCACAGAACAAAATCAAAGACGATCCAGCTTACGATACCAGCCTCAGGTCGACGCGATGGATGATGCGCTGAGGAGAGGCCAAAGTTCCATCAGCGACCTAGCGAAGGATCTCGATACCCTCTTTCAATGCTTTGGAAGCGAAGCCATCCACCAGGAAAAGTTGGAAGAAACCACCGGCCAGGATGATCGTTGCGCAGATCAGAACCGTGGTCGTGGAGAGGAAGGACTGGAATTCGGGTTTCTCGGAAGCCTCGCGGACTTGGGATTCCGAAGGCTGTTCAAGGAAGAGTGCCACCACCACCCGCAGGTAATAGTAGACGGACACCAGGCTCGCCGTGACGCCAAGGATGGCCAATCCGACGTGATCCGTCTTCACGAGCTCCTTGAAGATGAAGTACTTCCCGAAAAAACCACCCATGGGTGGAATGCCCGCGAGGCTCAGCATGGTGATTACGACCGCCACTCCGAGAATCGGACGCTTCCAACCGAGCCCACGCAGATCCTCGAATTGGATGTGCTCGCCCACAAGGCCATAGGCCGTCAACATGCCGAAAGCGGCCATGTTCATGGCGAGATAGATGACCAGGTAGAACAACACGCCCGTGTAGGCTTCGGCGGTTCCGGCCACGAAACCCAAGAGCAGATACCCCGCATGGCTGATGCTGGAATAGGCCAACATGCGCTTGACGTTCGATTGCGGCAACGCTGAAAGATTGCCGATGATCATGGTCGCGGCGGCGAGCACCGCCAAGGCCACGCCCACGCGCTGGCCCGTTACCGTGTGCAGGCCGATGCTGCCAGGGAAGGCCCGCATCAGCGCTATGACCGCAACGCCTTTGGTGGCCACGGACATGAAACCCGCGATGGGGTGGGGAGAGGCCTCATATGCGTCTGGGGTCCATTGATGGAAAGGCACCGCGCTGATCTTGAACAGGAAGCCCATGAGCAGCAGGGCGGCGCCCACCAGGATCAACGGATCCGCGCCAACGGTGATGATCGCACTGCCAATGCCGTCGAGTTCAAGCGTCCCGGTCAAGCCATAGAGCAGCACCGCGCCCATGAGAAAACAGGAAGAGGCGACGGCTCCAGTGATGAAATACTTCATGCCGCCTTCCACGGACTCCTGGCGGAACCGCACGGTGGCGGTGAGGACGTACAGCGGCAGGCTCAGGAGTTCCAAGCCCAGGAACATCATCAACAGATTCGTGGTGGCGGCGAAGAGCATCATGCCCACGGCCGAGAAGAGCAGCAGCGAAAGCGTCTCGCCCTTCATCCAGCCTTCGTGATGCAGGTGATCCCAAAGCTGAAGCAGCGCCATCATGGCCGCCACCGTCACGAAGATCCCCGAGAACTGTCCCAGGCGGTCCATCTTCAGATGCGAGAAGAAGGCGTTCTGGCCCGTGGCCCACACTTTCGTGAAGTAGAAAAAGCTGACTCCGAGCGCGAGCAGGGCCATGCCGAACATGGCTGCCCGTACGGCTTTCACCGTGTCCTGGTCCTTGTCCAGGCTGGCTATGGGAATGAGGCAGGCTGCCGCAGCGGGTACCAGCAGGGGCATGAGGGCGGCCCAATTTTGGGCGGTGAGATTCATTTCCGCACCTCTTCACCGGCCGTAACCGTGTGTGCTGGGGTGACTGCATCTGCTGCCAACTCGCCATGCAGGGAAGTCTCAGGTTTAAGCAGAGGCGTTGCTTTCACCCGTGGATCCGGGGCTTTCGATGCAAGCAGCAGGTTGGCGACGGACTTCTCGGAGATGGAGATGAAGGAGCGGGGATGCAGGCCCATCCAGAAGATGAGCAGCACGATGGGCACCATCACCGCTATTTCCCGTACCGAGAGATCCGAATGAAGGTGTTGGGTTCCACTGTCTTCGTCCGGATTCTCCGGTCCCCAGAAAACTTTTTTCACCATCCAGAGCATGTACACCGCGCCGAGCAGGACGCCAAGGGTAGCCACGGTGGCAAAGAGCCGGCCCCATGAAAAGCCCGAGATGTAGGTGCCGTTCAGGATCAGGAACTCGCCCACGAAACCATTGGTGAGCGGCAGGCCGATGGAACTGAGGGTGACGATGAAGAAGAAGGTGGTGAACACCGGCATTTTGCTGGCAACGCCGCCGAAGTCCGAGATCATGCGCGTGTGGGCGCGGTCGTAAAGCATTCCAACCAGGAGGAACAGCGCGCCGGTGCTGATGCCATGGCTGAGCATCTGCAGCATGGCGCCCTGCGTGCCGATGACCGTCATGGAGGCGAGCCCCAGCATCACGAAGCCCATGTGGGAGACTGAGCTGTAGGCCACCAGTTTCTTGATGTCCCGCTGCACCATGGCCACGAGGGCGCCATAGATGATGGCGATGACCGAGAGCAGGGCGATGGGTTTCGCATAATGCAGAAAAGCATCGGGAAACATCGGCATGGCAAAGCGCAGGAATCCATAGGAACCAAGCTTCAGCAGCACGCCCGCCAGGATCACCGAACCGGCGGTGGGCGCCTGGACGTGCGCGTCCGGCAGCCAGGTGTGCAGTGGGAAGAGGGGGACCTTGATGGCGAAGGCCAGCGCGAAGGCCAGAAACAACGTGCATTGGATGGGGAAGGGCAAGCCCAGTGCCGTTGCCGCCATGATCGCAGGTGCGAAGGTCCCTGCCTTGGTTGCCAGGTAAAGCAGCGCCACCAGCCAAAGCAGCGAGCCCGACAAGGTATACAGGAAGAATTTGTTTGCGGCGTACTTCCTTTCATCACCGCCCCAGACACCGATCATGAAGTACATCGGGATCAACATGGCTTCCCAGAAAAGGTAGAAGAACAGCAGATCCTGGGCCATGAAGGCGCCGAGCATTCCAGATTCCAGGATCAGGACGAGCGCCATGAATGAACCGGCCCGCTGGGTCACGCTGCGCCAGGTGCCCAGCATGGTGAGTGGGGTCAGGAATGTGGTCAGCATCACCAGCCAGAGATTCAGGCCGTCAATGGAAAGGGAATAATCCACCGGCAGGCCCACTACCGAGAACCAGGGCATGTGCTCGGCGAACATCAGGTTCATCGGGCCTTCGGCGGGCAGCGTCAGCAACCGCGCGGCGCTGATGAAGAAAAGCCCTGCGGCGCCGAATATCGCCAACAGCTTTGCCAGCGGCGCCTGCTTTTCGGGGAAGCAGAGGATCAGCAGGCCCCAAAAAGCTGGCGCGAAAACCAGAAAGGTCAGAAGGTGATTGCTCATCCATTCAGTCATCAGGGGCCTACTTTAGGAAGATATAGAACAGCGCGAGGACGCCAAGGCCCATGCTGAGCACGTAGTTGCGGACGCGGCCTGTCTGCAGGAGCGCGGTGAAGTCGCCCGCCACGCGGGTCAGGGCGCCCGGCAGGTTCACGCCGATGCCGTCGATGATGATCACGTCGAAGAGCTTCCACAGCACGTTGCCGAACCAGCGGGTGGGCCTCAACAGGTAGCCTTCCACCAATTCATCCAGGAAATATTTATTGAGCAGAATCATATGGACGCCGGGAAATTTCGTGGCCAGACGTTCCGATTTTTCGGTTCCGTTCTTGTAGAGCGTCCAGCCGAACAATCCGAAACCGGCGGCGGCGGCCACGGAGATGCCCATGAGCAGCATCGCCGGGCCTTCATGAACGGCCGCAGCTTCGGCTTCCCCGTGCCCGTAGGTGAGTGCCGGTCCCAGCCAATGTTCAATGGCAAAGGTCCCGCCCAGCACCTTCGGAATGCCCCAGAACCCCGCCACAATGGCACCCACCGCGAGCACCACCAAAGGCAGGGTCATGGTCGTCGGAGATTCATGAGCATGTTCGAAAGCGTGTGGATCCCTGGGTTCACCAAGAAAAGTCAAGGCCATGAGGCGCGCCATGTAGAAGGCCGTGCAGCAGGCCGCCACCAGACCGATCACCCATAACGTGGGGCTCTTCAGGAAGGCCAGGTAAAGAATTTCATCCTTGCTGAAAAAGCCCGAGAATCCCGGGATGCCCATGATGCAAAGCGTGGCGATGAGCATCGTCCAGAAGGTGATGGGCAGCTTTTCCTTCAGCCCGCCCATGCGGAATAGATCTTGTTCGTGGTGCATGGCGTGGATCACGGAACCCGCGCCAAGGAAGAGCAGGGCCTTGAACCAGGCGTGGGTGAACACGTGGAAGAAGCCGGCCGCGAACCCTGCGGAGCCGAGTCCCAGGAACATGTAACCCAATTGGGAAACCGTGGAGTAGGCCAATACTTTTTTAATGTCTCTTTGGACCAGGCCGATTGAAGCAGCGAGCAGCGCCGTCAGGCCGCCGACCCAGGCGATGGTGGTCATGGTCATGGGGGTGAGGCTGAACACCGGCGCCAGCCGGCAGATCATGTAGATGCCGCTGGTCACCATGGTGGCCGCGTGGATCAAGGCGGAGACGGGAGTCGGGCCGGCCATGGCGTCGGGCAGCCAGAGGTAGAGGGGAATCTGCGCGGATTTTCCGGTGGCGCCCACGAAAAGCATGAGGGTGGCGAAGGTCAGGACGCCAAAACCAACTTCGGCATGCATGTGTCCGGCCTGGTTCAGGATATCACCGATGGTGAGCGTCCCGAACATCGCGAAAAGAGCCATCATGCCGATGGCCATCCCCATATCGCCCGTGCGGTTGAAGAGAAATGCCTTCAGGCCCGCGGCAGGCGCGACTTCCGTCTCGAAGGCATAGCCGATGAGCAGGTAGGAGCAGAGGCCCACTCCCTCCCAACCCACGAAGAGCAAGGGCAGCGAATTGCCAAGCACCAGCGTGAGCATGAAGAACACGAAGAGATTCAAGTAGCAGAAGTAGCGGGCGTAGCCTTCCTCTTCGGCCATGTAGCCAACGGAATAGAGGTGGATCAGCGCACTGATGCCCGTCACCACCAGCATCATGGTTCCCGAGAGGGGATCAAAGGTCAGGCCGAAGGGGACCGACAGTGAGCCCGTGGCCATCCAGGTTCCGTAGGCAAGATCCAGCCTGTGTCCGGGCGCATCCTTCATTGCGAAGAACACCCAAAGTGCGATCAGGAATGAAGCGACCACAGTGCCGACGCCCACCATGGACACAGCCTTCTTGCCAGCCTTCTTGCCGATCAGGCCATTGAAGGCAGAGCCGATGAGCGGAAGGATCGGGATGAGCCAGGCTATCTTCTGCATCAGATTCTCATTGCCTCAGCGAATCCGCGCGATCAGCGTCGGTGGTTTTGCGGTGGCGGAAAAGGGCGATGACCAGCGCCAAGCCGATGGCGGCTTCGCAAGCGGCGACACCCAGGATGAAAAGATAGAACACGGTGCCTGCAACGTCGCCGCCGCGGAAGCGCGCGAAGGCCAGCAACGCCACATTGGCGGCGTTGAGCATGAGCTCGATGCCCATGAACTGCATCAGCAGCGTGCGCCTCAGCATGACCGTCGCCAACCCGATGACGAAAAGCAGCAGCGCGACCAGGATGTAGCCCTGCAGGGAACCGTTCATCCAGGTGCCCATCACAGCTCCTTCCTCTTGGTATCGGCTGCGCCGATACGCAAGACGCGTGGCCACCCAATCCCCGCGGCCAAGACTCGTCCTTTGTGGAGCACCAGTCTGCCCATCACAGTTCCTTTTTGGTCAGGGCCACGGCGCCCACCATGGCGGCCAGCAGCAGCAGGCCGATGAATTCAAACGCCAAAAGGTAGTGCCTGAAGATCTCCTCGCCAACGCGGAGCAGGTTCATGCCTTCCACCGGGAGGGCAGCCTTGTTGATGTCCGCCAGGGCCTTTGACCCGGCCACGATACGGAAAGCGAAAGCGCCTAGCACGGCTATCAAAGATGCGCCCACCCAACGTTGGACGGGGCGCGACTGAATGGCCGGCTCCTCCTGGTGGGAGTTCAATAGCATGATGGTGAAGAGCACGAGGACCATGATGGCGCCGCTGTAGACGATGATCTGCAACGCGGCGGCAACCGGATTCGAGAGCATCAGGAAGAGCCCAGCCACGCCGAAAAAAGTGAGCACCATGCAGAGCCCCGCCACGATGACATTCTTCTGCCGGAACATGGCGAGCGCACCGATGATCGTGATCAGGGCAAACAAGAGAAACATCATCTGCTCCTAGGCCGGGCCGGCTGGATTGCCGGAATTGGGTGTTGGGCGTGATGGCGTGGCAGGGCTCTCCTGGCTTTGAGTCAGCCGGGCTTTTCCATCAATGTCTGCGTAGGTGTTCATTAGGTCCCATTTCCCGAAGTTCATGCTGAGCCGGTCGTAGGCGGCCACTTCATACTCGTTCCGCAGCCAGATCGCATCCTTGGGGCAGGCCTCTTCGCACATGCCGCAGTAGATGCAGCGCAGCATGTCGATCTTGAATACGCTGGGCCGTTTCTCCTCGAAGCCCTGGGTGAAGTTCAATTCACTGAATTCCTCGGCCTCGATGCTGATGCAGCGGGCAGGGCAGGCTTCCTGGCACATGAAGCAGGCCACGCACTTGATGGCGCCATCCTCGAAGCGCTTCAATTCGTGAAGGCCCCGGTAGCCTTTGGGCATGGTCTTCTTCATGTCCGGATACTGGATCGTGAAGCGCTTGGAACTGGGTGTGGTGATCTGCTTCAGGAAGTGGCGGAACGTGATGAGCATGCCTTTCGCAATAGGCAACACATAGGTGCGGTCCAGCCAGGTCAGTTCAACTTTCTTGACGATGACGCCCATCAGTACCCTCCTCGCGTCATCCACCAAGCATTGAGAATCAAGTTCACCATGGAGATCGGCAACAGGACCTTCCAGCCCAGGAACATGAGCTGGTCGTAGCGGAAACGCGGCAGGGTCCAGCGCACCCATACGAAGATCCACAGGAAGATCAGCAGCTTGATCAGGAAGAACAGGATCGTCAGCATCACCGGGGCGTTTGGCATGAAAGGCACGGCCCAGCCGCCGAAGTACAGTGTTGCGATGAGCGCAGAGGCTGTGATTATGTGGCCATACTCGGATAGGGCGATCAGCGCGAATTTCATGGAGCCGTATTCGTTATGGAAGCCGACGATTTCCGCTTCTCCTTCGGCGAAATCGAACGGCAGCCGGTTGCTCTCGGCGAACATGCAGGTGAAGAAGGCCAGAAACCCGAGTGGCTGGCGCCAGATGAACCAGCCGCTGGCCATCTGGTCCTTGATGATTTCACCCGGATCGTAGCCGCCCACCCTCATGAAGATCGCGAGCACGGCCAAGCCCAGGGCGATTTCGTAGCTCACCATTTGCGCGCTGGCGCGCATGCCGCCCAGGATGGCCCACTTGTTATTGCTGCTCCAGGCCGCAACCAGGATGCCGTAGACCGCCACGGCGCCGATGGCCAGCGGGAAGAGCATCCCCATGCCATTGCCCGGCTCCAGAATGCTTAAATGGCATCGGACGCCGTCATAGGTAAAATCGCGGCCGAAAGGAATGACCGCGAAACCGATCAGGGCCGGCACGAAGGCCAGCACGGGTGCGAGCCAGTAAAGGCTCTTGGTGACGTGGGGAGGGACCTGGTCTTCCTTGAAGAAGAACTTGATGCCATCTGCCACGAGCTGCGGCAATCCCAGGAGTTGCCACCGGCCGAAGAGTAACGCCCGGTTGGGTCCGATGCGATCCTGCAGCATGGCGCTGCCCCGACGTTCCACCCACGTCCAGAGCGATGCGATTCCCATGACGAAGCCGAACACGATGAGAACCTTCAGCAAGGTCCAGATCATCACGGCCGATAGGCCTATAGAATGCGCAACCGATTCCATGCAAGGCTTCCGCTGGCGGGAGAAAAATCCCTTCCCAGACCTTAGCAGGCCTGAGGCCATGGCTCTAGGGAGTGACGTGGAGCACAAATGGATTGACGCTCAGCGCGGCCGGGGGCAACACCCAATGCTGGGCCTGGGACTGGCCGCGCTGAGTCTTTAAAGGGCGGCTTTGGCCCATGAATCCTTCAGCGCCACGGTTCGGTTGAAGACGGGGGCGCCGGGTTTGGTGTCACGGTCCACGCAGAAATAGCCCAGGCGCTCGAACTGGTAGCTTTCAGGGGCTTTGGCGGCGCCCAGGCTGGCCTCCACCTTGGCGGCAAAGACCTTCAGTGATTCCAGGTTGAGGGTGTCACGCCAGTCCCCGCCCTCGGCCACATCCATGGGATTTTCACTGGTGAAGAGCCGGTCGTAGAGGCGCACCTCGGCACTCACGGCGTGCACCGCGGAGACCCAGTGCAGGGTACCTTTCACCTTGCGGCCATCGGGCGCATCGCCCCCAAGGGAGGCGGGATCCCAGGTGCAGCGCAGCTCCACCACCTCACCGCTGCCGTTCTTGATGACTTCCCCGCAGCGGATCAGGCAGGCGCCTTTCAGGCGCACTTCCACGCCGGGGGCCAGGCGGAACCACTTCTTGGGTGGGATCTCCTCGAAGTCTTCCCGTTCGATGAAGACTTCGCGGCCCAGGGATACTTTCCGGGAACCGTGAACCGGGTCGGGATGGTTGGCCACTTCCATCTCGTGAACCTCGCCTTCGGCCATGTTCGTGATGACGACTTTGAGCGGCCGCAGCACGGCCATGCGGCGTGGCGCGGTTCTTTCCAGATCTTCCCGGATGGTGTGCTCCAGCAGGGCCACGTCCGTAAGGCTGTCGCGCTTGGCCACGCCCACACGTTCGGCGAAAGCGCGCAGGGCCTCGGGTGTGTAGCCTCGCCGGCGCAGGCCGCAGATGGTGGGCATGCGCGGATCGTCCCAGTGCTTGACATGGCGTTCGTTCACCAATTCCAGCAGGCGGCGCTTGCTCATGACCGTGTAGGTCAGGTTGAGCCGGGCGAATTCGATCTGGCGCGGCAGGGGCCGCTGGAAGAACTTTCCTTCGATGTCCTGGTCCAGGAACCACCCGTAGAGCGGCCGATGGTCCTCGAACTCCAGCGTGCAGATCGAGTGCGTGATGCGCTCGATGGCGTCGCTGACGCCGTGCGCGTAGTCGTACATGGGATAGATGAGCCAGGCGTCGCCGGTGCGGTGATGGTGGGAGCGGCGGATGCGGTACATGAGGGGGTCCCGCAGGTTCATGTTGCCGCTGTGCATGTCAATCTTGGCGCGCAGGACCTTGGATCCGTCTTCGAATTCCCCCGCCTTCATGCGCCGGAACAGATCCAGGTTCTCCTCGGCGCTGCGTGAGCGGAAGGGGCTGTCCTTCCCGGGCATGTGGAAATTGCCGCGGTACTCGCGAATCTCAGCCTCAGATAAATCGCAGACGTAAGCCTTGCCTGTCTGGACCAGATACTCGGCATAGTCGAAAAGCTTCTGGAAATAGTCCGAGGCGTAGAATTCGCCCGCCCACTTGAAGCCAAGCCATTCCACATCCTCGCGGATGGAATCCACATATTCCACGTCCTCCTTGGTGGGATTCGTGTCGTCAAACCGCAAGTTCGTGGCGCCGCCGTACCGCATCGCCAATCCGAAATTCAGGCAGATGGATTTCGCATGGCCGATGTGGAGGTAGCCGTTGGGTTCCGGTGGAAACCGTGTGAGCACGCGTCCCCCATGCTTCGCCGAAGCTAGATCGGATTCAACGATGTCCTCGATGAAATTGAGCGAGCGGGGTTCGGAGGTATCGGACATGAGCATCACCTAAAAACTAAGGACTACCGCCAAGACGCCAAGGGCGCCAAGAAAAGCGAAGGACTTTATTTTTTCTTGGTGTCCTTGGCGTCTTGGCGATGAAATTATTTAAATCCACTTCTCCACTCTTGCCACAACTTCTTCCCGCCCGAGCAGCATCAGCGTATCGAAGATGGGCGGGCTGACGGGTTTTCCGCAAAGGGCTACGCGCAGGGCCTGGGCCAGGTCCTTGAGCTTCAGGCCGTGCCTATCAATGACCGAGTTGAAGCCTGCGTGAAGGGCATCGTGGCTGTAATCGGTCAGGGCGCAAAGATCCTTCAAGGCGGGCTTCACGGCTTCGGTGATGAACTTCGCGGCGGCTGCATCATCGAATTCCGTAGGCCGCGCCCATGCGAATTCCAGAAAGCCTGCCATCTCAACCAAAGATTTCCCCTTTTGCGTGCATTGAATGGCGAGGGCCTTCCACTCATCGGTTTTTAAATTCCATTCTTCGGGCACGAAGTGCCTGAAGTGGGGCTCGATCTCCTGCCAGGTGGCGCGCTGGATCAGCTTCTGGTTCATCCACGAAAGTTTGTCCATGTCGAAGCGGGCCGGACTCTTTTGGATATCGCCGAGATCGAAGAGTTGGATCATCTGCTCGTCCGTGAGAAGTTCCTCCTCCACCGTGTCGATGGCGCGCCCATCAATCTTGGGCGTCCAGGAAAGGCGTGCGAGAGCCAGGCGTACGGCCGAGGGCAGGAAGCCCATCTGCTGGTATTCGGTGATGCTGGTGGCGCCATGGCGCTTGCTGAGCTTCGCGCCGTCCTTGCCCAGGATCATCGGGACATGGGCGAAAGCGGGGGCTTCGTAGCCCATCGAGTGGTAGAGGGCGATCTGCTTGGGTGTATTGGCCACGTGGTCGTCGCCGCGGATGACGTGGCTGACTTCCATGTCCGTGTCGTCTACGACCACGCAGAAGTTGTAGGTGGGCGTGCCATCAGTGCGGGCGATGATCCAATCGTCCAGGCTGGTGGCCGGGAAGCGCAGCTCGCCCTTGATGAGGTCCCTCAACACGATGTCGCCATCCTCGAGCCAGGATTCGGTCCCCATGGGCATCTTCAGCCGGATGGAGGACGGCTGGCTGCCATCATGGTCGGCTTCGCGGCATCGGCGGTCGTACTGGAAGATCTTCCCGGCCTTTTCGGCTGCGGCCCGACGTTCATCCAGCTCTTCCTTGGTGCAGCGGCAGCGGTAGGCCTTGCCTTCGCTGAGCAGTCGCCGGATGGCGGGCTTGTAGTGGCTGTCCATGCGCTGCATCTGGCGGTAAGGGCCGTGGGGGCCGATCCATTTCGAGGGGTCGCCTGCCACCGGACCCTCGTCCCAAAGCAGGCCGCACCATTCCATGCCCGCTTCGATGATGCGGATATTGTCGTCGGTGCTCCGGGTCAGATCTGTGTCCTCCACCCGCAGGATGAAAGTGCCACCGTGCTTGTGGGCAAAGAGCCAACAGAACAATGCCGTGCGTACCCCGCCGATATGCAACATACCTGTGGGAGAGGGTGCGAAACGCGTGACGACTCGGCGGGACATTGGAGCCTCGGAGATCAAAGCAAAGGGGCGGGCCGAAGCCCGCCCCTCATCTTGCGTTGCTAAGCATCTTGTGTGATTTAGTTGGCAGCGGTTCCGGCCTTCTGGGCTTCGGCCATGGCGGCCTCGTATTCGGCCTGCAGGCGCTGGGCGTTGCTGATGGCGAATTTGTAGACGTACTCGAAACGGTCGGCGCCCTTGGTGAGGCCGATGATCACTTCAAAGACGCCCTCGGCGCCCACTTCAAAGGGGCTGGCGATGACGTTGAAAGTGCCTTCCTTGGCGCCTTCGGGGATCTGCACGTCGCTGTCACGAATGATGTCCTTGCGCTCGCCGTTGGGGCTTACGACCGAAAAGCTGAACTTGAACTGGCCGTCCATCCGGGAGAATTTGCTGAAGAAACAGACCTTGGGAAGGACGAAGGGCACTTCGGGCACCACGATGTGGTGGTCATAAAGACCCATGAGGGAGGTCTTGCCGCCCATTTCCTGACGGATATCGTCACAAAGGAGGGTGAATTCGTGCTTGGGGGCCTTGATTTGAACTTCTTGCATGGACGCTCCATAGAGAGGTTGATGAGGTCAACAAAAGTTGAACAGCTAGTTTATCTCCGAATCACCCTCCTTTCTAGCTAAGGTTTTTTCATGACTCATGAACGCATCACTCGGCTTCTGAAAGCTTGTTTCGCATTTTTTCTGGTCCTGCTGTTGGGCACAGGGCTGTTAAGTGCCCAAGAGCTGAAACTTCAGGTACTCGGCACCACTGATCTGCACGGGCATGTGTTGCCCCAAGACACCTATTCCCTGCAACCGGACAACAGCGGTTGGGCCAAATTGGCCACGCTCATTCGGCAGGCGAAGGCCGAGAATCCCAATACCCTGCTCATCGATAGCGGAGACACCATCGAGGGCGAGCCCATCAATTACGTCCGGACCCGGCTGCGGCCGGATATGGCGGAGCCTTCCATCGCAGTGATGAACGCCTTGGGTTTTTCGGCCATGGCCATCGGCAACCACGATTTCAACTGGGGTTTGGAGGTGCTGCATGGGGTCGAGAAGCAGGCTAAGTTCCCCTTCTTGTCCGCAAATACAATCATGATCAAAGGTGGCAAGGGGGCTTTCACGCCCTGGACCAAGGTAAACGTTGGCGGCGCTGCGGTGATCATCGTTGGCTTCACCACGCCTGGGATCCCGAAATGGGAGGAGCCTGGGAACTATGCGGGGATGGCCTTTCAGGACATCGTGGAAAGCGCCAAAGCCCTGATTCCACGCTTGCGCGAAAAGGAAAAGGCCGACGTCATCATCGTCACGATGCACTCGGGCCTGGGTACCTTGCCAGGGCAAGGAGGCGACGAGAACTGCGCGTTGAGGCTGGCAGACCAGGTTCCGGGCATCGATTTGATTCTCACAGGCCACACCCATGCGCCCATTTCCAGTCAGCACAAAGGTATTCCCATTCTTCAAGCGGCGGCCCATGGGCGGGCCCTGGCGGTGGCGGATCTCACGCTTCAAAAGATCCAGGGACGATGGCGGGTGGTGGCTTCCCAGGGACGCCTGGTACAGCCTTCAGCGGACACAACTCAGGACCCGCAGGTATTAGAACTGACAGCCGCGCTGCGGGGAGCCACGGAGATCTACCTGAATACAGCCGCCACGAACCTGCTCACGGATCTGGATGGACGCTGGTGTCGCCTGGAGGACACGCCCCTGGCGCAACTCCTTCATACCGTTCAACGCCAAGCCACCGGAGCCCAACTCTCGGCGGTGAACTGGACGAGTCCGCGCATCTTCATTCCCGCGGGTCCGACATCCATTCGGCAGTTCTACATCCTGCAGCCCTACGAAAACCAGCTGGCGCGCATCAGCATCACCGGAAAGCAGCTTCGCGCCTACATGGAATTCGCGGCCAGAGGATTCAACTTCAGTCATGAACCTGAGCTCTTCAACAAGGCCATTCCCTTTTATGACGTGGATCAGATTGATGGCTGCGCCTACGCGCTGGATCTCTCCCAGCCGGTTGGGAAGCGTGTGAAGAATCTAGCCTTCCAGGGCCAGCCCGTCCGGGATGATCAAACCTTTTCACTGGCGCTCAGCACCTTCCGATTGCGCGGAGGAGGCGGCTACATGAGTGCCATCGGCTTTGGGGGCCAGCCGGAATTCATCACGCCTCAACTCGCCCGCAACCTGCTCTTCAGCTACGTGCTGGGCCACCAGAACTTGGCCCTGGCACCAGTAAACGCCTGGCGCACCATCCCGGCCCTGGACCGGGAACGCGTCATGCAGCAGGCGAAATGAGCCAATAGCGCGTTTGTGCCAAGGCACAGCCCCGTCCTGTCCGGAAACACCCCCGGATCTACCTTATGGGCGCGAAGGCTAATCCACCGCCCGGCTTCATGAGCAAGGCTTCGGTTTCGATGACACCGATGAGAGTGAAATCCTCGGTGACACCAGTAGGCAGGAATTCAACGGTCCCTGCAGCTAGGTCCAAACGCGCGAGAAGAAGACCCGCTTTCTTCTCACCAGGTATCTGCGATGCAGGCACCGCCGCCATCACCACGGCCTTTCCCAGCCACCAGCCCAGGGCGCCGCGCTCCTTGCCCCCCAAGGATAGACGTGGCGCAGCCGCATTGTTCAGGGCAAACACGGTCTCCCCAATGGGAGCGCCCTTGTTTCCATCAAAGGACGAGAGGGAGAGACTGGAGCCTTTGGCCAGAAACACGTTGCCATCTTCAGAGACAACCAGACGATCGGCAGAAACAGTGGCTACGATGGCTCCGCCCTCTGTAGCCTTCGGTTTCTTGCCGGCTGACCAGATGAGGTTGGCTTTCAAATAGTCGCGCTTTTCCAGGTAGGTTTCGGCTCCGCGGTAGAGCAGAAAAAAACCTTTGGTGTCCCACCCGACATCGACGACCTCTCCAGGCAATCTGACCGTTGTTCCAGGCTTCCCCCTTTTATCCACTTGATAGAGCATGGCCCCCGATACGACCCAGGCATTGCCGAATGGGTCCAACACCCATTTCTCGGGTGGAACATCGAGTTTGGAGAGATTCAAGCTTCCTGTGACGCCAAAGTCCCTCATCCAGGTTTCAAGGGAGCGGGTGGCGGAATTGTAAAAGGTGCAAGACCCATCTTTGTCCGCTCTGGCCCAACCGGTGGCGGTCTTCATGGGGTCGGAGTCCTGAAGAAGGGGAGCCGCAGACAGACCCATGGCCAAGGCACAAACAAGAACAGGAATGGAATAAACCTTCCGCACGGCGATACCCCAAATGTGAATTATCAAGGGTGAATCAGAAACAATCTAGGAACAAGGGGAGTGTATTACAAGGCAGAAGGGCGACCCTCACAATAATCAGGCAATGTGGGTTGCAAATGCTTTGATTCGGTCGAACAACGGGTCCTGGCCCAGCCCCTCCTCGTCCATGAGGCGTTTGGGATCGCCATGAAGCACGATATGGTCGGGAACGGCGCAACGAAGCACTGGTTTCGCCACGCCTTCATCCGCAAGGGATTCCAACACGGCGCCGGAAAAACCTCCCGGGGCGCAACCTTCTTCAATCGTCACCACGCCACGGGTCTTTTTGCTCCAGGCAACCAGCAACTCAGCATCTATTGGCTTTATGAACCGGGCGTTGACCAGGGCACAGGAGATACCCGAAGCTTCAAGCTTTTCGGCAATCTTTTGGGCGGGGGCGACCATGGCGCCGATGGCAAAAAGCAGCAGATCCGGACCCTCCCGCAACAGCTCGCCTTTGCCGATGGGAAGGGCTGTCATGGTTTCATCCATGCGCACGCCCAGGCCATTGCCCCGGGGATAGCGCAGGGCGGCAGGGCGGTCGCTGTAGATGGCCGTCATGAGCATCCGCCTCAGTTCGTTTTCATCCTTCGGAGCCATCAGGATGATGTTGGGGACACAACGCAGATACGCCATGTCGTACAAGCCGTGGTGGGTGGGGCCGTCTGCCCCTACGATGCCCGCGCGATCCAAGGCAAATGTCACCGGCAGGTTCTGGATGCAGACGTCATGCACCACCTGATCGAAACCGCGTTGCAGGAACGTGGAATAGATGGCGCATACCGGGCGCATGCCTTGGGCCGCGAGGCCTGCGGCGAAGGTCACGGCGTGCTGCTCGGCGATGCCGACATCAAACATGCGATCCGGAAAGCTCTTGGCGAAGATGTCCAACCCGGTGCCCGTATCCATGGCGGCGGTGATGGCCACGATCTTGTCGTCGGTTTTCGCAAGCTCCACCAGGGCTTTTCCGAACACGCTGGTGTAGCTTGGCGGCGTCGGCCTGGCTGGGTCCACGGCGGCCTTTTTCATCTCCCCGGCTTCGGCGTCGAAGGCCGTGACGCCGTGCCACTTCATGGGATCGTTCACGGCGGGATCGTAGCCGTAGCCTTTCTTGGTCTGGACATGGAGCAGCACTGGGCCGTCGGCCATTTTCACCTTGGCTTCCGCGATCGCTTTCTCCGTGGCGATCACATCGTGGCCATTCACCGGACCCATGTAGCGGAAGCCCAAGTCCTCGAACAGCAGCCCCGGCACCATGATCCGCTTGAAGCTTTCCTCGCTCCATTTCGCAGCCTTGGCCACTCCCTTGCTGACCTTCTCCAAGGGGATGGCCTTGATGGCGTGCTCGATGCGGTCGCGCCAAAGGTGGTAGTACTGGCCCGACATGATCTGGTTCAGGTAGCCCTGCAGCGAGCCCACATTCGGGCTGATGCTCATGTCGTTGTCGTTGAGGATCACCAGGAAATTTCTGGCCTGGAGATACCCAGCCTGGTTCAGACCCTCGAAAGCCATGCCCGCAGTCATGGAGCCGTCGCCTATGACTGCAATGCAGGCATGATTCTGGCCTTGCAGATCCCGGGCCTTGGCCATGCCCAGCACGGCCGAGATCGATGTGCTGGCGTGGCCGGCGCCAAAGTGGTCATAGGGGCTCTCGTCGCGCTTCAGGAAACCCGCCAGGCCATCGTGCTGGCGCAGGGTGGGGAAGCGCCCCTTGCGGCCCGTCAGGATCTTGTGGGTGTAGGCCTGGTGCCCGACATCCCAGATGATGCGGTCATGGAGGAAATCGAAATGGTGGAACAGGGCCACCGTCAACTCGACCGTGCCGAGGTTTGAGCTGAAATGACCGCCGGTGGTGCTGATGGAATCCACGAGGAACTGGCGCACTTCCTGGGAAAGCTGTTCCAGCTGGGTGTTGGTGAAGTGCCGGATCTGTTGAGGGGCCACTATGGAATCAAGCAGCGGATAGCGGCTTTCGGCGGCTGCCCCCATTACGCTTTCCTTGCCGCCAAGTAGCGCGCCCACGCTTCCAGCGATTCGGGTCTCGGGAGGGATTGAAGGTGGCATAACGCGGTCTCCGTGGCCTCGGCGAGGGCCCGCCGAGCACCGTCCAGCCCTAACAGGGCGGGGTAGGTGATCTTACCCTTTCCTGCATCTTTTCCGGCTCGTTTACCCAAGGTCGCAGCGTCGGAGGTGGCATCAAGGATGTCATCCTGGATCTGGAAAGCCATTCCCAGCGCTTCACCGGCGCTGCGCAGTGCCTCCCGAAAGGAGGTTCCCGCTCCGCCGAGAACCGCCCCGATTTCAAGGGAGGCCCGCAGGAGGGCACCCGTCTTCAGGCGATGAATGGTCTTGAGCTGATCGAGGCCGCAGGATTCCTGGGCTTCCCCCTCAAGATCCAGGGCCTGGCCTCCCACCATCCCGCGCCAGCCACTGGCCTCGGCAAGCAGGGCGATGGCTTCCACCCGGGCGTCCGCCGGGATGGATGCATCCGATGCCAGGACCGAGAAAGCCTCAGCCTGAAGGGCGTCACCCGCCAATATCGCGTGGGCTTCGCCGAAGGCTACATGGCAGGTGGGCTTGCCCCGCCTAAGGTCATCGTCGTCCATCGCCGGAAGATCATCGTGGATGAGTGAATAGGTGTGGAGGTATTCCAATGCGAGTGCCCCGCTCAGGGCCGACTCGCTGGGCGCCCCGACGGATTCCGCCGCCAGCAGGCAGAGGATTGGCCGCACTCGCTTGCCCCCTGCCTCCAAGCTGTAGCGGACGGCTTCGCCGACCCGTCCGGCTTCGCCATGCTCGAAGCGCGCGGCGAGCCTCGTGTTCAGCAAGGGGAATAAGCGATCCAGGTCTTGTCGGACACGGGCTTCCGGGGTCTGCCCATTCACGAGGGTTCCTCGGGATCCAGGGGCTCTGCGCGATACTCACCACCCAGGCCCTGTTTGAGCACTTCCACCCGGCGTTGAGCTTCGGCCAATTGCGCTTGGAGGACTTTACAGAGTCCGACGCCCTCTTCGAATTTCGAAAGGGCGTCCTCGAGGCTGAGGCTGCCAGCCTCCAACTGCTGCACAAGGGCTTCCAGCCGGTCCAAGCCGTCGTCAAAAGAGGGGGTGGCTGCGCTCATGGTTTCATCATAAGCCGACCTTGCTGACCGAGTTGCTATTTCGCGATGGCCTACTTCCGGAAACTCTTGGCCAGTTTGGCGCCCGCGTCCTCCACTTTGTAATCGGCGGGCAGCGCGAAGACGGACTCCTCGATGGCGCCCTCTTTCACTTCCGTGGCTTCAGCGGCCATCTCGCCGATCATGGGCATCACAGTGCGCGTTTTCAGCGCCATGCCTTGAATCTTGGCCAGTTCCTCGCCAAGTTTCTTCATGCTCATCGCCGCAGGGCCCATAGCTCCCATCAAATTCTTGACTCTGAGAAAGCGGGTGTAGCTGCCTGCGGGAACTGGCGGCTTGAGAGTGGCATCGTTGCTGGTTTCAATGACCATCTTGCCCATGGTGATATTCCATTTCCGGCAGGTGCGGCCAGCCACCACCTCCTTGCCTTGGTCCTCAACTGAGACTTCGCCGCCCCCACCGCCTGGCATCATTGCCAGCACTTGGGGAGGCAGATCCTTGAACTGCTTGGCCATGCCTTCGACGGCGACCTCGAGGTCATCCCAGCTCGTTTTCTGGACGACTTTCTTTTTATGGTCGATGGTGTAGTTCACACCGTTGACGTAGTCCACCAGGGTGTCCTGCTTCGAACCGGGATTGTTGATTCGCATGTATTTGGCGGACCAGTAGTGTGTTTGCGGGCCGTCGTTGTACTTGCCCTTTCCCATCATGGTGATGGTCAAGTCGCCGGCAATCATGGCGGCTGCGGAAAGCACCAGAATGGCAGCGCATTTCAGTCTGAATTTCATGATGACTCCTTGGTGGATGCACAAGAGATTACATTGCCGGCTCTTCGGCTGCCATACCTTGATGCGTTACCTTTTAATGATGAGGTGCCCATGACGCGTGTGCTGGTAGTGGACGATAGCCGTGAAACTTGCGACTTGTTGGAGGAGTTGCTGGGTGGCATGGGTCTGGAGGTGGCGAAGGCGACCAAGCCTGAAGACGCCCTGCAAAAGCTCAATAGCGGTGGTTTCGCACTCATGCTTTCGGATATCAATCTGGAAGCGAGATTGGATGGACTTGACCTGCTTCGAGCCGCCAAGCCACTGGGCATCGAAGTGATTCTGCTTTCTGGTTTTGGCACCATCGAAAAGGCCATCGAAGCAGTCAAGGAAGGCGCTTTCGATTTTCTTTCGAAGCCCTGGGATAACGAAGAGCTGAAAGCGCTGGTGAAACGCGCCCTCGTGAGGAGAAACGCCAAGGCTCCGGTGCATCAGGCTTCGAGGGGCCCGCAAAGCGTGATGATCGGTTCATCCGCGAAAATGATGGAAGTCTACAAGACCATCGCCAGCCTGCAGAACTCCCGGGCCACTGTGCTCATTACTGGTGAGAGCGGCACCGGCAAGGAACTGGTGGCCAGCACGGTGCATCTCAGCAGCGACAGGAAGGACCGGCCTTTTGTGGCAGTGAACTGCGGCGCGCTCTCGGAGACACTCCTTGAATCGGAATTGTTCGGCCATGTCCGCGGGGCCTTCACCGGTGCCGCAGGCGACAAGAAAGGGCTGTTCGAAGAGGCCCACGGGGGGACGATCTTCCTCGATGAAATCGGCGAGACCTCACCCAGTTTCCAGGTGCGTCTGCTGAGGGTTCTCCAGGAGCAGGAGGTCAGGAAAGTGGGTGGCAACAAGACCACCAAAGTGGACGTCCGCGTCATCGCCGCCACGAACAAGGACCTTACCCAGATGGTGAAAGAGGGCAAGTTCCGTGAAGACCTTTTCTACCGTTTAAGTGTCGTTGAGATTCTCGTGCCAGCCATCCGGGATCGCTGGACCAGGGATAGGGATGGGCACGTGGTTTCGGATGTAGGATTGCTGTTGGATCACTTCCTTTCAGAAGCGAGCCGCAAGGACCAGGTTGGTTATTCGCTTAGAGCCGATGCGCGGAAGTTGTTGGAAGCCTATGGCTGGCCTGGAAATGTTCGGGAAATGGCCAATGTGGTCGAACACCTCACTCAGCTGAGCCGTGGTCGCGAAATCACTCCCGATGATCTGCCCAGCAAACTCACTCAAATGGGACGCCAGGCGGTCCAGTCGCCCGCAGCACCTGGCCCATTGGCGGAACTGGTCGAGGGTTGGGACCATCTGCCCACCCTCGAAGAACTGGAGCGTCGGTATATCCAGGTCCTGCTGAAACATGAGACCCGCAAGAGCCGCATTGCCGAGATCCTGGGCAAGGACCGAACAACCCTTTATCGCAAACTCCGGGACCTGGGGTTGGCGGATGGGCCGGACGAAGGTGTGTAGGGAATTGCACCAATGTTGCAGATCTCAACAGTTCCCAAGTTTCATGAAAATTTCTAAAAGCCAGAATTACAGTATTTTATATTTTGGCCTGGAACTTCCTTTAACCCTTGAAAGATATCCGGCCGTGCCGGATTCACCACAATTGGAGAACACCATGAATAAACTCGCCGCCCTGCTCGTAGCAGCTGCGCTCATCAGCCCTGTCTTTGCCCAGGATGCCAAGAAGCCCGCCGCTGCCCCCAAGGCCGCTCCTGCCGCTGCGACCGCCGCCCCGGCTGCGCCTGCCGCCGATACCGCTAAACCAGCCAAGAAGCACGGCTCCAAGAAGCACAAGAAGAATGCCGCTGCTCCCGCCGCCGCTGCTGCTCCGGCCGCTCCTGCCGCTGAAACCGCCAAGCCAGCCAAGAAGTCCAGCAAGACCAAGGCTGTGAAAGAGGAAACCCCGAAGAGCGCCATGATCCTGGGCGACGAGAAGAAAGCTGATGACAAGGCCGCCAAGACCGAGAAGAAGGCCCCGAAGGCCGACAAGAAGGTTGAAGCCGCTCCTGCCGACAAGAAGGTCGATGCTGCTCCTGCCAAGAAGCACGGCAAGAAGAAGTCTGCCAAGAAGGCTGACGCTGCTCCCGCCGCTCCTGCGGCCGGTACGGAAGCCGCCAAGCCTGCCAAGAAGGATCACAAGAAAAAGACTGAAACCAAGGAAGCGAACAAGGAAGACAAGAAGGCCTAATCTCCTTCTTCTCCAGAATGCGGGCCCGAAAGGGTCCGCTTTTTTTTCAGGGGCCGCTTGCTGTGGCGGGGGCCCCTTGCCTCTCAGGGATGCTGAGTCGAAGAGCCTGTTATCCTCGAAGGAACGTCTCGGCCGTCGGAGGTTCTGTGTCCAAGCTCGATCTTGTCATGTTCGAGGAGGAGTTCAAGCAACTCCAGGACATCATTGGCCGCTTGCAGAAGGATGCTTCCGCCAAGGTGGTTTTCCTGGTGGACAAGAATGGACAGCAGATCGCTTCCGCCGGGGAAGTGCAGAGCATTGACGCCACCAGTCTCGCCTCCCTTACCGCAGGCAATGTGGCGGCCACAGACGGCCTTGCCAAGCTCATCGGCGAGAAGGAATTCAGCCTGCTGTTCCACGAAGGCGAAAAGGACAACCTGCACATTTCCATCGTAGGCAAGCGCGGCATCCTGGTGGTGATCTTTGATCAGGGATCCAGCCTGGCCCTGGTGCGCCTGCGGGTGAAAAAGGCATCGCGGGAACTGCAGGAGATTTTCGAGCGGGTGGAGACACGGGCCAACGAGGAGAGTGGTCCAGGGACCAAGTTTGAAAGCCCCTTCAGTGAGATAACCGACGATGACATCGACAAGCTCTTTGGCGATTAGAGATTGATGACGGACGAGGACTCACGCCATGACCTTCATCAACTACGCCTCACGCGAAATCAATTGCAAGATCGTGTACTACGGTCCGGGTCTCTGCGGGAAAACCACCAACATCCAGTGGATCCACGAGCAGGCAAACCCCGCAAAACGGGGCAAGCTGGTAAGCCTTGCGACGGAAACCGACCGGACTCTTTTCTTTGATTTCCTCCCCTTGGACATGGGCACGGTCAAGGGTTTCAAAGTCCGTTTTCACCTCTACACGGTTCCAGGCCAGGTCTTCTATGATGCCTCCCGAAAGCTCATCCTGAGGGGTTGTGATGGCGTGATCTTCGTGGCGGACAGCCAGCGCCCCCGGATGGAAGCCAATATCGAAGCCATCGCCAATCTGGCGACGAACCTCAAGGACAATGGCTTTGATATCCGCACCATCCCTTACGTCCTGCAGCTCAACAAGCGGGACATGCCCACCGCTGAAAAAGCGGATGAGATGGAGCGACTCCTGCGTTTCCGCAACGAGCCCATGATCGAAGGAGTAGCCAGCCAGGGAGTGGGTGTCATAGAAACTCTCAAAGCTTGCGCCAGGCAGATTCTGATGGAATTGCAACGGTCGTAGAATGATTTGCGCAGTCAATCCTGCGATCCCGCCAGATAGAAAAGGCCGCACATTGCGCGGCCTTTTCCACAAGTTACATTGATTCCAGTGAGAGGACTCCGCTCCGCGCCGCACGAATTGCTGGCACGCCGCTATCCGGCTCTGGCGCATGCGCCTCCACCGGCGGCTACCTGCCAGCAATTCTGTGATTCGAGTCCTCTCCCCTCCGCCAAAAAAGCCCTGCTCGTGCAGGGCGTTTTTTTGGCTCCGGTGAGAGGACTCGAACCTCCGACATCCAGATTAACAGTCTAGCGCTCTAACCAACTGAGCTACACCGGAACGGAAGGTTTAGTTTACCTGGATTGGACCTTCATTCAAGAGCCAACACTGAATGGCGGCGGTCTTGAGGCAGGCTGCCTGAGCTTTGGGTTGTCAACCCTTCGCGTAGCGCTGCAGCTTTTCCGTGTCCGTGATGCGAATGACTGGAAAGGTGCTGTGGATGAGTTCCAGGTCCGAGAGCAGGCGAAGCGCCCGGGAGAATGCCTCGCGGCTGGCGCCGATGCATTGGGCCAGATCCTCCTGAGTCTCTTCGAATTCCACGAAACGCCGCTCGGGGTGTTTTTCATGGGTTTCAAGGATGAATTGAGCCACCCGTTCAGGAACACTGTGCAGGCTCAAAGCATCGACCAAATCCACAAGGTGCCGGACTTTCGAGGCGAAGTGCAGCATGAGGACTTCGGAAACTTCCGGTGTGGTGTGGGCGATTCGGCTCAGGGGCTCCGCAGGAATGAGCCAGCAACTGCTATCCCCGCGGGCTTCGGCACTGGATGCGGCCAGCCCTTTATCGAAGACCTGCACTTCGCCCACGCACTGGCCTGGCTTCATGAAGTCCAGGACTTGCATATGACCTCGTCCATCTGTGCGGAATACCTTCAGACATCCCGTGGCCACAACAAAAACGCCCGGGATCCGGTCTCCCTGCTGGAATACCCGCTGCCCATCCTCGAAGGTCCGCAACTCCGACAGGAGCACCAGCTCCTTCGCAATTGAAGGGGGAAGGCCCGACAGAAAAGAGATGCTGTGTAGATTCAGAGCAGCAGTTGGCATGAGTACCCGTATCAACCAATCATCTTAACAATGGCAACGACCCAATGGCAGCAGAACAAATGACAATAATGTAAGTCCCGTTCTTTTATCCTCGTTGGGGACGAGCAATCCTTCTCTTATTCTGCCTATCCGAGAAGGATTACTTCACGCGCTCCATATAGGTCCGATCCACAGTGTTTACACGGATCTTTTCACCACTTTCCATGTAGGGAGGCACGGCGACGATGATGCCGTTTTCCATCTTGGCGGGTTTGTATGAGCCCGTGGCATTGGCATTCTTCATCACGGGGTCGGTGTCCAGGATTTCCAGTACCACGCTGGGCGGCAGCAAGGCGGAAATGGGCTGGTTCTCGTAGAATTCAAGCTCCACTTGCATGTTGGGTGTCAGGAAGTCCAAGTCGTTACCCAGAACATCCTTGTTCACTTCCAGCTGTTCATAGGTCTCATTGTTCATGAAGACCAGGTGCCCGCAGTCCTCGTAGAGAAATTCCATCACGTGCTGCTCAAGGGCCGCCCGATCCACTTTTTCCTGGGATCCAAAGCGGTTCTCACGGTTGATTCCGTCCTTCAGACGCTTCATCTTGGTTTGCACGCGGGCCGGCAGGTTGCCAGGCGTCTGGTGCTCCACGGAAATCACGCGACAGAGCTCATTCTCAAAATTAACGATCATGCCCGCGCGGAGCTGGTTTGCATTGATGAACGCCATGGGTTCCTCATTCAAGAAGCAAAGGCCCCGATCGGGACATCAGGGCCTTTTAAGAGTGGTGGGCGTACCAGGATTCGAACCTGGGACTTCTACCGTGTGAAGGTAGCACTCTACCGCTGAGTTATACGCCCTGAGGCCCTCTAGAATAGCGGATCTGCCTGAAGTGTCTACAGCGATTCCTTGTAGGCCAGGGTGAAGATCGGCACGTCCTGGACTCTCAAGCCGCAAAGGCCGACCCGCAAACCCTTGGGTATGGGGACGACGAAGACACCACGGTCCTTGAGCCTGCTTGCCACCGCTGCGGGTTCATCCGCGTTAAGGGTGACAAAGAAGCCACCCTGCCAGGGCACTCCGGGCAGTTTTTCCACTCGCATCGCATCGCTCAGAGCCTGGGCCCGCGCTGTGAGCTTTTCCGACCAGTGCCGATGCTCGTCCGCCAGGCGGGCCTGGGCCTTTCCGTCCTTCGCCAAACGCACCACCAGCGATTGCGGGGCCCGGGGCGAGTTGGAGAAGATCCCACGGCAGGACATGGACAGGGCGGCCTGAAGCGATGCGTCCCTGGTCCAGGGGAACACCAGGGCCCCGGCCCGGGCACCGTACAGCGTGAGGGTTTTTGAGACCGACAATGAGGCTCCCACGAGCACCTGGCCTTCCCCGGCGAAACGCGCGTAATCCTGCAATGCATCCATCACCACGGCGGGATTTGCGGCGTATTCAAGGTAGGCCAGATCGAGCAGAAGGGTTATGGGGCCCAAGTGGCAAAGCTCCCGGAGCGCCTCCATGATCGCCGCGCGGCCCGCAGGACTCGTGCTGCGGCCCGTGGGGTTGTGGCAGGGATCGTTAAGCCAGATGAGAAGTCGGCCCTGCTTCATCAATATGCCTCTGGCCTTTTCCATGAAGGCCGACGCGTCAACGGTGTGGCCGGGTTCCGGGATCGGGAAGGTCTCCACACGTGAGCCATATTCCTGGGTGATGGTGTCGTAGGGACCCCAATAGGGCGCGAGGGTCAGGACGACCTCCCCTGGTTCCAGAAAATTGCGGATGGACAAGGCCAAGGCTCCACTGCCGCCGGGTGTGGCGCAGCCCGTGCCGAAATGGGATAGCTCAGGCCAGTAGCGCTGCACCATGGCCGTCAAATACGCGGGGTCACCGGAAATGGGTGCGTAGGGCGCGATCTCCTTGGGTGTCAATTCTCGCCACAGTTCCATCACCGTATCGAGGATCACGATCTGCCCATTGTCATCCAGCAACGCGCCCACGGTGGCATTGATGATGGTCTCGCCTTTGGCCGTCCGGTTCTGGGCCTCTGCGTTCAATGCGAAAATAGGGTCGTCGGCAGGGAAATCGCGTCGGGAGGGCAGCAGCTGGCTGAGCATCAGATTTCCTTAGCTGTAAACCTCCAGCATAGCGATTCATAAGTCATTCTTCATGGATGCATTGTTTGGATTGGGCAGCTTGGATCATTGGCGGAGGCATGCTGGGAATGCTTGGCGTGCTGCTTCGTAATTCTTCCAAGCTGGATCATCTTCCGGAGACCCCACCAGCGCCCAGTTCCCATGGCCCCGTCTGTCTCTGCATGCCCGCCAGGAATGAGGCCGAGGCCATCGGCGGCGCTTTGGATTCCTGGATGGCCCAGGACTACCCGGATCTGCACATCCTTGTAGTGGATGACGGTTCTACCGATGGCACCACCGAGATCTTGGAAAAAAGATCCGGGCCGAATTCCGACCGCCTCCGGATTTTGCGCAATGATTCGCTCCCCGCTGGTTGGCTTGGCAAGAACCATGCGCTGCATCTAGCTGTGCAGCAGCCCGAAGCCATGCGTTCTGATTGGCTGCTCTTCGTGGACGCCGATGTTCACGTGACGCCCGATCTGCTGAGCCGGGTCTTCGCCTACCTGGATGAAAGGCCCGCGGACATCCTGGCCTTGCTCTTCGCGGTGGATGCGGTCGGGCTTTGGGAGCGCGTTGCGGTGCCACTTGCGGTGCCGGGTTTCCTGGTACTGGTGCCGCCGCACCAGGTGCCGAACCCCCGCCACCCGGCCTTCGCGGGCATCGGGGCCTTCACGTTGCTGAAGCGCAGCGTTTACGAGGCTGTGGGGGGTCACGCCTCCGCGCCGCTGGAAGCTGTGGACGACATGATGCTGGCGCGCCGGATCAAGAAGGCGGGCTACATCAACCGTTTGGCCTGCGGCGGTCCCATGCTGCACTTGCGGATGTACCGGGGCTTGCCGGATATCATTCGTGGGATGCGCAAGAACACAGCAGCTTTGCCCGGCTGGTGGCTCATTCCCGTGCTGGTGCCACTGCTGCTTGCGGGTTACTTGTCACCCCTGTGGCTGCCCTTCGCGGGGCATCCCATCCTGGGCTTCCTCATCTGGCTTCTGACCCCGGCTATCGCCGGAGACGCCTCCCAGCGCATCACCGGGAAACCCATGGATTGGATCTGGGTCTTCTGGCCTGTCAATGGGTTGATTCTTGGTGCCGGGATGCTGTGGGCCTTCTGGGACCGTCTCCGCGGCGTGAATACCTGGCGTGGGAGAAAGGTGGTTCTTGACGCAAAGAAGGAAAGTCCAGGAAGCTGAGTTCCCGGGCCTCCTCTTGTAGATGAGTGCGCCCTATGCTTTTTTCGGAGTTCAACGTGTCCATCCGCCCATGGGGCCTCTGCCTGTTTGCCTGGCTCGCAACCGGCCTTTGCGCCCAGTCCCCTTCCGCCCCACCCGCTCCAGTCCCAGCCAAGCCAGCGGCCTCCATGCCACCAGAGGTAATGGCCACTGCGGTTCTCGAAGGGACGACTCATACGGTGGCTCAACTGAAGGTGGTCATCGGCCACACCGCCCTGGTCCTGGAAAATGGCACGGCGGCCTATGTTCTGCAGGGCGGCAAACGGGTCGGGATCTATTTCCATGGGAAAGGAAATCTGGAATACCTGTCCACACTGAAGGACGAATACCCCGCAGCGGAATACAACCTGAAAAAAAATGCCACCTTTGATTGGCGGGAGACGGAAAAAGGGCTACGGCTGAGGGACACCTTCACTGAACTGCTCCTGCGCACCGTCGGCGGGACACTGCCGGTGCTGGACCAACCCTCAACCGAAGGGCTGGACGCTGGTTTCAAAGGCGTGGGGGCCAAGCTCAGTCCTTATGCGGACGTTCCCTTTTCCCACCTCCTGGCCCAGCATGCTCTTCAACCCAGTGCCTCGGCCGAATGGGTCAATGCCTGGGGAGGGGCCGAGAACATCCAGATCGTCTTCGATAAGGCGGTTGCCTTCGAAGAACGGTTCGAGGTCCTGAAACCCAACCGGGAAATGTTCAACAAGGCGGAATTTCCGTGGCATACGATTCCCATCTCCAAACAGCCCATTGGATGGAATTTCAGGCAGCCCATCGCCCCGCCCTTCATCTTGAACAACGTGGATCTGGAGGTGACGGCTCCAGCTGGCTCCCAGGTGAGGTTGGTGGCGACCCAGACATTTGATCCCGTGATGTCGGGGCAACATGTCTTGAATCTTCAATTGATTTACACCAAATACGAAACCCACCATACGGGCGGCATACTTCCCCACCAGCACCGCGTGTTGTCCGTGATGGACGAGAAGGGCCGTAGCCTGGACTTCCACCATGACCTTTGCGGCGAATTGCAAGTCTACCTTGTGGAATCGCCATCCTTGCACCAGCCGATCAAGCTCCGATTCGAGATCGAGGGAGACATCTTGTTCCACCCTGGCGGGGACAACTACTGGGCCTTAGGCGTGGAGAACTGGATGCCGCTGCCCAGGCGCATGTCGGGGCAGACCTACAAGGTCCACGCGCTGGTGAAGGTGGCAAAACCCTTCGTGCCGATGGCTGGAGGAACCACTGTCCGGCGATGGGAGGAGAACGGCTTCAACCTACAGGAAGTCCGAATCGATAATCCTGTTCAATTTTTCACCATCATGGGAGGCAAGTATAAATTCCTGGAAGAAACCAGGAACGGCCAGACGGTGCGCATCGCGTTTTACAGCGACGTGAGCAACAACGCGAAGACACTGATGAACCTCACGTTCGGTGTCATCGCCTACTATGACCATGTGCTGGGGCCTTTCCCGTTCAAGGAATTCAACATCATCCAGCGCAATGAATTCGGCTATGGCCAGGCGCCTCCAGGCGTCATGTTCATCACCAACGAGGCCTTCGGGCTTTCCGGCAATGAGGAATCCATGTTCCTCCGGATGGCCTATTCCCAGGGAGTGAATCAGCGCTTCGCCCACGAGATCGCCCACCAGTACTGGGGCCATCAATTGAAGATGCCAAGTGAAGAGGAAGAGTGGCTTAGCGAGTCCTTTGCCGAGTACTGTTCATCCCTGGTGCTGGCCAATTTAAAACAACAGGGTCCCGCGAAACGGGACGCGCTGCTTGTGCAGTGGAAGAACCGCGCCATGGAGGCGAAGGGAGACGGGACTATTCCCTACGCGAACCAATTGTCGGATCCCAAGAACCCGGATGTAGTATTCATGGCCCGATTCAAGCTTCTCTACTTCAAAGGCGCATGGCTTCTGAATGTCCTCCACAAGAAAGTGGGGGACGAGGCGTTCACCAGCATTCTCAGGACTTTCCTGATGAACCATAATTGGGGTTTCGCCACCACCGAGAATTTCCTGGAAACAGTGAATGCCGTGACGAAGCAGGACTGGCGTCCGTTCTTCGAGCAGAACTATTGGGGACTGGGCATGCCCGAGGCCCCTTGACCCGTTATCTGGTGGTCATAAGCTAGGGTGAAAAAAATTCTTGTTTTTTTCGCTTTTTGTCCCATCCTTGATCCATCGCCTCCTGAACGTTCCCTTGCCTCCTTCCTGGGCCTTTCGGGGGTGCCAGTTATATCCCACGCAGCGGTTCCGAGCGGAGCCGGTTCATTCATACTTCTTTCTTCAAGCAGGAGCGCCCATGGCCGCCAGCACCGAACAAGATGATCGCCTGAAAGTCCTCAACCGCACCCTGGCCGATATCGAACGGGCCTTCGGCAAGGGTTCCATCATGAAGCTCGGCGACCGCATGACCAGCGCCGAAGGCATCGAGGTCATCTCCACGGGATCCATCAGCCTGGATTCGGCGCTTGGCGTGGGTGGCGTGCCCAAGGGCCGCGTGGTCGAGATCTATGGCCCTGAAGCCAGCGGCAAGACCACCCTCGCCCTCCACATGGTGGCGCAGGCCCAGAAGAAAGGCGGCCTAGCGGCGATCATCGACGCCGAGCATGCGTTGGATCCAGAGTACGCCCGCAAGCTCGGCGTGGATGTGGACAACCTCTTCATCAGCCAGCCCGACAGCGGCGAGCAGGCCCTGGAAATCTGTGATCAATTGGTGCGCAGCGGAGCGCTCGATATCATCGTCATTGATTCGGTGGCGGCCCTGGTGCCGAAGGCCGAAATCGACGGCGAAATGGGCGACAGCCATGTGGGCCTGCAGGCGCGGCTCATGAGCCAGGCCCTGCGCAAGATGACCGGCACCATTTCAAAGACCAACACCTGCGTGGTCTTCATCAACCAGATCCGCATGAAGATCGGCGTGATGTTCGGAAGCCCCGAAACCACCACCGGCGGCAATGCGCTGAAGTTCTACGCTTCCGTGCGGCTGGATGTGCGCAGCATTCAAAGCATCAAGGGCAATACCGGCGATCCACTGGTGGCTGCCAAGGACGAGGACAGCTCCGTCATCGGCAAGAAGACCAAAGTGAAGGTCGTGAAGAACAAGGTGGCCCCGCCACTGAAGGTTGCCACCTTCGACATCATGTACGGCGAAGGCATCAGCCGCACCTCCGAGCTCGTGGAACTAGGCACCCAGCTGGAAATCATCCAGAAGAGCGGCTCCTGGTACAGCTACAAGGAGTCACGGCTTGGGCAGGGCGCAGAGAACGTGAAGAAGCTCTTCATCGACAACCCCGAGCTCGCCGACGAAGTCGAGGCCCAGATCCGCGAGAAGCTGGGACTGAAGGTGAACGGGAGCTGATCCGGCCCCATCGAGGCCCGTCAAACATCCAGGAACTTCAATGCGCGTGAAGGCGCTTCAATTCCTTCGCCAGGGTTTTGGCCTGTGGCGGGTCCAGTGTGGCCAAGCGTACCAGGGCCTTTTGCAGACCGGGCTCGTCCCCAGCTTTGTCGCAGGCGCGGGCCAGATCCGTCCACCACTCGACTCGAAACGGGCTGAGCCCAAGCGCCGTGAGGTAGTAGAGGGCGGCCTCCGTAGGACGGCTCAAGTTCATCTGCGCTTCGCCCAGATGCGCCCAGCCTTCGGCGTTGTCCGGGAGAAGTCCCACCCCACAAATCAGAGACTCGGAGGCTTCACCAGGACGCCGCAAATCCAGTAAGAGCCCTCCGAGGTTGAGCCAAGCCAGACCGTAGCCGGGGTAGAGGGCCAGTGCCCTGCGGAAGGCCACTTCTGATTCCTTGAAACGATTGAGCAAGGCCAGGCTGACACCCAGGTTGTTCCACACCTTGGGTGAATCGTTCCGCAATGCCAGGGATCGGTCATAGGCTGCGATACGCTCCTGGATGCGACCCGGCTCCCGGGCTGGCTCCATGGAATTTGCAAAAGCGAACCAGGCATCGGGGTCACCCGGCGCGCTTTGCACCCATGCCCGGGTAAAGGCATCCCAGGCCGGCTGATTGGCCGGATTGGATGCCAGGGTATCGATGAAACTTGGCATCTGCAGCTCCGTTAGGAAAGCGCTTTGAACGGCCTTGGCTTCCGGGTCGCCCATTAGTTCCTGGATCCAGCGCACAGGTATAGAGAAATGGATGCCTGGGCTGTTGACGAAGAAAAATGTGGTCAGGCCCAGCAAGCGGCCCTCATGGTCGAAAAGCCCCCCGCCACTGGATCCAGGAGCAGTGATGGCATCGCTCTGCAGCACCTCGGCACCGAGGTAGGACCAGAGTCCGGTGATCTTTCCCGTAGAAGCCTTAGGCCCCTGTCCGGCCGGGAAACCGATGGCGGTGACCGGTTGTCCCACGCCGGGCATGGCCGAAGCAGCCGAAGCCGCCGGAAGAGGGAATCCCTGGACCACCAGCACACTCAGGTCCCGATGCGGGTCGTCCTTGCGGGATTGCACAACCCAAGTCTGCGTGCCTGAGGATACCCGCACGGCGAGAGCCCCTACGGTCACGTGGGCGTTGGTGGCCACCAGGCCGGGCCCCACCACCACGCCGCTGCCTTGGCGGATGGCCCCTTGGCCATGATCGGCCACTACCTTCACGACGCTTGGAGAGGAAAGTGCTGTATCCTGGCCACATGCTGCCACCACCCAGAATAGGAGGGCGGCGAGGGGCCGGCCGAAGCTACGCCGTTGCGACAAATTAAATTGGTCATTGGTATGGCGGTCCGGCATAGAGACTCCAGCTCCGCGAACGAAGTGAGTGGGAGGGCGCACTGCGCCCGATAGCTGGAGGGTCCGTAGCAAAATAACCTGAATTGCACAGGTTATTTTGGCACGGCCCCTAATCATCCCCCTGGACACCGAGGACAGCCCCCCGAAGATTGTTCGGCAATGGCGGGTTGGACTGGAGCGTATTTTGAACGGCTCCAGGCGTATTGAGGGCGCTGGCTGCGGCGGGTGTGGTGGGTTTCGGCGCTGGCTTGGGGGCGGTGTCCTGCCCCATGGCCTTCATCTGCTCGGCGGTGGCAAAGACTTCCAGCCGCGCCAGTTGTTCGGCGGTAGGGAATCCGTCAAAGCGGCTCCGTCGGGGACCCCAGATCGGAATGACCGTTCCCCGGAGTTCGTGGATGCGCGGCAGGGTTGGCCGGAAGTAGATGCCAAGTGGTTCCCCTTTTGCCCCGATGAAAGCGATGAGATCCACTTCGGGCAGGGCAATGGCATTTCCTTCGGT
This sequence comes from Holophagaceae bacterium, assembly GCA_025353305.1. The sequence continues at coordinate 60,920 of JANXQX010000259.1, forward strand.
CCAGGTGGCGTAAGTCAGGGTCCGGCCCTGGCTGTTGCGCAGTGTTCCCAGGGGCATTGGCCTGGCCATGCCCTCTAAAGTGGGATCGAGGTCCTGGTCCTGGGCCCGCAGTGCCTGCATGAGATCCATCTGGCGCAATTCTCTTTGCGGCTGCGCGATGGGGTGGGGATCCTGCATGTTGACCACCACCAACTTTTTCTCCACTTGCGTCAGGAGGGTTGCCAACAACACCTTGTCGGTGGCGGCGATGATTTTTGTGGTGGCTTCCAAGAGTTTCGGTAAAAGAACCTGTGGAGCCACCAGCAAGGTTTCCTGCGTTGGGATGGCCAGAAAGTGGTTTTGGCCTGGGAAAAGGTGGTCCCAGAATTCCGGCAACAGCAACAGTGCTGAGGGACCCACGCACGGATCATGGAAAGTGCTCTGGTAGATGCCGCTGGGAAGCCGTTCGAAACCTGCGTCTTTGGCTTTTTCACGCAGATTGTACAGGGCCTGGTCCAGGATCTCGTCCATGCTCGTTTCGAACAGCACCGCCCAGGCTCTGGTGAGCCGGTGGTCTGCGATGCGCACCCGCAAGGTCAGACCCTCGCAGAAGGGGCGATGGAAGAAGGCCTCTCGCTCGCCAACCCAGTGCGGCACCAATTCCGGGAGCACTTCGTACTGGGCGAACTTCCATGGTTCCGGCAAAGCGACGTCTGCGTGGTTCAGCTCAGCGACCGCATCCAGGTAGGCCACACGCTCTGCCGCGCTGAAGTGGGCAAAGTCCTTGGTGAGTTCAGCCAGCCCTGGCAGATCCAAAGGCAGCGAACGCTCCGCCAGCAGGACTCCCAGCTCGGGCCGGGGGGCCTCCTCAGTCTGTTTGAAGAACCTGGAAAACAAGGCCATGGCAGCAACTCATTCGAATCTTCCATGTTTGCGCGAATAGTGGCTTCTGTCAGCGACTATTCTTGAGGAACCTATGGTTCTGATGGATACCCTTTCCCGGCCTTTGCGGGCCCTGCGCATATCGGTGACGGACCGGTGCAACTTCCGCTGTCCCTACTGCATGCCTCGGGAGATCTTCCCGCCGGACTATCCATTTCTGGACCGGAAGGAGATTCTGCGGTTTGAAGAAATAGAACGGCTGGTGGCAATCTTCGTGGCCCAAGGCGTCCGTAAGGTGCGGCTCACGGGAGGCGAGCCATTGCTGAGAAAAGGTCTTCCCGATCTGGTGGCGCGCCTCGCGCGAATCCCCGGCGTCAGAGATCTGGCCCTCACCACCAACGGCGCACTGTTACCGGAACTTGCGAAACCATTGAAGCAAGCGGGCCTTCAGCGCCTGACCGTGAGCCTCGACACGCTGGACCCAGCCAGATTCCGGAAGCTTTGCGACTCAGAGATCCCGCTCTCACGCGTGCTTTCGGGGCTTGAGGCCGCTCGCAGGGCGGGATTCGGACCCATCAAGCTCAATTGTGTGCTGCAGCGCGGAATCAACGACGGCGAAATCCTGGAGCTCGCGACTTTCGCGCGGGAAGGCGGACACATCCTGCGCTTCATCGAGTTCATGGATGTGGGTACCAAGAACGGCTGGAAGCTCGATGCCGTGGTCCCCGCGGATGAGGTGCTGGCGAGGCTCTCCGAGCTGGGGGACATCGAGCCGATCCAAGAACCATTGGCCGGACGTGTGGTGGAGCGTTGGCGCTACCGCGATGGCCTGGGGGAATTCGGCATCATCGCCTCGGTCACGAAAGCCTTTTGCGGTGGCTGCGACCGGGCGCGTCTCAGCGCCGAAGGATCAGTCTATACCTGCCTGTTTGCGGAGTCTGGCATGGACCTGAAGACGGCTCTAAGGAGTGGGTTCAGCGACGCGGATATCGGCGCGATGATAACGAATGTCTGGAAGCGGCGGGAAGATCGCTACTCCGAGCTGCGCAGCTCCAAGACCGGCGGTGCGCCTAAGGTCGAGATGTTCCACATTGGGGGCTAGTCCTGAGACCTTAGGGACCCTGCAGGCAAAATCCGTACAGACCAGATGATTTTGACGCAACGAGCCAGCCAGCCGCCAGCGTCTTACATGTTCAATTCCGCCCAGGCTCTTCCGGGAAAATCAGGGGTATCCAGGCGGAACAACTGAAGCAGGAGGATCATCTGCGCACGGTGGTGGGTTTCTTCCAGCAGCATCAGGCGTAAATAGTTTTCAGGTGTTGAAACATTGCCGAATTCTGTCTGGAATGCCTTCCCAAGATCCGAGGTGTGGAGATCCGCAAGCATGATCTGGCACCGGCGGGTGTGGAGATCCCATGCATGCAACAGCTCGGTGGTACTTCCGCCGCGGCTCCAGGGTTCGGCCTCAAAGACTGTTTTCAGGGCTTCCGGATCACGGTTGGTCAAGGTGCAGATGATGCTTTCCCGGATGAGCGCGATATGGGCGAGTTGCTCTCGCAGGGACTTGAGATGGGGCACCGGGTGCAAATCCCAGAGGCGCAATTCTGCATTGGGCACGGCGCGGATCACGGCGGCGGTGTGGGCCGTGGCGACACCGAATGGCCGCAGCTCCATGCGGCTCATCCCAGTATTTCTTTCACGGATTTCAGGCAGGCCGCCCACACGTCATCAGAGGTCTCCTCCAGAAAGAACTCCACGGCCAAGCCGGCTGCATGGGCTTCTTCGTGGACCGACCAGGCTGCAAAAAGTGCATCCAGCTTGATGGTATCCATCTTCTCGCGACGGAATTTGTGGGACTTGCGGACCCTGTCGGGATCGGGGCCCCGCATGCTCACGCCATGTTTGGGCGAGGCATGGAAATAGCAGATCTGGCACCAGTGGTCGGAGATGAATTGGTTGAAATGCAGGAACACCCCGTGGGTCGATTGGGTCAAATCCATCACGCGTTCCTTGCTTTTCCAGGCTTCGGTCCAACGGGTCAACAGTGCCTCCAACCGCTGGCGATCCGCTGGGTGGCGCACGGACGCACGCCCCGTATGCAGGAAGTCTTCCAGGGCGATCTTGTTCGGGTCCAAGGGCTGCTCCGTGCTGACGACATTCAACGTCTGGCATCAAGGCTCCAGCTCTGAGGAAGCAGTGAGCAGGAGGGCGCATTGCGCCCGATGGCTGGGGAAGCCGTAACGCCTATGGTTTTTCTGCTGAGGATCATCCGAGACGTCGGCCTTCGGCCGACATAAGGAACCGTAACGTTCTGGCCAGTAAAACGCTGGCCACACCGCAACGGTTCCTAAGAATGGCCTCGAACGCAGGAGCCGTCCATCGCCAAGCCATTGCCCGAGAGGCTGGCCGCACGCTCTATACTTCTTCAAACAACCATGTGAGCCCATGCGCCTGCCCTGGTATTCAAAATCGCCGCCTGCCGTCCGGGAACACCCCATCCTCACATCGCTCGCGATCCTTTTGTTCGGCCTCGGGCTTAGCCTCATCATCAGCGTTGTCGGCCAGCGCGAAGCCAATGAGCGCATCCAGGCCCGGGTGGACCGACAGGTGCAGCGCACCTATCTTTCCATGCAGGACCACCTCTTCACCTACGAGGGCCTGCTCCGCGGCGGCCGTGGGCTTTTTGAAGTGCGCGAGAAGATCGCGGGGGACGAATGGCGCCGCTTTGTGGAGGAACTCGATCTGCCCCATCGCTATCCATCCGTGAAGGGCCTTGCCTATATCGAGCGGGTTCCCGGGGGGGAGAGTGAAAAATTCTTAATCAAGCACTCGGAACCGGCGGTGCTCAATCCCCACGCGAGCGGCTACGACATCGGGCTCGACCCGGAACAGCGTGGCGCGGCGATCAGGGCCATGGAATCAGGCATGAGCGCGATCACCGCGCCCATTTATTTCAAGGACTCCGGGCGAGAGCGGCCGGCCTTTGGGCTGCTGCTGCCGGTCTATCGGCCGGGCGGCCTGGCTTTAACGCCTGAGTCCCGCCGGGTGGCGCACCTGGGCTGGATATCAGCGGCGATCTACCTGGACGCCATGATGGACGAGGTCATGCGGGGGATGGATCCGGATTTCGGTACCCAGATCTTTGGCGGCAACCATCCAGTCCATGGCAGCCTGGCCTACCAGCACAACATGGGGCCCATGAAAGGCCATCAGGGCTTGACGCCAGCACGGCAGTTGGATTTCAAATGGGGAGACAGGGCTTGGGCAGGGCGGGTGGTCCCCTTGCCTAGCTTTGATCAATCCGCCGACTATCGCTGGCCCTTCTGGGCGCTGGTCACGGGCTCCATCATCACTTTTCTCCTCTCGGGGTTGGCCTGGTCTCTCATCTCCACCCGGGCGAGGGCCGAAACGATGGCAAAGAACATGACCCTCGCCCTCGAAGAGGCGCTCAGCCGCCACGAGAGCCACGTGGTAAATACACCCCTCGCGGTGATTGAATGGGACCCGGAACGGAAAGTCCGCACCTGGAATCCCGGGGCCAGAAGGATATTTGGATACACCGAAGCGGAAGCCCTGGGTCGGGGAATGGCTGAATTACTCGCCCTGACTGAAGGGCGTGGAGCCCTGGAATCGGCCCTGGAGCAGGTCGCAGGATCCAAGGCTGGAACCCATAACACCTTGGAGTGTCGATCAAAAAATGGCCAGGCGGTCTTTTGTGGCTGGCACAGCGCAGCACTCCTGGGAGCAGGCGGTGAATTCCTGGGAGCCACCACCCTCATCGAAGATCTGACACAAGCCAGGCAACGCGAAGAGGCGCTTCGCTACGGTCAGAAACTGGAGAGCCTGGGTCTGCTGGCAGGTGGCATCGCCCACGATTTCAACAACATCCTGACCGCCTTGCTGGGGAATCTGGATGCCGCCGTGGAAGCCATGGACGAGCGCTCCCCCGCAATGGAGCACCTGCTCAAAGCCATCACCGTTGCTGAAAGAGCCGGGGAGCTGTCCACGCAGATCCTTGTCTACAGCGGGAAAGGGGCGTTCACGACAAAGGCAGTGCTGCTGAACCAGATCGTGGAGGAAATGACAGAATTGCTGGAAGTTTCGCGTCCGCCGGGCATCGCGCTTCGATTGCAACTTGCACCGGATCTTCCCTTTATCCAGGCCGACCCCATACAGATGCAACAGGTGGTGATGAATCTCGTCATCAATGCGACCGAGGCCATCGAAACCATCACGAATGAAGACAATCCCGAAGGCAGCCTTACGCTCACGACTTCCCATCGCGTTTATTCCGATGTGGAACTGGAAACGGCCTTTTCAGGTCAGGACCTGGTGCCCGGACCTTATGTTTCGCTCCGCGTGAAGGACAGCGGATGCGGCATGGATGAGGAAACCCTCTCTTGCATTTTCGATCCATTCTTCACCACCAAAGCCACGGGCCGGGGCCTTGGCCTTTCGACTCTTCAGGGCATCGTGAAGGCCCACCGCGGCGGTCTGTGGGTGAACAGCAAACCAGGCGCGGGAACGACTTTCAACCTGCTCTTCCCGGCTGCTGAGGCCATGCCCGGGTTGCCTTCTAAGAGCGTTGACGGTCATTACGAAAGCGAAGGCACCATTCTGCTGGCTGATGACGAAGAAGCCATCCGTACCATTACCGCCCTGGCCTTTTCGAAGGCCGGCTTCGAAGTGCTGACCGCCGCCAACGGCCTGGAAGCCTTGAAGCAGTTTGAAGCCAACGCAGGGATCATCCGCTGTGCCTTCGTGGACGAAGTCATGCCGGGCATGAAGGGCACTGAATTGATAACAGCGATGCGCGCGTTGAAGCCAGGGCTTCGCATCGTTCTTTGCAGTGGTTACAGCAAGTCCGGTCCGACTGGGGCTGACTCCGATGATCCTGCTGCTGCCGCGGATGCATTCTTGCAAAAACCCTATCGCACGGCAGATGCGGTGGAATTGATACGGAAATTGATCGGATCTCAGGGATGAGGTACGAGGTGGTGAGGCCGTGAGGCCCAAGGTGTTTGCGCCTCCGGCGCGGTCGTTATTGAACTTTGTGCCTCACCACCTCAACACGCAAACTTGATCAAGACTGAAGATAGACCTCCGCGCCCTTCTCCACGAACTCCTTCGACATCTCCGCCATGCCCTTGGCCACGGCTGCTTCTTCGCTCAGGCCCTGTTCGGCGGCGTAGCGGCGGACGTCATCGGTGATGCTCATGGAGCAGAAATGCGGACCGCACATGGAACAGAAATGGGCGTTTTTCGCGCCCTCCGCGGGAAGCGTCTCATCGTGGAATTCCCGCGCGGTATCTGGATCCAGACTGAGGTTGAACTGGTCTTCCCAACGGAACTCGAAACGGGCCTTCGATAGCGCGTTGTCGCGTGCCTGCGCGCCGGGATGCCCCTTGGCAAGGTCCGCGGCGTGGGCCGCGATCTTGTAGGTGATCACGCCATCCTTCACGTCCTTCTTGTTCGGAAGCCCCAGGTGTTCCTTGGGCGTCACATAGCAGAGCATGGCGCAGCCGAACCAGCCGATCATCGCTGCGCCGATGCCCGATGTGATGTGGTCGTAGCCCGGCGCGATGTCTGTCGTGAGCGGCCCCAGGGTGTAGAAGGGAGCCTCATCGCAGACTTCCAACTGCTTGGTCATGTTCTCCTGGATCAGGTGCATGGGCACGTGGCCGGGCCCCTCGATCATCACCTGCACATCGTGCTTCCAGGCGATCTTGGTCAATTCGCCGAGCGTTTCCAGTTCCCCGAATTGCGCTAAGTCGTTGGCGTCGGCAATGGAGCCGGGCCGCAGCCCATCGCCCAAGGAAAAGCTCACATCATAGGCGTTCATGATGTCGCAGATGTCCTCGAAGTGCGTGTAGAGGAAATTCTCCTGATGGTGCGCCAGGCACCATTTCGCAAGGATCGAACCGCCGCGGCTGACGATCCCCGTCACCCGCTTGGCGGTGAGCGGAACGTAGCGCAAGCGCACACCCGCGTGGATCGTGAAATAGTCCACGCCCTGCTCCGCCTGTTCGATGAGCGTGTCGCGGAACAGTTCCCAGGTGAGTTCCTCGGCTTTCCCGTTGACCTTTTCCAGCGCCTGGTAGATGGGCACGGTACCGATGGGCACGGGGCTATTGCGCAGGATCCACTCGCGGGTCTCGTGGATGTTCTTCCCCGTGGAAAGATCCATGACCGTGTCCGCGCCCCAACGGGTGGCCCAGGCCATCTTCTCGACCTCCTCTTCGATGGAGGAGGAGACCGCGGAATTGCCGATATTGGCATTGATCTTCACCAGGAAATTGCGGCCGATGATCATGGGCTCGATTTCCGGGTGGTTGATGTTGGCGGGGATGATGGCGCGGCCCCGCGCCACCTCGTCCCGCACGAATTCAGGCGTGATGCGGCTCTTGATGCTGGCAGCGTCCTGGCCGAGGTTTTCCCGGATGGCGATGTATTCCATCTCCGGAGTGACTTGCCCCAAGCGGGCATAATGCATCTGGCTCACATTCCGACCGGCCTTGGCACGCAAGGGCCTTCGTTCCGCCTGGAAACGGATGGCGTCCAGGCCGGCATCCCGTTCCCGCAATTTGCGATAGAGGCTCGTGGCGCCGGCCAGTTCTTCCACGTCGCCGCGACCCAGGATCCAGCCTTGGCGGAGGGCTGGAAGGCCTTTGGAAACGTCGATATTCGCACTCGGATCCGTATAGGGGCCAGAGGTGTCGTAGACCACTACGGATTCATTGTCGATGAGCTTCCCATCAAAATCCCGGGTGGGCTGGCAGGTGATTTTCCGCATGGGGACGCTGACTCCGGAGGCGCTGCCAACGACGAATACCTTTTCGGAAGCCGGGAAGGGCCGGAGGCATGTCTCCAATGCGGATTCGGGGATGGGGCTCTGATCGGACGACGGCATGGGGACTCCAAAAGCCAAGCAATAACCGTTGAATGGCCAAGAGGCTAGTGGAGCAGTTTAGCCCAAGCAGGCTGAACCGGTCTGGATGTGGAACCGGCGCTGGCATGACCGCACTTATAGCGGTAGCGTTAGATTTGCGCTTCTGGGGTACCCATGCGAATTCTCAAGACAGCGGCGATCATGCTTCTGGTTGGTGAAATGACCTTTGCTTTTCAGGTTCCGGAAGATCCGGTTCTGAAGGCCAGGACCCAGCGGGCCCAGGCGCAGGGCATCTCCGAAGGCGACCTGCCTCCGGTGCCAAGGGTCATCTCTGAACCGCCGCCCCTGCCGGCCCCTGAAACGAACTACAAAGATACGCGCAAGGGCAAGTCGGCGCGCAGGAGCCGATCGACCCACGCAAAAAAGGGCCGCCGCACCGCGAAAAACAGGGCTCCCGCCACCGCGAAACACCCAAAGAAGAAGCCTAACTGATGTGTCTGGCATGCCTAGTGTGCCGATGAAGCGGATTGGCCTCCTCACATCGGGCGGTGACGCTCCGGGAATGAACGCCGCGATCCGCGCGGTGGTAAGGCAGGCGGATGACCTAGGGGTTGAAGTCATCGGCATTCGCCACGGCTTCGAGGGTCTAGTGAACCAGAATTGGAGCCTTTTGCCTTCGCGGGCCTGTGCCAATATCCTGCAGCGGGGCGGCACCATTCTGCATACGGCCCGTTGTGAAGCGTTCATAGAACCGGACGTTCGGGGGAAGGCCGCGGCAGATCTGCGCGCCGCGGGCATCGAGGCCTTGGTTGTCATCGGCGGCGATGGCTCCTTCACAGGGGCGGAACTTCTGAATCGATTCGAGGGAATCAAGTGTGCGGGCATCCCCGGCACCATCGACAATGATTTGCCTGGCACCGAACGGACCCTTGGGTTCGACACTGCCCTCAACACCGCGGTAGAGGCCATCGACCGCATCCGCGATACCGCGTCCAGCCACGAACGGCTTTTCCTCGTCGAGGTAATGGGGCGCCGTAGCGGCATGCTGGCGGTGCACACGGCCATCGCCTGCGGGGCCGAAGCGGTGCTGTTCCCTGAAAGCGAGGAAGACAACTACGAAGCCCTGGTTCTGCAGCTCAAGTCCAACTGGGACCGGGGGAAACTCAGCTCCATCGTGGTGGTGGCCGAAGGTGATCAATCCTCCGGGGCGTCGAACCTGATCGGAGGTGGCGCAGCCTTCAGCTTCGGCGAGCGCCTGAAAAAAGAACACAACCTGGATTTGCGCGTGGTGGTGTTGGGCCACATTCAGCGCGGGGGCAGCCCCACGGCCCTGGACCGCATCTGGGGCAGCCGCTGGGGCTGCGAAGCCGTCAACCGACTCCTGGCTGGAGAAGACGCTTTCTACCTCGGCACCCACGCAGGAGAAATGGTGGCGAGGCCTCTCTCCTACGTTCTGGAATCCCGCCCGGAACCGCCCAAGGAACTGAGTGGCATGGTGCGCGTGCTCTCACGCTGAAGCCTTCTTTCTGGGGATAATGCTTCATCATGGATAACTCGCCGCAGAAAATCGCCGTCGTCTTCTCGGTATCGCCGATGGCGATACGCGAGACTCAACGCGCTTCTGCGATAAGGGGTTGGTAGATGCCGGACACGCTGAAAACCAGTCAGAAAGTCGCCGTCGTCATGGCCGGTGGCAAGGGCACCCGCTTTTGGCCCCGGTCGCGGTCGCAGAGGCCCAAGCAATTCCTGGCCATCGCCGGCAAGGAGACGTTGCTGCACCAGACCGTGCACCGTCTGGATGGCCACTTTGAGCCGCGGCACATCTTCGTCGTCACCACGCGCGAACTGGCCAAGGAAACCCGTGCGATGCTACCCGAACTGCCGCCGGAAAACATCCTGGTGGAGCCGGAAGGCCGCAACACCGCGCCCTGCCTGGCCTTGAGCCTGGTCGAAATCGAGCGGCGCGTTCCCGAAGGCGTGATGGTGGTGCTCAGCGCGGACCACTGGATCGGGGATACGGAAGCATTCGTCAAGGACGTCGAGACTGCGGTGAACCACGCCGCTTCCAGGCGGGAGCTGGTGGTCTTCGGCATCAAGCCTACCTATCCCGAAACCGGCTACGGCTACATCGAAGTGGATGGCAGTGGTGCTGATCCGGTGCAGAAGGTGCTGGCCTTCCGCGAAAAACCGCCCATGGACATGGCGCTGCAGTACCTAGAATCGGGCCGCCACTATTGGAACGCAGGCATGTTCGTTTGGACGCTCGCAGATCTGCGCGAAGGACTCCTTCAGCATTGTCCGGACGTGCTTGCTCCCTTGGATGAATGGGTGAGCCTGGGCGCTGATGCAGCGACCCTG
>JANXQX010000261.1 GCA_025353305.1 Holophagaceae bacterium
GACAGCGCCCAATCAAGTCTGGAGTTGGGATATCACAGACCTCAAAGGCCCGGTGCGGGGTTCCCGTTACAAGCTCTACGTGACCATCGACCTGTTCAGCCGCCTAGTGGTGGGCTGGACCCTGCAGCATCGGGAGGACGAAAACATTGCCAAGGAGTACCACCGTCAGAATTTCATTCAGCACGGCATCCGCGACTGGGAATTAACCCTGCATTCGGACCGAGGCGCAGCCATGGTTTCCAAGACGGTGGGGAACCTACTCATCGATCTAAAAGTCACGAAGAGCCACAGCCGACCTCATGTTTCGGACGATAACCCCTACTCGGAAGCGCAGTTCAAGACGCTGAAATACAGCCCTGGGTTCCCAGAGCGATTCGGCTCCATCGAGGACGCCCGCAGCTTCTGCCGCCGCTACTTCCAGTGGTACAAGGGATCCTGTCTCCGCAAGCCGAAGGCGCGCGGGAGCACGCGAGAGCGTGCGATAGACGGGAACGAGCACCGCCACAGCGGTATCGGAATGATGACGCCCGCCAGCGTCCACGAAGGCCGCGCTGAGGCCGTTCACGCCGCCCGTCAGGTTGTTCTGGATCGAGCCTTCCAGGCCCACCCAGAGCGATTCCCGAAGAGCCGTCCGAAACCCCAGCCACTCCCCGGGCCAGCCTGGATCAACGCTCCGAAAATCGAAGAAAAGGAATTAGCAGCATGATGATGAAAACCAATGCCTGCGGACCGTGTGGAAAACCTAAAGGGTTTTCCAGCCGAAGGCCGAGGGAGGTGGATTTCCTGTGGGAAGAAGGGAGGGGCCCGTGGGAAACAGCGCAGTTGGCTGTTTCCCCTGGGAAATCCGCGCCCGAGCAGGGTCCGCAGGAGGATGGGTCGGAGTCTTAACTCAGGCCGCTTTCTGTCTCAAAGTCGTTGACACGTTCCGCTTCCACCAGGGACTGGATTACGACAAGGAGTGTCCAGGAGAATACACACGGATCACGGTCGGGCGTCTCGTACCAAACCGCCTGACGCCGAATTACTGCGACGATTGCAATTGCATCATCAATCAGGGGGATGCTTTCATCCACATGGAGAGCCTCCCGTTTTGTTGCCTGAAGCAGGATCCGATGGAGCACCTCTCCTTGGTCAGCAATGCGACGGTGCACATCTTCGCCGAGAAGAAGCTACAGTCTGCGCTTCGGGAGCATCACGGTCTGACTTGAAGCGCTCTTACCTATTCCTTTCTGATGTGGTTGGGCCGTGCAGCGGTAGTGCGGGCGACAAAGAATAGCCCATCATAGATTTCAAGGAAATGAGTTGGGGTGGTGGCATCGTCATCCCACCAGGCATCCGAAAAAACAGCCCCTGTGTTGAAAGTGCCTTGGGGGGCATCAAACCAAGCCCGGACAGGACCAAGTGCTGGAAGGGCGCGTAGATCCAAGGCTAGGAGAGGAAACCCTGTGGATTGGAGGGCCTCATCGAAGGTCGCCGACTGTAATGGTTTCATTATGAAATTCTTCAATCCTCTTTTCGGGGGACCCATGTCGACAGCCTGGAAGGACCCTTACGTTATTTGTCAGCCTCACTTGACTGGGTCTTATTGCATCAAGGGATCTCCCGGCCCCAAACCGACTGTTGACGTTCCGACCCAAGGCCCCAGGTTTCCTTTGTTTTGAGCACCAAAGGGCAACGCCACCCAAGGTCTAGCCCCCTACTTCCTGGTTCATCCCCTAAAGTGCGGATGATTGTTTCAAATCAACACACTTTGAAGTAGCATAAATCTCGTTATGACTTCAGATTCCGAGCCACTTCTCAGTCCCTACCACAATTGGCCCTTGATGCAGGGAGTCCTATCCATCCTGCGGGAGTCGAGGGTGGGCCTTTCCTGTGCTAGCGCGGTGGAACTCGCCATGGACCGGGGGTTGGTGGAGGAAGGCGATCCTTCCAGCCGAGGCGCGTATCAGCGGGTCTACCGGGCGCTTCAGCAGCTTGAGGGCATGGGGCTGGTGACCAAGCAGAGGAGTCGATTCCTGGTAAATGATGGTGCGCTTGAGCATGAGCTGGCACGCGAGGCGGAGGAAGTGCTCCGGATAGCTTTGGAAGCCCCGCTGATCTCGGGGAATTCAGAAGAGGTGCACCGTGCCTTCCAGCAGGCCTTGGTCAAGATCCTGGAGTCAGGACCGAAGCAGGCTTGATTTCTACTCCTGGCGAAGCACCTGTGCTTCCTCCTTCATTGCAGAATTGATAGCCAGAAGCCGCGTAAGCGAGGTCTCTTGAAGGGCTTGAAGTTGCTTCCGCCGCGCCTCGGGCAGCTTTTCGCAGCCGGATGCCACGTGAGCGAGCCGCGCCTTGAAGAGCTGGAGTTCACTACTGCCAGGCATGAGCTTCTCCCAGGCCTGGAGTGCGACTTCTGCCTCTTTCCATTCGGACTCCAGCCAGGTCCCCTGCTTGCGGGCCTGTAACAATCGCACGATAGCCACTGAGACTCGTACAGCCAGACGCCATTCGGTGCAATCGGTCCTCCGTGAATAAGCGCTCCAGGCCCGTTCAAGATCCTGAATGCTGGATTCGGGATTCTGACCTGTCCGCATCCTCCAGGCGCATTCGTTGGAGAGGATAATGAGGGGCTGGGAGACAAATTCGCAATTTTCCGGCATCCTCGCCTTGCCGAGTTCGAAGAGTTCCCGGGCTTTCTTCGAGGCGGGCAAGGGATCACCGTGACCCAACATCCGCCACTGAGCTTCGGCCTTGTACAAGCTTCCGCCGGTGAAGAACAAATTGGGATGATCTGGATGGCTGACCCATGCAGCCTCAATGGTTGTTCGTGCTTCGGCAAAGAGGCGTTCGACATCGCCCCCGCTCCGGGAAGCATGAATGGCCTGCCATGCAAGATTCAACGCGAGATTGCTGTCGAGGAGTGGCAATGCATCGAGGGTGAGTGCCTTGCGGAAAGCACGTTCACCCTTCTTCAATGGTTCAAGGGGATCCTGGCCGTGATCCACCAGGTGGGATCCCAATGTGTTGCAAGTGGATCCGAGGTTATTGAGGGCACTCAGGCTATTGGGGCGGAGGGCCAAGGCCTTGTCATAGGCTTCAATGGACCGCTTCCAAAGGGGCACCTTGTCGCGATCCGGCGTCTGGGTCGCCCGGGCGAGGTTATCAAGAGCATCTCCCAGGGAGGTCCAACAGCGGCTAACTTCCGGGTGGGCCGCGCAGGCTCGGTCCGCATAGGCGACCGACTGGAGAGGGTGGAATCCTGGGTCCTGGTCCTTGCCTCGGGCAAGTGCCCCCCATGAATCCTCAAGATCCGAGAGTGAGATGAGAGCCCGCCATTCCTGGGGATCCAACGCCAGCACACTTTCCGCATAGGTTCGCAGCTTCTGGAAACGCTCTTCGGAAAAATCGCCCTTCAGCGTGGCGGCCTGGCTGCGTGTCATTTCAATGTTTAACCGCTCCATCCTCACCGCAGGAGCGGAACGACCCAGATCCTCTGCACGAACGACGATATTTTCCCAGGTGGCCAGACGGACGTCCAAGTCTGCCCATCGGCCTTCGTCCAGCAGCGCTCTGGCAGCGCGTCGGTGCATCCATCCTTCAAAGAGCAAAGGCTCCCAGTCATAGGGATGGGCCTTCGCGGCCTTCCTTGCCAATTCCATTGCTTCATCCCAGCGATCGTCTGTTGCGGCCAGCAGGGCCGCGCCGAGGTCTGACGTGCTAAGAGACAACTGTTGTCCAGATTGCAACCAGCGGCGGGCGTTGGTCTCCAGTCCCGGGAATTCCGTCTCGAGTTTCTTTCGACGGGCCGCTCGAGCTTTACCATCTACTCCATCCATCTCCTGGAGGAAGAATCTGGCAGAGGCCATGCCGCGAGCATGGTCCAGCTCTGGTCCTTCAAATCCAAAATCCCCAGCCCGGTCCAATTCTTTTCGGGCTCCCGGGATATCCCCAAGCGTGAACTCAACACGGCCCAGGGCATAAGCCAAGGGGCCACGGCTAGAGGGTGGCAAGCTGGCCGTTTCACGCTGGAGATCTGCGAGGTGCTGACGCACCTGAGCCAGCACTGCTGCCGATTCGCCGCCGGGCATTGCGAAAGCCCGGTAGAGCAGGCTCTCCATTTGCTCCGCTTCGCGGGTGAAACGCTGTGTGTACAGAACGCGCTGGGAGGCGGTCCTGCGCTGCTGAAGAAAGGCCCCACCGCCTGCTACAATAAGAAAGATTGCTCCAAGCGCTAGGGCTGTGCCAACAGGATTCCGGCGCACCAAAAGTTTTGAGCGACCCAGCCAATTTACGGGCATCGCCAACGGTGGCCGATGTTCCAGGACACAGCGTAGATCATCGGCGAGAGCTCGGGCCGAGTCGTATCGCTGCTCTGGATGAAGGGTGGTCGCCTTGGAGACCACCGCGTCTAGCTCTGACGGGACTTGCTTCCCAAGAGTCAGTAGGGAAGGGCGTTCATTTGGATCCGGCTTCTCAGCCAAGCTGGACGGTCCCGCGCCGGATGGCGGACCTCCCAGGAGGACGTAGAGCATTTCGCCCAAAGCCCAGATATCCGAGGGCACTGCAGATGCTTGGGATTCGAGTGGAGAAGCAAGGCCGAAATCCAGTAGCACGGGCTGGAGGGTGCCTGCTGCGTCGCGGGTCAGAATCACATTGGAAGCCTTGATGTCCCGATGGGCAATGCCCCGAGCGTGGGCGAACCAGGCAGCGTCGGCAATCACAGCGACGATGCGGGCGATCTCCTGCGGTCCTTCTTGCGCCAGGAGCTTGGGACCAGCCTGCTCAAGGGTTTCCCCTTCGAGGTACTGCATCGCTATATAGGTTCGCCCCCCGGCTTGTCCCACATCGAAAACACGGCACAGACCCGGATGCTCCATCAGCGCCAGAGTTCGTGCTTCCTGCAGGAGTTCCACTGCCCGGCGCCGGTCGGGATGGACGAATTTGATGGCGACTTGCCTTTTCAATTCACGGTCGTCAGCCAGTACCACGACACCAAAAGCGCCCTCACCGAGCACTCGGCTGAACGTGTAACGCTCGATACGGGGCAGCTCCGCAGCCAATTCTTGGAGTTCATCAGGGTTTTCAGCGGGCCTCGGCATCGTGGTTCATCATATCGCTCCGTCCGGAGGTCCAGAAAAAAGTAAAAGTATCTTAAAAATATATCTTGTCGAAACAAATGATTCGAATCATATTCAAGACTCAATCGAAAGACTTCCGAATCATGGCCCCTGCACCCCGATACGCGCCCCTCATCTTGGACCTGCTCCAGAACTCGCCTCTTGGGCTCACACCCGGAGGAATTCTCGAGTTGGGGCAGGAGGCGGGCTGGCTCGGTAGCGATAGCCGGGCTGTCTATCAGCGCATCCTTCGAACCTTGAAGGTTCTGCACAACGATGCACTACTGCATAGATCAGGCAAACGGTATGTCCTCCCGCCAGACCAATTGGTAGCGAGCTACTCCGCCGGCGCTACACGCGCCGTTGCGATGGCATTGAAAGCGTCCTATCTGCCGCAGAACATCCTGGCCTGGCAGACCGCCTTCCATGATGCCGTTGAGATTCTGCTCGGAAATCACACTCCTGCCAACCCAATCCACGGACAGCCCTCCGGGCGCTCCTTTTCCTAACCCCCACTCCCCTGCGGAGGCACCATGCGTTCTACCTTCCTCTCCTGCTGTGCAGGCTTCGTGATCTTGGCTTCCACCCTTGGGTGTGGTGGCGGTGGTGGCACTCCCACCACTACTACCACTCCCCCACCCACTCCACCCCCGACTGTATCCAGCTTCTCAGCGACTCCCGCGACCATCACCCAGGGGCAGAACTCCACCCTGTCATGGGTAGTCTCTGGTGCGAGCAGCCTGACCATCAGCAACGGCGTGGGTGCGGTGGCCGGCACCAGCGTAAGCGTGAGCCCGTCCACGACCACAACCTACACACTCACAGCAGCCAACTCCACAGGGAACGCCACTGCTACGGCCAACGTAACAGTGAACCCTGCACCATCCTTCACGTTGATGGCGAGTCCTTCTACTCTAAGCCTCAAATCAGGAGCTTCAGGCAATGCCGCAATCATGGTGAACGCGCTGAATGGATTCACCAGTACCGTGACCTTCACACTCACGGGTGCACCCTCAGGCGTTGTGCCGACCTTCACACCCAATCCCGCAACTTCTTCAAGCAATCTGGCGCTCCAGGTGGCTCTCACAGTGGCGCCAGGAACCTATCCATTGGTCATTCGTGGAAACTCATCTGGATTGGCCGAGCAGACGGCGAGCCTATCCCTGACCGTTACGGATGCGACCTCCTTGACGCCCGAGGAACAGGCCGGGCAAATGGTTCGTAACGTATTGCGCATGGGCCAATTCTCTATGGCACCTGGATTCGGTGGAATACCCGCTTTGATCGCTCCGAACGGGGACAAAGCCCCCCTTGCATTGAGGGACTACACAACCTGCTACACCATCACCACAGATACGAGCAATCCAAATCACGTGACGATGCTCATGGATTTCACTAACTGCCAAGATTTCACAGGGTCCATCGGCTATGTGATCGATACCAGCGCAGCAGGTTACGTGTTCAACACGACCTTCACCAATTTTGGGTATTCGTTCACCTTGGATGGGAATTTGTTCGCTAGCAGAATGAATGGGGTGATTTCTTCCACAGGCTCAATGGGCCCTGGTGGCCAGTCCTACACCTACACCGTCATAACCCAAGGCCCCTTTACCAGCCAATGGACCTATGGCGGTCATACCTACGCCTACACCTTCTCGATGAACGAAACCTTCAACATCAATTTCAACACCCTCAGGTTCTCCACTTCAGGTACCTACAGTTACAGCGATGCCAGCGGAACCTGGACGATCACAGTTCCTGCCGCAACCCCCATGGTTGCTGACTACATGTCCGGGTGTCTGTATCCCATCTCTGGAACCATGAACATCGTGGGTCCTTCGGGTGCTTTCAGTGCCACCTTCGGCCCAACCTGCGGAACGGTTACGATCAATCCAGGGAATTACGTCATCAATCTGTAGCCATCCATCGCGATCACCTTTAGAAGTGGTGGCCGCGCTTCCCACCCCTAGTTTCCACCAAATTGGAGAACACATGGTCCCGCTTCGTACTCTTGTCCTCCCGGCGCTCATCGCCACAACCGCCTATTGCGCATCCGAGCCGGTCACGATCTCCGTCACAGGGGAATCGCCCACACAGCTCGCTTCTCAGAAGGCGTTGTTCGGTAAGGCATCGGGCCTAGTTCTTCGCCTGCAACTCATCCAGCCCGGCAAGGCCATGGTTTCATTGAAAGCAGGCCGCCCTAACTTTGTCTTTGAGGGCAAGGAAAAACCCAGTTCCACCCTTCGCTTGGTTCGGCTGGAAAAGGACGAGAAACGTGGCAGGGTCGCCACCATGGGCAGCTCGAAAATGATGCCAATGAAGGACCTTGAATATCCGAACCCCGCCGCATGTGTAGAATTCGAAGTCAAGGAACAGAAGCCTGGGACCTGGCTAATTACCCCAAAGAAAGACCTAACAGTGGGTGAATGGGCTTTCTATCTGTACCAATCACGGGGATTCTCTGCGGATGACATCACCGCGGAATTTTTTGGATTTGCAATCGAGTAAGCACCGTGTTCCCCGGCCCACACGGCATCTATTTTCCCGCCACCATGAGCCTTGGGCCCAGCACCGCCGAGGAGTTTTACGGATTTTCCGTAGCGAAGAAGTAGTACTCTGGTCCAGCCTCAACAACTGGCTTCACATGCAGCGCGGTGGGTGAGCTATCAGTTTTATTCAATTAGCGTTTTGATTGAGGAACAGCAATCAAATTCAATCGATGTACTAAACACAATAATTAAGAGTATTAATTTCGATATTCGATAAAAGTAGAGTCTGTATGGGCCCCTTATTAATCCTTGTTACTTTGAAGCCACCAGGAAATCATGGCGTTAAATGACAACACAACACCTTTCGAGCCATAAAAGTCCCCACCCTTCATAGGAGTCATGTCATGCGAAAGCTTATTGTGGCGCTTGTTCTTGCCACTCCTATCTTCGCCCAGCAGCCTGTCGATCTGTTCGCAGGGAAGTCGATCACGTGGCAGAAAACACGATCAATCGAGAAGCTCTTCCAACAGGACGATCTGATTCGCAGCTGCGCTACCTTCAAGGTGGGCCAGGTCACGCTCCTTACCAAGACCGCCGATGGCAAAGAAAAGACGCTTAAGGTCGGCAATGAGCGCGCAAACCAGTTCGTTGAAGAGTTCAAGGAATCTCTCGGCAGATTTCTCTATCCTTCCTGCTCTGTCGTGGAATCGAATTCGGATTTCACGATTGATTTGAATTTCATGGATTTCACTGCCCCGAGTGCCATGGCGGCGGGCCTGCTTGGAGGATTTGCGCCGAGCGAACGCCTCGCGTTCCAGCTGGCTGTTTATGATTCGAAGAAAGTGCTCCTGTTTGGCGTGCAGTCGGAAGTCGTTGCGAAATCCATCGACAAGAACCGACCATACGATGACCTTCTCTCGGTGCGGATTCAAGACACAATCAATGAAATCCTCGTATCGAAGGCCTTCAGGAACAATCTCCCTCGTTGCAAGTCGCAGTATTTTGACATCCGCGATGATGAGCTTTTTGCGAAGCTGCCGGTCCTATCCTCGGAGGATCAGGTTCGACTGCTGCGGACAATATCGGCCATCAATCTCGCCTCGAGCAGTGACGCCATGAATAAGTGGCTGGCTGCCAAGAACAACCTCGAAGACGCAAGGGACATCATGAGCGCCATCCACGAGGAGGAATTCACGCACCGTCGGGACAAGGTGGTGCTGTACTACCGGAATATCGATTTCATCGACACGAACAAGTACGGTCCCGTGACAGAGGAGATGTACAACATCGCCGCCGTCCTGAACGTCTACAGGAACTGGCGTGGCAGCGCCAATGCATCCATTCTCGAGAAATGCATCGCCGACAAGAAGCTGGAATATAAGCAGCGGATCCGTAGGCAAATCGCACAACTGTTGCTCGAAAACAATGGGTTTGCAATCGGCCAAGAAGCGATTCAGCGCAAGGCTCAGATCTTCCGTGAAAAATTCATCAACATGTGGGAAAAATTTTCGGCGGATTAAGAACGAGCGATCCGCCCCTCACCTGGACGTTA
>JANXQX010000145.1 GCA_025353305.1 Holophagaceae bacterium
GTGGCCCGCAATGGCGGCGCCTTCTACACCCGCGCCCTCGGCGATGCGCTGTTCGAGATCGCCAAGCCAGCGGGCCGGCCAATTGGGTACGACCAGCTACCCGAGGTGTTGAAGCGCAGCCAGATCCTCAGCGGCAACGACCTGGGACGGCTCGCCAACACGGCTGAATTGCCAGATCTGGAGTCTGCGGAACGAAAGTGTGGAGATCCGCCGGGCGCCACGCAGATCGAGGAGGCCATCCACCGTGCGCTTCAGCGCGAAGACCTGTCGGAAGCCTGGCGGCTGGTGGGGCTGCGGCTGCAGATTTAGAGCCTGTTTCAGAATGAGGCGTGGCTGCGCTGGGAGCGCCGGGCGAGCGGGGCAGATTTCGGTATGTCTCGTGTATCGGCGGAGCCGATACCGAGAAGGCAGCCGACCACGGCATATCGGCCATACGCCACGGGAGGGTAACGCAGCCCCGCGAAGCCCGCCGCCCCAGCCCGAAGGGACAGGGCCGGCATCCACGCCCAGCGGAACGCGGGGCGTCCCGCCCGCCCTTGAGGGCTCTCAGAGCCTGGACATCGCGGCGTCACGGGCCTTGTGCGTATGATCTATACGCAGCTGCGGCCCCTTTCTTGCGCTGCATCGCGGCTGACCTCCCTCGCGGCCGCGCCTCATTCTGAAACAGGCTCTTAACACAGGAGGGATAGCCGTTGCCCCGTGTTCATTTGTTCGAATTCGAGGATCAGCCCTGGTGTCCCGTCTTCCTGCGGGACGCCACAACAGACCTGTTGGGCTTCGCGCTGAATCTGGGTCGCCACTATGCATGCATGGTGCCGAAACTCTGCTTGGCGCTGGAGCGCAGCGGAACGCGGGAAGTGGTGGACCTCTGCTCCGGGGGAGGCGGGCCGTGGCCCGGCCTCCTAAAGGTATTCGCCGCCCAAGGGGGCGAGCCGGTCCACCTTACCCTCACCGACTTCTTCCCGAATCTGGCCGCCTACGCGCGCCTCGCGGCCCTGGCGCCTGGGCGGGTGTCCGGTTGCACCGGGCCAGCGGACGCCACCGCCCTCCCCGCGGACCTTAAGGGTTTCCGGACCCTTTTCACGGCCTTCCACCATTTTCGGCCCGAAGCCGCCCGGGCCATCCTCTTGGACGCGGTACGCCAAGGACAGGGCATCGGCGTCTTCGAGGTGACCCAACGCAGTCCCCAGGCTCTTCTCTTGATGCTGCTCTCGGTGCCCTTCGCCATGCCGATCCTGCCCTTTCTTCCACCTTGGCGCCCTGCACGCCTCTTGCTGATCCCCTTGGCGCCCGCGATGGCCGTGCTCGCGCTCTGGGACGGCCTGATCTCATGCGTGCGGACTTACTCGCCGAACGAATTGCGGGCCCTCGTGGCTTCGCTTCCCGAGTCGGGCTACGACTGGGAAATCGGAACCCTCCGCTACTGGTCGGGTTGGTCGCTCACGCCCATCACCTACCTCATCGGGACTCCGCCCCAGAAGGAGAACCCCCGGCCCGAACCTTCCTGAGGATGGTTCTGAACTTCCCGCACGATTCAATTGGGCCCTCAGTCCGCAACGGCCTCGGCAGCGCCGCTGTTCTCGGCCTTCGTATGCACGATGCGTTGGGGGATCGGGCTGGAAATCCCTTCTTCGCGGAAGCGCTCGATGATGCGCTTGCGGAGCAGCCGGGCCACGTCGAACTGTTTTCCCGGCGCGCATTTGGTGAGCGTCCGGATGGTGCAGCCATCCTTGCCGAAGGCTTCGACGCCGCGGACATCGGTGGGCTCCAGCACCAGTTCCGGCCTGGATTTGATCAACTCTTCCCCGAGGGATCCCAGCAGCGCGAAGATCTGGTCCAGGTCGGCGTCATAGCCCACCTCGACATCCACCAGCGCTTTCGAGAATTCCTTGCTGAGCACGATCACCCGGTTGATGGAGCCATTGGGCACGAAATGGGCGCGGCCCTCCACATCACGGAGCTGGGTCACACGAAGCGTCATGCGCTCCACGGTGCCCACGTGTTTTTCGTCGATGCTGATGAGGTCGCCGACACCGAACTGGTCTTCCATGAGCAGGAAGAATCCGGAGATCACATCCTTCACCAGCGACTGGGCGCCGAAGCCCAGCGCCACGCCAGCGATCCCCGCGCCCGCGATGAGGGGTGCGATGTTGACACCAAATTCCTGCAGCACCATCAGCAGTAAGAAGGCCAACACCAGCACGCGGGCCGTGCTGTTCAGCACCGCCGAAAGCGTATCGGCCCGGCGCTCGGCCTCGGAAGTCGTGCTGTCATCACCATCGTCCACCGCACGGCGAACGGCTTTCCCGACAATTTGCACCACCCACAGAAACAGGGCGCCAACCAGCAGCACCAAAGCCAGATGGTAGACCTTGGCCCAGCCGCTCCGGTCGAGCCAATGGGAAAAACTTTGGAGGATGGCGATGGGCATGGGGACCTGAGGTGTGAGGTATGAGGTTCGAGTTGATGCGCCTGCGGCGCTTCCAGGTTAGCGCGGCCGGAGGCCGCACCTTCAGAACCTCAGGACCCGGGACTATTTCCAGGACGCCCAGTAATCGCGGTTCTCCACCAGCTCCGCGGCGGGCGTGGCCTTGAGGGGGCGGTAGGTGTCCACCATGACGGCCACTTCGTCCGTGCGGTCCTTGGTGCGGCTCAAGGGGATGGCCTTGGGGTGCGGCCCGTGATGGATCCCCTGCGGGTGCCAGGTGACCATGCCCTGGCCGATGCCGTCGCGGCTGAAGAAATGGCCGTCGGAGTAGAACAGCACTTCGTCGTAATCGATGTTGCGGTGGTAGAAGGGCACGCGCATGGCGCCTTCCTCCTCCTCGAAGGGGCGGGGCAGGAAGGAGCAGATGACGAAGTTCTGCGCCACGAACGTGGTGTGCACGCTCGGCGGCAAGTGGTAGCGGTGGCTCATCACCGGGCGGATATCCTTCACATTGATGCGCCACACAGTGAGATCGCCTTTCCAGCCCACGGCATCCAGGGGATTGAATGGGTAGACCACCTTCGTGATCTGGTTCTCGCGCTTGATGTGGACGGCCCACTCGCGGCCCTCGCCTTCGACGTATTCAGCCAATTCCGGCGTGTCGATCATGGCAGGATCGAAGAGCGCGTTGGGGCCGAGCATGCCCCGGTCCGGCAAGGTGATTTCGCTGAAGGACTCGATCAGCAGGTAGCGCTGCACCTCGTCATGGGGAATGAAGCGGTAGGTGGTGCCCCGGGGAATGACGAGGTAATCGCCTTTCTCGTAAGCCAGATTCCCGAAGTCGCATTCAAATTTTCCGCCGCCGGTCTGGATGTAATAGACATCATCGCCATCGGCGTTGCGGTAGAAGAAATCCATGGGTTCGGGCGCGACGTAGTGCAGCGCCACATCCGCGTTGTGCAGGATGCAGACCGGCGCAAAGTCGATTTCCTGCGAACCGAACATGGATTCCAGCAGCGCTCCCGCGCGGGCCTGCTGCAGCAGCGAATCGCCTTCAACGGCGGGGTCCACGGGAAAGATGTTGTTCAGATCGTAGCTGTGGGGTGTGAGCGGGCCCTCGATGCGGGTCCACGCCGTGGGAGGATGCAGGCGGTAGAGATGGGTGGTCTTCCCGAAAAATCCCTGCCGCGCGTGTTCCTCCTCAAATGTCCCCTCCGGCAGATCCACGTGGGCCTGGCGGGAGTGCCGGCCCTTGCGGAGCGGGAAGAGCGGCGTCGTTTTCTTATCCGGCATGTATCCCTCGGAATTATCGTTTCAGAAGGTTTTGGGTACACGGGTCATGGCGGACCCCAGGATTCAGTTTCCCTGGTTTTTAGTGATGTTGAAGTGTTTCTTCCCCCAAATGGCTGGGTTGAAGCCATCTGGCTTCCAATTACCCAGCCACGATTTCATTTCCCGGTCTTTCTTTTTTCCCGTCGCCACATCGCAGCATTCATCATACCCACCAGGACCTCCGCAATCTTCAGGCGGGCAACTTCTTTCACCGTCGAGCAACAGGCGGAAGAATCGCTCGGGCCGCTCTTCCACGTCTTCAAGTTGCACAGCGTGCTCCCAGGAGTCGCCCAAGTCATAGGTGTAGAAAGCATGCAAACCTGGCTTGTAGAAGCTCGCGACCTTGATGCCAGAAGCTTCCTTGACGGGGCCTGCAGCGTCGTCAAAGGCGCCGCGCTCGGCGAGTAGGTCACCGTCCGGATTCCTGAAGTCGTAAAGGTGGGAATCCTCCCATCCCATAGCGTCTTGAATCGCCTGGTGAAGGTCAAAAAAGTTCAAACTGGCATTGGCCGCGATCAAAAATCGCCGCCAGATGACAGGCTCGATGTCCAGGAGCTCAACGTAAAAGCGGTGGTACTTTGGCATGGCCCAGGCCTCCACTAGCATGCTCGGACCAGTTTACTTCCGCTTTACTCCCCTTGCATGAAGGGATAGCGGTAATCGGTGGCAGGGACAAATGTTTCCTTGATGGTCCTCGGGCTGATCCAGCGCACGAGGTTCAGGATGGAGCCGGCCTTGTCGTTGGTGCCGGAGGCGCGGGCGCCGCCGAAGGGCTGCTGCCCCACGACCGCGCCGGTAGGCTTGTCGTTGATATAGAAATTCCCGGCGGCATTGCGGAGCAGATCCATGGCCTGCTGCACGGCTTTGCGGTCCTGGCTGAAGACCGCGCCGGTGAGGGCGTAGGGGCTGGTCTGATCCACCGTGTGCAGGATCTCGGTCCAGTGGTGCTCGTCGTAGACATGCACGGTGAGCACGGGTCCGAAGAGCTCTTCGCACATGGTCTGGTACTTCGGGGTCTTGGCTACGATCACCGTGGGCCGCACGAAATAGCCTGTTGAATCATCGCACTGTCCACCCACCAGGATGCTGGCATCGCTGGAGGCCTTCGCCGCTTCGATGGCTTCTTTCTGCGTCTGGAACGAACCCGCGTCAATGACCGCGCCCATGAAATTGGAGAAGTCGCCCACATCGCCCATCTTGATGCTTTCGACCTGCGCGGCGAGCTGGTCTTTCACCTTGGGCCAAAGGTTCGAGGGAATGTAGACCCGGCTGGCGGCGCTGCATTTCTGTCCCTGGTATTCAAACGCCCCGCGCACGATGGCGGTCACCAGCGCCTGGGGATCGGCGCTGGGATGGGCCAGGATGAAATCCTTGCCGCCGGTCTCGCCCACCAGCCGCGGATACCCGTGGTACTTGCCGATGTTGGCGGCGATGGTTTTCCACATCCCATGGAATACCGG
>JANXQX010000147.1 GCA_025353305.1 Holophagaceae bacterium
TTGCATCCTCAGAGGTTAGCGGATGTGGAAATTTTCGATTATTGATTTTCGATTGACTATTTTGGGACGCACCCTTGGCGCATTCAGTTCCAATGACCCGATCACCATGCCCAATCGACTATTGCCCCAAAAAATGCCCCGCCTTTTCAGGCGGGGCATCGCAGGGTTCTGGGCTCGGGAGGGGGATTACTCGACAGCGATCTTCACGTGGTCGCCTTTGTCGGTGGTGACTTCCAGGAGCAGGTCACCGGCTTTGGCGGATTCCAGCAGCTTCACCAGCTGCTCCAGCTTGAGTTTCTGGATTTTATGGATCTTCTTGGAACCGCCCTCTGAATCCACGGTGCCGTTGATGTCGATTTCCTGGTCCGAGATGGTCTCAAGGATGCCCTTGGCCAGATTCAGCGGCAGCCTGATATGGACCTGGGTGGGGCCGTCCTCCCCGTGGTGGTGTCTCATGGACTTGCTGACCACGTCCACTTTGATGAAGCGGGTCTGGGTCTGGGCGGCCATGGGCAGAACGGTGACGAAGGCGAGAGCGAGTGTTGCAAGCAGATTGCGCATGGAAGTCTCCTTTGGGTTTTGTGTGGGTCGAACACCGGGTCGAAGAGTGTTACGGCGGAGTTTTCAGGGCGATTAGGGACCGTTACGAAATAACCAGTGCTTTCCTGGTTAGTTCGTTACGGACCCTTATGTCGGCCGCAGGCCGACGCGATGGATGATGCTGCGAGCAACCTCGAAGTTCGTTACGGACCCTTATGTCGGCCGGAGGCCGACACGATGGATGGTGTTCTGCACGAGATCGAAGGTGTTGCGTGCCCTGTCATGAAAGTGATGGCTTGCTAGCCCACCCACATGGCTCGTTAGCCTTGGGCTCTTGCGATATCCTCAACTAGCGAGGGAACGCCACCCCACTTGTCGGCATCCCATACCTGAACGGAGATTTCATGCGCCTTATTGCCGCCCTTTTCGCAGCCACCCTTCCAATGATCGCCGCTGGTCCGGCCAGCCATTCGGTGGGTTGGGAGCATGGCCTTGCCGCTGCCCAGAAGCGCGCCAAGGCTGAAAACAAGCTCATCTTCATGGACCTTTGGGCCGAGTGGTGCGGACCCTGCCAACTGCTCCAGAAGAAAGTATTTCCGACTCCCACGGCCCAAGGAGCCCTGTCCAAAATGGTGCCTCTTTCCATCATGGTCGAGAGCATGGACGGTACCCCGAACAAAGAGGGCCAGCAGTTGGCTGAGCGGTTCAACCTGAGGGGCTATCCGACCCTCATCGTGATCGACGCTGATGGCAAGGAAATCCGCCGCAACGTGGGTGCTCTGGATCCAGACAGCCTGGCGAAATTCATCAACGGGAAATGACGGGAAATTTCGATGGGCGATTGAGGAGCCTCAGCCAAATCGGCAATCGCCTATTTCATACCAAGTCGCGTTCAATAGTGTTGAAAATGACTCATACGAGTTTGCATTCGAAAAAATTAAAATTCACCACCAAGACACGAAGGCACCAAGAAAGCGCCAAGCTCCAGCATGACTGATTCCGGCTCAAAATCGCTTCGCGAGGCGCGTAGCGCCTGCGGGCCGAAGGCCCGCAAATTCAGGTAGCCCGGCGCGGATCACACCTAAGCGTGAGTCCGCCGCTGGCGATTCAGGGAGTGCTCCTGCGTTGGGCCTGTCCACCGACCACAAACGGACTGCGATGCTGCGCCGCACAGGCTTGATTGCTGTCATCGCCGCAGCCATTGCTCTCGCCCTGTGGCTTGGACACCGCAGCGCCCCGCACGGGGAGCCCGCGATCCCGATCAGCTTCGAAGTCTTGGCACCGGAGGGAAGTCGATTCGGGTGGGTCCAACAGCAAATCCTCTTCGCGATCTCGCCAGACGGCAGACTCATCGTCTTTGTCGCTGTGGGGTCAGATGGCCGCAAATCGCTATGGGTCCGGCCGCTTGCCGAATTGTCCGCCACGGTGCTTCCAGGCACAGAAGGCGCATCGGCGCCCTTCTGGTCCCCCGATAGTCGTTTCATAGCCTTCTTCGCAGATGGGAAGCTGAAGAAGATCGACTCCCTGGGGGGCCAGCCCGTGGCTCTATGCGATGTCCCGGATTCCTTTCCATCGGGTTCTTGGGGTACTGAGCACGGGATTCTCTTTTCAGGCCTTGCGGCAGCGGGCATCAGCTTCGTGCCGGAAGGAGGGGGCCCTTCGAAATTGGTGCTGAAGGCGGATGCTTCACGGCAAGAACTTAATGTCGGTTGGCCAACCTTTCTTCCCGATGGGCGCCACTTCCTGTACCTTGGGCGCATCGAGTCCGAACGTAGGCCCAATGTCCGCGTGGCGAACACGGCGGATGACCGGACGGTGGCCCTATTGTCGAACTGCACCCGGGCGGTCTACGTCCCCGCCACCTCCGGCCACGCCTTCGGCCATATTCTCTTCGCCCGGGATGGGAACTTGATCGCACAACTTTTCGATACCGATCGGCTGCGGCTCTCTGGCGATGCCATCCCCGCGGGACAGGAGATCTCCCAGCACGCCAACGTCGGCATCGGCCTGTTCTCAGCCTCGAACAACGGATTCCTGGCTTCCCGGGATAACCGGGGCCTCACACGCTTATCCTGGTTCGATCGAAGCGGCCGTCCAATGGGATCGCTGCCCTCTCCAGGGAAATTCCGATCAATTCGCATTTCCAGAGACTCGCGCAAGCTGGCCGCGGAAAGGGTGGATCCGCATACTGGCCTCGCCGGCATCTGGATCGGCGACCTTACGCGGGATGTGCTCACCCGCCTAGAACTGGCGACGGAAGATCACCATCGCGCGATCTGGTCTCCCGACGGCACCCAAATCGCATTCAGCATTGGAAGGTTGGGCCATCCGCCCTCCGTGCATACGATGGCTTTGCATGGAGCCAGTGAGCCAGATCCGCTTACCGTTCCAGGAAGAACCCAGTACGCTGAGGATTGGTCGCCCGATGGTCGCGTCATACTTTACTTCGCCGCATTCTCAGAGTCGGGTCCTGGCCTTTGGGCAGTTGATGTGAAAGGCGGAAGCCCTCCCCGCAAGTTGCTGTCGGTGCCGGAAGCCAACGATTTCACATCGGCCCAGTTTTCTCCGGACGGGCGTTGGATCGCCTATTGCAGAACCGAACTGGGCCGCCCAGAAATCTACCTTACGTCTTTCCAGGAGCCAGGAGAACGCATCCGGATTTCCATGTCTGGTGGATCGCGTCCACGCTGGAAGAAAGACGGGAAAGAGCTTTATTTCGTCTCCGTAGACAACGAGCTGATAGCCACCCCCATCCAGCCCGGAGCGAATCTTCAGGTCGGCAAGCCGAAGCCGCTCTTCCGAATGAGCGCTGCCGGATGGCACGACTACGATGTGACCGCGGATGGAGAAAGATTCCTGGTGGTGGAGAATCTTCCAGGCCAGGGCGCGGACGCCATTGTCGTCACGACAAGCTGGACCTCTCGCCTGGGCCGCTGATGCGCCCTATGAAACAACTTTCCTGATCAGCCGGCCGGCCCCGTCGCCGGCACGGCCCCAAGCACGTCCGTCAGCCGCTCGCGGCGCAACATCATCACGTGATCGCGCAATTCGGCGGCCTCCTCGAATTTCATCTGGTCGGCGAGGTCGCGCATCTTTTTCTCGAGCTTGGCGATCTCCCGCACAAAGCCCTTGTCGTCCAGGTAGAGGATCGGATCTTCGGCGACCTTTTCCTTGGGCACCGTGATGAATTCCCGCGCCAGGGCTTCGCCCATCACGTCGTCCAGGTTGCGTTTCACGGACTCCGGCGTGATGTCGTGGAGCAGGTTGTACTCCAGCTGCTTGGCGCGGCGGCGGTCGGTCTCGCCCATGGCCGCCACGATGGATTTCGTCATCACATCGGCGTAGAGGATGACCTTCCCATTCACGTTGCGGGCAGCACGGCCAATGGTCTGGATCAGGGAGCGCGTGTTGCGCAGGAACCCTTCCTTGTCCGCGTCGAGAATGGCCACCAGAGATACTTCCGGCAGGTCCAGGCCCTCGCGGAGAAGGTTGATCCCGACCAGCACATCGAAGTCGCCTCGGCGCAATCCCTTCAGCAATTCGACGCGCTGCAGCGTGTCGATCTCGCTGTGCAGGTATTCGCATTTCACGCCGACTTCCTGGTAGAAGGCCGTGAGCTGTTCGGCGAGTTTCTTGGTGAGCACCGTGACCAGGACACGCTCATCCTTGGCCACGACTTGGCGGATCTCAGCCAGAAGGTCATCCACCTGGGTGCCCACGGGGCGGATTTCCACCCTGGGGTCCACCAGGCCCGTGGGCCGGACGACCTGCTCGGCGATGACGCCGCCGCTCTGCTGCAATTCATAATCGCCGGGCGTTGCGCTCACGTAGATGACCTGCTTCACCCGGGTTTCGAATTCCTCGAATTTCAAGGGGCGGTTGTCCAGGGCCGAAGGCAGGCGGAAGCCGTATTCCACCAGCGTGGTCTTGCGGCTGCGGTCGCCGTTGTACATGCCGTGGAGCTGGCCTGTGGCCACGTGGCTCTCGTCCATGAAGAGCACGAAATCCTCGGGGAAATAATCCAGCAGGGTGTGGGGTGGCTCGCCGGGATTCCGGCCATCGAGGAAGCGCGAATAGTTCTCGATGCCCGAGCACATGCCCATCTCCTTGAGCATCTCGATGTCGTAAATGGTGCGCTGGTGCAGACGCTGCAGTTCGACGATCTTGTTCACCCCACGCAACTCGTTCTCGCGCAGCTCCAGCTCGTTCTTTATCTCGCGGATGGCGAGTTTCAGCTTGTCCTCGGGCGTGACGTAGTGGGTCTTGGGCCAGATCGTCAGCGTATCCAGCTTCTCGATGACGATGCCGCGCAGCGGATCGATCTTCGTCAACCGCTCTATTTCGTCTCCCCACAATTCGATGCGATAGCCCACATCTTCGTAGGCCGGATAGACCTCGATGACATCGCCCCGGACCCTGAAATTGCCCGGCTCGAACGCCGTCTGGTTCCGCTGGTACTGGATCGCCACCAGATCCCGCAGCAGCATGGCGCGATCCCGGCTCTGGCCCACTTCGAGATACACGCTGAGATTCAGGTAGCTGCTGGGATCGCCCAG
>JANXQX010000336.1 GCA_025353305.1 Holophagaceae bacterium
CGCCACGCATCAAACCCCCAATTGTTCCCAGGCAACGTGGTAGTGGTCGAGAATGCCCTGGCGTTCTTGCCGCTCCTGCTCGCCGATGCTGGTGTAGGCCTTGGCGAAGACCACGCGCCGGACGCCCCGGCGCACCAGCGCGCGGGCGCAGGTCAGGCAGGGCTCGTGGGTGACATAGGCGGTGGCTATGGGGCCATCGCAAAACCCGAGGGCATTTTCCTCGGCATGACTGGTGTGCAGGCAGCGTGTGTTTTCGTTGCACGTTTCTGGCGTGCAGTGCGGCATGCCAGGCAGGGCCCCATTGAACCCTGCCGCCGCGATGCCCCCATCAGGACGCAACAGGACAGTCCCCACTTTCAGGCGGCAGCAGGTGCCGAGACGGCTCAATTCCTGCGCCATGCGCAGGAAGACTTCATCCTTGAGGGCCGACCGGGTAGTTGGAGCAGATTTCATATCAGTCATCTGAAGGCATCCGGAAAACTTCATCCTATCGAATAGAACCACGACTCCGAAATCAGTTGGCCAGCAACACCTTGCCGTTGCGCCCAGGCTCATCGGCCTTCTCGATGGCAGCTTGGAATTCGGCCAAAGGGAAAACAGCCTCTACCGGCGGAGATACCTGACCTTTGGACATGGCTTCCAGGAGCGCGCCGATGATCGCATCCCGTTCGTTTTTTGGTGTGCGGAGCTTCCAATCCGTGAGCCAGAAACCACGGATGGTAAGCGTACGGAAGATCAATTGGCCACCCGCCACCTTGAGTGGATCCATGGAAAGCGCGCCATAAACCAGTAGGGTCCCATCCCGCTTCAGCAGCATCGCCACCGATCCACCCAGGCCCCCACCCACTGAATCCACGCCTGCGGCGGCCCCCCTGGCCCCAACGATCTTCTGGGCCTTGTCCATCCAACTCGGATCCTCGGTGCAAAGCACGGCGTCCGCGCCTTCGGCCAACAATTCGGCCACCTGCTCAGGACGGCGCACCAGATTCAATGTCTTGTAGCCGCGCAGCTTGGCGATCTGGATGAGGCAGCGGCCCACGACAGAGCCCGCAGCGGTCTGCACCAGCCATTCACCCGGCCCGAGCTTCAATTCCTCCACGGCCATGATCCAGGCTGTCAGGGGGTTCACGATGACCTGGGCCGCGGCCTCGTCAGTCAGGCCATCGGGGATGGCGACCAGATTATCTGCGGTCGTGACCACGAACTCCGCCCAGGTGCCTTGGACACCCAGAGGTACCACGCGCTGACCGATGGAGAAGCCGGAAACCCCCTCTCCCACGGCATCCACCAGGCCCAGGCCCTCGAGTCCCGCAATGGCGGGCAACGGTGGTTTCCGACCATAGACGCCCTTCACCTGAAGCACATCTGAGGGATTGATGGGGCGCAATTGCATCGCCAACCGCACTTCACCCAAACCCGGCTCAGGGACCGGGAGTTGCCGCATCCGGAGAACTTCCTTGGGATCGCCTGACATTTCAAATTGCAGGGCACGCATCAATTTTTCCTGGCTCATTTATTTTTTCTCCTTGGCAGGTCCTGCGATCTGGGCTCCGACATCCGCCACGGAAATGCCCAGGGCATCGTCCGAAAGCCTCAACGTGACGCGGATGTCGCGGCCCGATCTGGTGTAATTGGCCTGGATCTGGGGCACTGATCCGCGTTGAGCCCCTTCAATCTCCCACCCAGCCTTTTCCAGCGCCGCGCGGTAGGCCGCCAGGAACTCCGCGGCCGCAGGCGTTTCGATCAATTGATATTCCTTATCGATGTAGTTGACCATGGCCAGGGATTCTTTCCCATCGGGCAGTTTCAGTCCCACCGGCGCCTGGCTCACTGCGCTGGCCACGAGCTTGGCGCCAGGCCAGGGCGGCAGGTACGGAAAATCCTCCTTGCCGGTGGGAAGCTCCGGCGTGGGGCCGGGAATTGGCAGCACCAGCACGCGGGGCAGGCCTTTCTCCACCAGCACCACCCTTAATTCCCCACCCCCCGAAGGCGCGATGCGCAACCAGGTTTCCGACTCCCCCACAGCCCGCTTGGCGATGCCCCGCTCTTCCCACTGCCAGGTCCAGCCCGCCTCTTCCAACAGCGGCTTGTATTTGGCCATCAGGGAGAAGGCACCGATGGGGCGGGCCTCGGTGGAATGCAGGAAAAAACGCCAGGTGCGTCCCTTAACGGGTACTTTCACCAGCCCGAGGGTCGCCGGGTTGCGCAGGTCGAAAATCTCCTGATCGTAGGGCCATGCCTCACGCTTCCCTTCCTTCACCTCCATACCCGCCAGCAGCGGGAAATAGGAAGGCAGTGGAGCGGCCGGCGGGGGCGCCTGGGCGTAAGCCGAGAAACCAGCCAAATCAATCAATGCGACAAGCGCAAACCGGAGGTGGATAGGGATCATGCCTCCATGGTATCGGGGTACCGTATCGCTTTGATGGGTTTCAATTCCGCAGCGGCTTGCCCTTGGTGAGGATGCTATCCATGCGGGCCTGGGTCTTTTCGTAGCCGCAGAGCCGCGCGAAGGCCTGGCGTTCCAGTTCCAGGATGCGTTCTTCGGTGACTTCCTGCACCGGGCTCACATCGCCGCCGCAAAGGATGTAGGCCAGTTCGCCCATGATGATGGCATCGTGTTCCGACGCTAGACCCTGGTGCTGGAAATCCTTGACCGCACTCTTGAGGGCCGCCACGCCGCCAAGTCCCGGCAGCCTGAATGTGCGTTCCTCGATTGGCTTGAAGTCAGCGGCCATCTTCAGCACTTCCTGTTTGGCATCGTTGAGCAGGAGGGCCTTGTTCATGACGCGGAGGTCCGTGCGCCGCAGGTAGCCGTTGCGCTGAGCCTCGTCGAAGCTCGTGTTCACATTGGCGGTGCCGATGAATCCGAACGCCGCCTTGATCTTGGGCATGGGGCCAAGTTCGCCCTTGGCCTTCATGGCTTCCTCCATGCGCATCAGCATCTGCAGGCAGCCACCGCCGGCGGGGATGACACCCACACCCACTTCCACTAGGCCCATGTACAACTCCGCATGGCCCACCACCCGCTGGCAGGCCATGGTCAATTCACACCCGCCGCCAAGCGCCAGGTTGAAGGGCGCGGCCACCGTGGGGAATGGCGCATAGGTGAGCATCCGCGCCGCGTACTGCAGGCGCCGGGAGGCTTCTTCGATCAAGTCGAACTGCTTGTCCTTCGCGGCGTTCAGCACGAAAACGAGATTGGCCCCGGCGCTGAAATGCTGGCCCTGGTTGCCCAGCACCAGGCCCTTGAACCGGCCCGGAATGTGTTTCTGGAGCGCATCCTCCATGAGCATCACGATGCCATCGTCGAGCGCGTTCATCTTGGTGCGGAATTGGAGACAGGCCACATCGTCGCCGAGGTCAATGAGCTGCGCCGAGGAGTTCTCGGCGATGACCTTGCCGCGGCCGATCTCGCGCTTGAGCTGGATGACTTTCTTGTCTTCCAGGATCGGCACGAACTGCATTGTTCTCATGTCCAGCTGGGCCGAGGGGACGCCATGTTCCCACTGGTAGAAACTGGAGATGCCCTTGGCGAGCATCTGACGCACGAGCCCGGGAACGGCCAGCTCCTCGAACTCCATGCGGGCGACAACGCGATCCACGCCCAACGCATCCCACAATTCAAAGGGTCCGAGATCAAACGCAAAGCCGTTCTTGATGGCGTTGTCCACGTTGAGCGGCAGGTCGGTCACCTCGCCCAGGCGATTCACGGCATAGGTGAGATTCGGCGCAATGCAGCGCCAGGCCAGCTTTCCGGCCTCGCTGTCGCTGGTGAGCAGCGTTTTCACCCGCTCTGCGGGATCATCGATTCCCTTCAGCTCCTTCAGGATCGGCCAATCCTTCTTGATCTGCAGGCGGTATTCGCGAGTGGCGGGATCAAGGGCCAGGAAAGTCTTTTTCCCCTTCTCGTCCTTTTCGCCCTTCTTGAAAAACCCGCCCTTGGTCTTGTTGCCCAGGAGCTTGTTGTCGAGCATCCACTGCAGATAATCCGGGCGCTTGAAAACTTCGTGCGCCTCATCATTGGGACAAAGATCGTAAACGTTCTGGGCGGTGGCCGACATGATGTCAACCCCCGCCAGATCCGCGGTCCGGAAGGACGCGGATTTGGCCCGGGCCGCCGCATCACCCAGCACCGAATCAATGACTTCGAAAGGAATATGTTCCGCCAGTGCCAGGTGCAGCACAGACATGATTCCGTGAATGCCGATGCGGTTGCCGATGAAGGTAGGCGAGTCGAAAGCGGGAACCACTTCCTTCCCCAGCTTCTCTTCGAGCCAGGTTCGGAATTCCTGCACCGGGGCCTCGTCGACATCAGGTCCTTTCACGAATTCCAGCAGTCGCAGATATCGCACCGGGTTGAAAAAGTGCGTGATGACGAAGTGCTTCTGGAAAGCCTCGGTGCGGCCTTCGACGAGCAGTTTCAACGGTATGCCCGACGTGTTGGAGCTGATCCACGCGCCCGGTTTCAGATGCTTTTCCAGGCGCGCGTACAATTCGCGTTTGATCTGGAGGTCTTCCTTCACGACTTCCACCACCCAATCGCAATCCGCCAAGCGGTCCAGGTGGTCCCGCAGATTCCCTGCGCGGATCTTCTTGAGGAAGGACTCGTGCATCATCAGCGCGGGCTTGCTCTTGCGCAGTCCTGCGATGGCGCCTTCCGCCAGCTTGTCCGGCGCCGCATCATCGATGACGATGTCCA
>JANXQX010000154.1 GCA_025353305.1 Holophagaceae bacterium
CTTCGGCGTCCTTGCGGATGAGCACCGAACATTTGCGGATGACATCGGTGCCCACGTGAGGCTTGGAGAGATAAAGAATGCGAGGGTTCGCGCCATACTTTACGAAGGTCTCCAGAACATAGCGGGTGGCAGGATGGCCGATGCGCGTGGTGAGCTTGCCATCACTGAAGGTGCCCGCGCCGCCTTCGCCGAACTGGGAATTGGCTTCGGGGTCCAGTTTCCCCTGTTGCCAAAGCGCATTGATGCTCTGCACGCGCTCGCTCATGGACGGCCCGCGCTCCAGGACCATCGGCTCGATGCCGTAGTCCAGCAGTCGCAACGCGCAGAATGTCCCCGCCGGGCCGCTGCCCACGATGACCACGCGGGGCTTGCGCGGCGCAGGCTCGACCAGATACGGAGAAAGCGGTGGCGCGGCTTCCAGTTTCAGGCCCGGCAACAACGCAACATCGGAAAAATCACGCTGGCTTCCGAAACTCAACGCCACCAGAAAACGGATGGCCCCTTTGTGCCGCGCGTCCAGACTGCGCCGTTCCAGCACGATGTCGGAATAATCGGCAGGCTTTCCGCCCAGGGTGTAGCTCAAGGGCCCTGCCAGATCCAGCTTTTCCTCACCCAGGTTCAAGGGCAGATTCGTAAGGAGGTAGCGCATGGATGCTCCGGCGAAGGGATTCAAAAGGGAATCAAGGCCGGAACCAGTGTAGCGCGGCGGCTGTCGGCGGTGGGACTTGAGGCTCTTGACTCTCGACCCTCGGCTGTCCTGCCATCAGCCCTCCTGTTGCGCTTTTCTTCGGCTCGCCATCCGGCGGATGGCCGCCCACGTTCCCGCTCCCACAACCAACCATGGAGCCAGAAAAACCAGAGCTGAAACCAGCAGCGCGAGGAGTTGGACGAGCAGTTCGACTGAACTCCTGGCCGCCACGGCCACCGGCGCGAAAAGCCCCGGTTTCTCGGGTTCGATTGCCTTGGTGGCCACCAGCGGCTCGTGCAATTCCACGGAGATGGTGGACATTGAAACCATTTGCAGGAAGTAACGCCGCTGTCCTTCCATCTGCTCGATCTGCTCGGTCACCTGCGAAAGCTGCCGCTCCGCTGCGAACAAGTCATCCATCGTGGCGGCACGGGTGCGCAGGATCTCCCGCATCCGCGTTTCGAGCTGCTTTTTGTTGGTGAGCCGGGCTTCCAGATCCGCGAATTCCTTGGTCACGTCCTGGGTGTTGACACCCTCCTGCTCCAACTTGCCGATGGTGCGCAGCGCATCCAGGGTCTGGAAGTAGCGGCTGGGCTGGACGCGGACCACCACCGTGCCTGAGGCCCGGCCTTGATCCTGGCGATTCGCATTGATATCGGCGATGTAGCCGCCATTCTCAGTCGCGATGCGCTGGAGCTTTGCGAAGGCCTCATCGAATAGTTTCACTTCCAGGGACAACTGGCCCGTGCGGATGAGTTTCTGGCTGGCGATCATGGCATTTTGCGAAGAATCAGCGGATGCATTCACCAGCCCCTGGCCCGCCACCGCAGCGGACTGTGGCGTGGATGGGGCGAGGCGGGACTGATAGTCCATTTTTTTCTCGGAAGAACGGGCTTTCGAAACCGCTGACGAATAGTCAGCCCATGGCAACGCCGGGTAATCCCTTCGAACCCCCTCGATCACCACATTGGCATTTGGCCTTTCCACGCCTGGCCTGTGATGGGAGAGCCACACGAGGCCCGCGGTACCCGCGATCACCGCGCTCAAACCAGTGAAACTGAACAGAGCGATCCTGCTGGGCCTCATGACGGCCTCCATGGTGAGGTGGTTTGGGATGATGAAATGCTTCGGTTTCCTGCCCGTTTCAGTTCGTTTCTTTCGTCACGAAGCGGCCGCCCCAGAAGGCCCGGGAATTCCAGGCGGAGAAGGCCTTCGAGAACTACTGCATATTTTTTTCGGTGATCTTCCCAACCGGGGTGACGAAGTAGACGACGGCCACGCGGATGCGCGTGGCTTCGGCCCCGGTGAAGCGGATTCCCTGCCGGGCGAAGGCGTCACGGATCATGGAATCGCTCGGATCCACGGCCTGGGAGATGGCCTGGGCCTGGGTTCCAGGACCCATGGCGAGGGCGCCAAGGCCCGTAAGTCTGAGCAAGGGAAAGATCAGGAAAGGTTTCATCAAGGCCTCCAGGCTTTTTGGGTACGAGATGTTGGACAAGGCCCATGGCGGGAATGTTCCCGCTGGCCAATCGAATTCCATCCCCGCCAAGGGAGCCATTGAAGACCATTTCATCCCCGCAACCTGAATTGAAGCGTCAGCCGGAATCTCGCGCTGTGTGGTTTTCCATCGAAGGTGGCGGACGTGAAGCGCCATTGCTGGGCGGCGCGGATGGCATCGGTCTTGAAAACCGCATCGCCTGAATCCATCCTCACCTCGGTGGGAACGCCCTGTTCATTGATCGTCATGATCAGCACCACATCGCCCTCCTTGCGGGCCAGGCGCGCCAAAGCGGGATAGACCGGCTGGATCTGGTGGAGAATGCTCACGGCACTGGAACTCACTTCCATGGGTGGGCCCGATTGGGGAGGTCCCAGGTCGGTACTTGGAAATGTCCCGGGCCGATTATTGATGCCTGGGCCAAATGGACTGGTTGGGCTGCTCGCGATCTGGCTCCCCAGATCGCTCGTCCCGATTGTCGATGGCGTATCCGGGACTCCGATTGGCGGGGGCTCCGTGATGGTCGGTGGGGCGGCAGAATTCGACAGCAGATTGTTGGGGAGATTTGGAGCAATTACGGCGACGGGCCTCGGAGTTGTTTCTGGGGGCCGAAGCTCGACCACCACGGTCGGTCCATCCGCCTTGATGGGGGGTTTAGTGAACGCTGGCGAAGCCTGGGCTACCAGCACCGCGGCTGCGGCGAAGGCGCAATAGAGGTTTGCGCTCATCAGGAAGCTGAGGCGGCGATCCGTCTTTGGAGCTGCGATGGAGTGGACCTGCAGGCCGGGATGGACCACATTGATGGCGGGGATATGGGTAGGCCGAAGGCTGCCCTGGTACAGGGACTGGGTGGACATTTCAAGCTCCTATGGTGTTGAGAAAAACGCGCCCTGAAACCTGGAGGGCCCGGCCGGTGCCCTTCATCGCTTTCCGTCCGCGTCAAGCCAACCCGGGGAGCAGCATTCGGATCGTTGCGAAGCCTTGTCTGAGGCTTGCACTCCGTTTCGATGTCCCAAAGATCGTTGGGTAGAGCATGGTTTGCATGGGCCCTGAGTCAATGCTTCCTGAGAGAAGTTACGGAAGCGCGACGAATCCCGCATTCACCATGCGAGTGTCACGGCAAAAGGCGCATTCCCAGGGCATTCGGGGAGCATCGGTCACGAGGGACCGTGACAGTTGGAACGGACTCTGAGTTCTCAACTCTCGACTTCCTCTACATCACCATCCGGTGCATCACTTCATAGCTCCGCAGGTCGCCACCCAGTTCCTTCATCAAGCGGCTCCGCAACAGTTCCGTGCAGGCACGGGCGGCTTGGGGCCGGGTATCCGGGGCCTCTTCGGCGGAGCAGGTCCTGAGTGTGCGCAAGTGCTCGCGGATGCCCGCAGGCAGGGCTTTGGCGGGATCCACCGGTGTGCAGTCAGCGCAACGCCAGCCATGATCCTCGGAGAGCAATACGATGGGCGCGGTTTCTTTGCCGCAAGCTCCACAAACCCGCGGGTGGGGCAGTAATCCCATGCAGTGCAGAAGCCAATGCTCCGCATAGGCCAGGATGTTCATCGCGCGATCCGGATGCTCTTTCAGAGCCCGGCCGCAGGCGCTCAGCAGGCGGAAAAGCCGCTCGTCTTCCACGCCTTCTTTGGCCACGCGATCAAAGATGTCCGCCAGGCAAGCCATCACCAGACTGGAATCCAGGTGTCCCAAAGTCAGGGGCGAATGCTGTAATTCACACCGCGTGACCCGCCTCAGTTCCGCATGTTCCTTCCCGAAAAACCCCACCCGCACCAGGCTCAGAGGTTCAAACGCCGATACCCATTTGGCGGATGGCTTTTTCGCGCCCTTGGCGATGCCGACCTTGCGCTCCCCGTGCTCAGTCAGGAACGACACCACCAACCCGCCGTCCTGGAAGGGCGTGGGCCGCAGCACAATGGCCTGAAGGGTTTCGATCAAAAAAGCTCCCGGTTACAGGCTACAGGAAGGCTGTGGGCTGTGGGTGGTGGGCGGTGGGCTCGAAATTTCTCTTCAACCAATCGGCTCAATGCAAGCTCTCATTAAGCGAGGCACAACTCATCGGAGGCTCTCAAATGAACGCGAACATCAAACTTCTCCTCCCCTTCGGCTTGGCCGCGAGCCTGATGGCCCAGGCGCCGCCTCCCGGACCACCCCAGGAACTTCCCCATCTTCTGGCGGGCAAGGCCGCCATGCGGGCTGGATTCATGGCCAAGCAGCTCAATCTGAGCGACGACCAGAAAGCGGCGATGAAGGCCATCGGCCAGAAGCACAAGGACGAAATGAAAGCCAAGCACCTGGCGCAGCGGGATGCCCGCAAGGCCTTCCAGGCCGTGATGGCGGATCCCAACGCCAAGACCGCCGACATCCAGGCCGCGCATCAGGTGCTCAGCCAACGAACCCTGGACACGGCCCTCGCCGGACATGCGCTGCGCGCCGAAATGCGCGCTGTGCTAACCCCGGAGCAGCAGGCCAAGGCCGACAAGCTGCGGGAGGAATTCAAAGCCAAGCACCAGGACCGCATGATGCACCTGCGTAAAGGGCTGGGGCTGGAAAAGTGAAGGCCGAGGCATCGAGTTCCATGCCTGCGAAATAGCGGAACCAATTAGCGGCGTTGGGCTACGAGCCAAATGCACTGAAACGCTCGCGGCTTATCTCAAAGCGCATAATGCGAAGGATGCTCGAATTTTGGCCACCCAGCGCTTCGCCATGGCTCTATTTCGGGATGCCAATTCGACTAATCCACACCTGGGTCAGCGCAGGCTCAGGCTGCGTCCAGCTCAAGTTCATTTTTCGGTGAGGGGTCCTGCCGATCAGCGTGGCTTCCTGCCACGGGTCTGAGTCAGGGTGCAACCGTTTGCGGGCCCCCGATGCGGTGAAAGGCATGAAACCCAATGTGAAGGCCATGGCACAAGCTTTGCCATAGAGGTCAGTTCTTTCTGGAGATGAGATGATTCGGCTACCTGAAACCACGGATTCCTCAGCCGCGCAGGATGTTCCCGCCCCCTCCCTTCCCAGTGGGTCTAGCTCAAGGAGCTTCCTTCGTTTCCTCTTCCCTATGTGTTCAGGTCTGGGGCTCACCCTGGGCTTGGCCTGTGGTGGCGGCGTGGCAGAACCTCCACCGCCTCCGCCCCCCCCGGAGATACTCTCCTTTGCTGCCAGCCCGAACCCTGTCACCTCCGGCCGCCAGACAACGCTCACAGCCGTGTACTACAACGGCAATGGGAGCGTGGACCCGGGCTTGACCTATTTCCCCAGTGGCTATTACGGGGCGGTGTACGTAAACCAGGACACCACTTTCACCCTCACCGTGACCAACGAGGCGGGCGTGAAAGCCTCGGCCACCGCCACTGTCCACGTCACCAAACCTCCGGTGGGCTTCCAGCCCACAGGCAACATGGTAGTCGGTCGAAGCCAGCACACGGCCACGCTCATTGCGGATGGAAGGGTGCTGATCGTGGGGGGCGGCAGACTCTACGGCTATTCATACAGCCCCGAGGTGTATGACCCCGCCACAGGAATTTTCAAACCGGTGGGCCCCTCGATGCCTATGACATCTGGGCAGACAGCCACCCTTCTCCATGATGGCAGGGTGCTGGTGGCAGGAGGTGGGAGCGGCGTTGCCATTGATGGCGTGGAACTGCCCCTGGCCGGCACCCTGAGTTTCGATCCCATCAGGGGCGCCTTCACGGGAGGCCCGGTGATGGGAACCGCACGGTATCACCACACCGCCACACTCCTGCCCAATGGGCAAGTACTCATCGCCGGCGGCCTGGGGCTTTTGGATTCCAACACTTTGCCTCTCTCCAGCGCCGAACTCTACGACCCCGTGGCCAACACCTTCAAACCCACCGGATCCATGGTGAACGCCCGCTCAGGATTCTTCTCGGGTTTCACCGCCACCCTCCTGCCCGATGGCAAGGTGCTTATCGTCGGCGATGATCGCAGCAGCAACACGGCGGAGCTCTACGACCCCGCCAGCGGCACCTTCACGTCCACGGGCTCAATGACCGCCCCGAGGGGGCAACTTACCGCCGTCCTCCTGAAGGATGGGAAGGTCCTCGTCGCCGGGAATGGCAGCGCGGATAGCTATGACCCGGCCACGGGCACCTTCACCGCCGAGGGTTCGTTCAACGAGATAGTGGGGCCTCACACAGCCACCCTCCTCCCCGAAGGCACAATCCTCTTCACAGGAGGGGGCCACGACAGCGGCTATGGCACGGGAAACTCCGTTTATGCCTGGCTCTACGACCCCTCCAATGGCGCCATCCGGGATACAGGCTCCATGACGACCCCAAGGCAGTTCCATTCAGCCACCCTCCTGCCCAATGGGAAAGTGCTGGTGGCGGGAGGACAGAATAATAATAATTCTGCGGATCTGTACGGGTTCGCCGTCCCCTGAATCCTTCTAGCATGGATCAAATCATTTCCTCTCCTGCCAGACTGGTGGGATGCGCCTTTTTCTCCGCTTGACGTTTGTTGTCCTTTTCTCGATTCCCGCATTCGCCCAGGCGCCGGAGGTCCAGCGCTTCCGGCAATGGGTGGCCGGGCAGGAACTGGGGGGGGCCGAACAACGCACCAGCACAGAAGGAACCGCAACCAGAATCGAACATCGCGAATGGATTAACTTCACGCGGCTGGGCATTGAGATCCAGCAGGAGATCAAGGAGACCAGCGTCCGCAACGCCGATGGGAGCCTTCATTTCACCTGGCGGACCCAGATCTCCAAAGAACCGCTGGAAGGCCAGGCCGACTGGTCGCCGTCGACCCCAAAAGAGCTGCGGGTGAAGTCCAATGGCTTCGAGGTCAAGGTCATTCCCATGCGGGCCGGCGCCCTGCTCTGGCCCGGAGATGTGGAAAACAAGATGCGTGAAGCGGCGCGGCTGAGGAAAGCCGTGAAGATCACCAGCTATTCCTTCACCACTCAGCAGTGGACGGAGTTGGACCTGAACCCCGTGGGCCATTCCGCCCTGCCTGGATTCGCCGATGCGGTGCTGTTCAAGGGCCTGGAAACAGACGGCACCATGCGCACCGAAACGTCGGTCTGGATCAGCCCCACCGCAGGCGATCTCAAGCACACCGGCGAGATCATGGGCCTGAACCTGGTGCTTCAGCGCGCCGAGCTGCCGGATCCTGTGGGCAGCAGCAAGGGCAAGGAGGCCTTTTTCGAGCAGAGCCTGAAAACCATCCCGCAGCATCCTTTCCAGCCCTGGCTGACCGAAGTGCAGCTTCGGTGGCAGGGCGCCAAGCCGCTCAAGCTGCTCGAGGACCCGCAGCAACACCAAG
>JANXQX010000032.1 GCA_025353305.1 Holophagaceae bacterium
GCCTGCGAAGGAGCCGTCGAAGTCCGAGCCCCCGGCGCTTTGGCCGAGGTCCAGCGGCGTGACGCGGGCATCCGCCACGGCCGAGGCTGTGCCCACCTGGAGCGCGGCACTTCGCCATACCGATGTGAAGTCGGCCTTGTCGACCCGGATCCAGTTAGCAGGCTGGCTAGAGGCGAAAGACGCGCGGCCATGGGCATCCAGATCCTTGACAACGAGCGGATCAATGCCTTCGAGTGTGGCTTTGCCGCCCGTCAGGAACATGCCCGTGCGGTCATCGAAGGCGCCGACCAGCAATGCTCCGCCACCGGAGCGGACTTCCACATAGGTTCGGGCCGTGACCGTCTCGCCGTTGGTATCGGTGCCAATGGCTTGCACGGCGATGCGAGACCCGGCGACAGCATCGCTCGGCACGATGGCCGGGACCGCATCGAAGGGTGAAGTGATGTGCTGGAGCAGTCGTCCATTCCACGAGAGGTCGGCGCTCACGAGGGTGGTGCCCGTCTCCGGCGTGACCTTCAGTTGCACTGTGTCCCCGGGCTTGGCGAGGGCGGGTGCATCCAGGCGGATTCGGGGCATCGTCGGTTCGAAGATCACATCCCGCCGCTCGGAGAAATGCTCACCCGCAAGGGTGGTGACCTCCATGAGCAGGGCGTTGGCACCCTTATCCACGAGCTGGACATCACCCGTGATCTGGCCACCTGTTCCGCTACCACTGAGCTGCATGGGCACGCCGTTGATCGCGACCGAGGCGATGCCCGGCAGGTCCGCGCGGCCGGTGATGGAAACAGTGCGGCTGGACGTGTGGAAGCCGTTCCCGGGCAAGTCCCATCGGTACGTGGACGTGCCCGATACCACCAGGGTGCCGTGGACCACGGCGGTCACGGTGATGCCCGCGGCATTCGTAGCCGTGGCGAGA
This sequence comes from Holophagaceae bacterium, assembly GCA_025353305.1. The sequence goes on from JANXQX010000032.1 coordinate 917, forward strand.
ATCGCATTGGCACCAGGGTTCAGGGCTGCTTGCCCTGTGAATTTCAAGGTGGCTGGATCCACAGCCACGGCACTGCCTTGCAGTTGTACCGTTAGCCCACTCTGGTTGACTCGGCCGTTCACTTGGATGGTGCTCACCCCTGAGGAGAAGTCCTCCATCGGCGCGTCTATCTGGATTTTGGGCCGGCCTGCGTCGTCCATGTCCTGGACGCGGACCACCGTGCGGGTTTCCGTAGCGCTCTGGCCGAAGGCATTGGTGGCGATGGCTGTAACGGAATTGGAGCCCGCCAGGAGGTTCGCCATGGGCCAACTGAAGTGGCCGGTTGCATCGAGAACCACAGCGGTGCCGTTGATTTTGAAGGTCAACGGTTTCACCGCCTCCGGAGCCGTCACGGACCCGGTGACTGTGAGACCAGCCTGGGTGGTGCGGAAGCTGCCGCTGCCATCGAAGATGGGCGAGTCGAACACAATCTGCGGCGCGGTGAGGCCGACGTCCAGGTTGCGGGTGATGGAGGCGCGGTTGCCCGCGCGGTCCACCGCGTCAGCGCGCAGCACAAGGTGGCCTTCCTGCAACACGAGGTCCGTCTGCACCGAATAGGGCGTGCTCGAACGGGGATCATCGCTGGGTTCCAGGGGCGCGCTCTGCCCGTTGATGGAGGCCAGCACGGGCTCGTTGACGCCCACGGCGGCGGTAATCTGCCGCACCGTCAGCCGGGAGCCCTCGGCGGGCGTCGGCGAGAGCCAGGTCAACACAGGCACGGTCCAGTCGAAGTGGACGTACACCGTGGCCTCGCCCTTGCCATAAGCATTGGTGGCTTCCGCGGCGATCTTGACGATGCCTTCCTTGTCCGAGGTGATTGCCAACTGGAAGCCACCCGTGGCATCCAGGGGCACGGTTTTTCCGTAGAGGATCAGCGCCGCTTGCGGATCATCCACGATGCCTTGCACCATCAGCGAGTGTTGGTTCGTGCCAAAGCCGTCCATGGGCGTCGTGATGGTGATGATGGGCACGCCACCGACCCCGCCGCCGCCGATGGGTTTCGTCACGGTGCGCGTATCGTTTGCGCTGCGACCGTCCGGCAGGCTCGCGCTGTAGACCAGTACGTTCTCGCCGGGTTGGAGGGGCACATCCCCGGAGAAAGCAGTGCCGGCCATGGCCATGGCCACGCCGTTCACATCCACGCTGGCGCCGGTTTCCGAAACGGATCCCGCCGTGTGGATGGACGTGAGATTGGAGCTGGCGCGGTTGGCCGGTTCGGTCACGGTGAGCGTGAGGGGATTCGGCGGCGGCGGGGGCGGTGTGTAGCTCACGTTTTTCGTGGCGCTGGCGCTGCGGCCACCTGAAGCGGTGGCAATGAATTGCAGGACATTGGCGCCGGGGCTCAAGGTCATCATGCCACTGAAAGCACCGCTGCCACTGACGCTCAGGGGTTGTCCATTCACGGTCACCGTGGCGCTGGGATCCGAAACGCTGCCCGAAATCGCAAGATTCGGATCCGCCACGGTGGCGCCATCGGCCGGTGTGAGGACGGTCAAGGTGAGGGCGGGCGGCGGAGTGTAGGTGCACTGGATCTGAATGGGTAGGCTGTTTTCATTGCCCAGGGTGTCCTTGGCGCTCAGCGTGGTCTGGTTGGCACCGGGGGCCAGGCTCCAGACGAAGCTGAAGTGCCAGATTCCATCGGCGGCCAGGCTTGCGCCATCGCGGGCGAGGCTCGCGATGCCGTGCAGATCATCGGCCCAGCCCGTGACCACCAGGCTTGTCTGGGCGGTGGTGGCGGGCAAGGCCGGAACGATGTGGATGATGGGCGCCGTACGGTCGATGACGATGTGGCGCTCGTCGCTGCCGGGCGGTCCATTCTTGTTCGTGGATTCTGCGCGGATCGTGAACGGGCCTTCAGGTGGGGTGAGCCGGGTCTGGAAGGCGCCGCCCGGATCCACACTGACGATTAGTCCCTGGACCTTCACCGTGTCGGAGGCTTGGTCGACCTTGCCTTTCACGGTGATCTGCGCTGCTTTAGTGATGAGTCCTTCGGCGGGCTCCAGGAGGTGGACGCGCGAGGCTACACCGGGAACATAGGTCACGTTTTTGGTGGCGCTGGCGCTGCGACCGCCGGGGGCCGTGGCGAGGAACTGCAAAACATTCAAGCCGGAGCTCAAGGTGATCGTGCCACTGAAGGCGCCGCTGCCATTGACGCTCAGGGGCTGGCCGTTCACGGAAACTGTGGCGCTGACATCGGAAACGCTGCCCGAGACCGCCAGATTCGGATCCGAAACGGTAATGCCGTCGGCAGGAGTGAACACAGTGAGGATGAGTGGATCCGGTGGCGGCGGCGTGTAGGTGCATTGGAGCTGGAGGGACAGGTTGCTTTCGTTTCCAAGGGTGTCCTTGGCGCTGAGGGCGGTCTGATTGACGCCGGCTGCCAGGTTCCAGACAAAGCTGAAGTGCCATTGGCCATCTGCGGAGAGAACCGCCCCATCGCGGGCGAGGCTCGCGACGCCATGCAGATCATCGGCCCAGCCCGTGACCACGATGCTTGTCTGAACCGAGCTGGCGGGCAAGGCCGGAACGATGTGGATGCTGGGCGCCGTGCGGTCGATGACGATGTGGCGCTCGTCGCTGCCGGGCGGTCCATTCTTGTTCGTGGATTCGGCGCGGATCGTGAGCGGTCCTTCGAGTGGCGTGAGCTGGATCTGGAAGGCGCCGGCCGCATCCACGCTGACGATTTGCCCCTGGACCTTCACCGTGTCGGAGGCCTGCTCCACCTTGCCATTCACTGTGATCTGCGTCGCTCTGGTGATGAGCCCTTCGGCGGGCTCCAGGAGGTGGACGCGCGAGGCTACGGGGGGAATGTAGGTCACGTTTTTCGTGGCGCTGGCGCTGCGGCCGCCGGAAGCCGTGGCCAGGAATTGAAGAATATTAGGGCCAGAGTTCAGTGTGGTCGTGCCGCTGAAGACTCCGCTGCCGATGACGCTCAAGGGCAGGCCGTTCACGGTCACCGTGGCGCTGGCATCGGAAACGCTGCCCGAGACCGCCAGATTCGGATCCGAAACGGTGCTGCCATCGGCAGGCGTGAGCACGGTCAAGGTGAGGGTCGGTGGAGGTGGATCGACGCGCAGGACCTGGAGCACCAGGCTGCTTTCATTGTCCAGCGTATCCGTGGCGTGGAGCACGGTCTGGTTCGCGCCGAGGGCGAGATTCCAGACGAAGGTGAAGTGCCAGGTTCCATCAGCGGCCAAGCTTGCGCCATCGCGGCCGAGGCCCGCCACGCCGTGCAGGTCATCGGCCCAGCCCGTGACGACAACGCTTGCCTGAATCGTGCTGGCGGGCAGGGCCGGAACGATGTGGATGGCAGGGCCGGTGCTGTCGCGTTCCACCCGGACCTCAAGCGTGCCCACATTGCCGGCGGCGTCCACGGCCTGGAGACGAAGCGTGTTGGGACCCTCATTCAAAGTGGCGGGGCCGCTGAATTTCTTCGCGGGATCCAGCGGGACCGGCGCGTTTTGGAGCTGCAACATGCAGGCGGTGGCATCGTCCACCTGTCCCGCCAGTGTGAGCTGGCCCGCCCTGGTGAGAATGGGGGGCGCCGGGTTCAAGCGGATCACGGGCGGCGAGCGGTCGATGATGAGGTGGCGCGTGTCCTGGCCGTGGGCGCTATCCGCTCCGGTGGCCTCTGCCAGCAAGGTTAGTGGTCCTTCCGGCGGCATGATCTGGATCTGGAAAGCTCCACCTGCATCCGGCGTGACGGCCTGGCCTTGCACCCTTACGGACGTGGCGGCCACGCTGGCCCTGCCCCTCACCATGATCGAAACCGCATTGGTGATGAGGCCTTCAGCGGGCTCAGCGATCTGCACCATCAGGTTCGCGGGAGTGAAGGTCACATGGCGCAGGCCGGTGGCGTGACGGTTGCCATCCTTTGAGGTTGCCTCGAAGATCAGCGTATTGACGCCTTCCTGGAGTGTCCGGGCAGAGCTGAAGCCGCCATTTGCGTCCAGGGCGACGGACTGGCCGTTGATGGCGAGCATCGCGTTCGGTTCGCTGACACGGCCCGAGGCCAGGATCTGGGCTGAACTGACAGCCTGACCTTCGATGGGGGCATTCACTTGCAGGGCCAGTTCAGGCCAGGTGAAGGTCACGGTGCGGATGATCCGCTCCGAGGGCGCCACATTCGGCAGCAGATCCGAGCCGCGCCCGGGGGTGCTCGCGGGCCAGGCTTCGAATACAAAAGTGTTGGTGCCTTCCTTCAGATCGCCGGTGGTGGTGAAACGGCCGTCGGCGCTGAGGTTCAGGGGCTTGCCGTTCACGCCCACGATGGCGCTGGTGTCGGCCACGTGGCCGCGGATATCCGTGGTGGGCGCGTTCAGGCGCGCGCCCTCGCTGGGGCTCTCCACCACCAGACCCAAGGGTGCTGGCGGTGGCAGGACAGCGTGCCCTCCGCTACAAGCGGACAGCACCATAATCGCCAGCACGCCCAACACGACGAAGCCAGCCTTGAAGAAGGGTGCGAGATCCGTGCGGAGGCTGCGGATGGGTCTGGCAAGAATCGAAGGGTTTCGGGTCATTTGGATCACACTCAGACGGGAAAAAAAATCAGGGCTTGAAGCCGATGGGCTTCTTCTTCGGAGCTGGGGGGGCCGGGGGCTCCATGAGTTGGCGGATCGCATCGAAAATGGTCTTGAACTGGGAATCGTATTTCCGCTCCAGTGCGGTCATCTTTCGCGCCAGATCCTGGTGGGCGCCCAACATGCCCCGGAGCTGGACGAAGGCGCGTACGATGAAGACGCTCATGACGACCGCACGCTCCGAATTGAGGACAGTGGCCGCCATGAGTGCCCCGTGCTCAGTGAATGCCATCGGTGGACGCGAGGAATGTTTGAGGTTGCTGAACCGGTCGCAATTTGCGACCAGTTCCCGAGCCTCTTCGGGGGTCAGACGGAAGGCGAAATCCCCCGGAAAGCGCTCAGCATTGCGTTTGACTTGCTCATTCAAGCGCTTGGTGGGTACCCCATATAAGGCCGCCAGGTCCGCGTCAATGATCACCCGTTCATTCCGAAAAAGGATGATGCGGCTTTGCACCAGTTCGACCGGGACGGTTATTTTTTGAAGGATGGAATGGGCGCTCATTTCGCCCCTCCCAGCCGCAGACCTAACACCAGGGCGATCTCGAAGGTTGGAGTGTGGGCTTTGGCGACGCTGCCCTGGTAGGGATTGCTGGACTGGCCCAGGCGATCGAGATCCCCGAGGTAGGCGGTGCCATCCACCGATTCCTTCGTCAAGGGCAGGGCCAGCTCCATGCCGATGAAGGGGCGCATCGCGCTGCTGCCGATGGGGTAGCGGGCCACGGCCCGGAACCAGGGCCGCGTAAGGGTTCCACTGCTCTTGCCATCGGCGCTGTCGATGGCAAGGGACTCCTGCCTGAAATCCAGGCCTGCCCCGAATGTTGCCGCACCGGTCCAGCGCAGCAAACCGCCGAGGATGATCTGGTGCTCCTGCACCTGCTTCACATCAAAGGTGCCCGATGGCCCTGAGGTCACGCGGTAGTCCAGGTTGCCCTTGGACTGGAACCGATAGCCCAGGGACGCGTCCACGGACCAAGCGCCCCGCAGGGGCCAGGCCCAGGCACCACGCAAGGCGAGTCCGGATTGGGCCTTGGGTTCCACATGAAGCGATGTGGCGCCTGCGGACACCTCCATGCTCCGCAACTGGGTCTGGACAAAGTCCAGTTGGCCTTCAAAGACCGGGGATTGGGCCGGGAGTGTGGCGGCACTGAGAAGGAGAGGAAGAATCATGAATGTGGCGGTTACCGCTGTCATTTGCGGCCTCCTTTCCTTGTGTTTGTCGCCAATATCTGGACGGGCTTTCTCGCTCCCGGCTTTTTCGCGTTTACGGCCTTGGCTGCGGGTGGCGTTGGCGGACAGGGAGGCAAGTCGCGGACTTCCGTTGCATGCAGCACCGGAGGCGTGGCCGGGGCCGGGTCGGCGGCGGTGAAGTCGAGGGCACCGAAGAGCCATGTACCTGCTCCGCAACCGCTCGGCGCTGTCTGAGCGTGGAGGGGCTGATCCACCGGAAGGGACAGGGTCCAAAGGCCCTGATCATTCGAGTAGGCCCCATAAAACTGCCATGAACCTGGGGCCGCGAGGGGCCATGCCTGGATCGGCTGGTAGGAGAGCGGTTGATTGCTAGCGTCCATGCCTTGCATGAAGAAGGAGGTATTCCAAACCCAAGTCAGGGGATCCGCGGATGCGGTCAGTTCCTGGTTTTCGGTGGCGATGAGGCTGCCCTTGCCATAAGGATTGAGCTCGGGCCAGAGGTGGAAGGTCCCATTGCCCTGGTCGTCGGCCCATAGCGTCCAGGCCGTAGCCCAAATTGAAGCGGAAAGAGGTATGCGCACCTTGGGTCTCCAGGCCAGGACGGGCTGGGGTGGGTTCGCGGGATCCGGAATCTCGGACGCCGGGCGGATCCAAGACAGTTCAGCGCCAAGTCCATCAGCGTTCATGAACACAGGAACCTTCAAGGGGCCAAGACCTGCGGGCCCCTGTAGCCAGGAAGCCGCTTCGGGTTTGACCAGCTCTGGCGCATCGCGTCCCAAGGTCACCAGCAGGTAAGGCGCGGTGGGTGCGGAGGTAAGGGTGGCGGAAGTCAACCAGGCATGGGGCGCCAGGTTGCCTGACACATCCAGGTAGGTACCCAAGGCAGGCACCGTGGCGCTTTTCAGGACGCCAAGGCCCGAAGCCGGGTCGTACATCTGGAGATCGATAACGGACCCAGCCGCTTCGCCCAGGACGAGGCCGTAGTTCTTGCCACCAATAGAAGCCGTGGGCTCCGGATCCGCGTCCCCCTTGTCGCTGGGAGCCTTGGCATCCAGGCCCTGCCCTTCCAGCTCGGTGTCGTTGGTTTCCTTCAGGTGCGTGCGGAGCACCGTGAGGGGAAGCGTGAACGTGGCCTGAAGGGTGCCACCCGTGGGTTGGTTGTCCAGGTGATCGGTGACCGCCACAGTCTGGCGCCGGGGCGTGAAGGAGGCCTCCAGCTTGAGGTCCGTGGCCTCGTGGCCAAAGTAGCTGGCTTTGACCGTGTCGGTGTCCTTCATGCCTTCGGGCACGCGCGCCAGTTCTACTGTCTGCCCCAAGGTGGTCAAGCTCACCACGGCACCGGGCACTGGCGTGACATGGTCGCCGGCCTGCACCTTCAATTCGAAATTTGTTTTGATCCAAGGCAGCTTCACGATCTGTTCAAGGGTCTTGCCATCATCCGACGGCGCTACTGTGAACGTGATGTCCGGCAAAGCGCCCCAGCGATCGCTGCGGAGGTGGATGACCTGCGGACCCTCTAGGAACATTTGGGGCAAGACGCAATTCCCAAGACTTGGCACGGTGAATTTGGCA
>JANXQX010000094.1 GCA_025353305.1 Holophagaceae bacterium
TTCCTGTGTTGTATCGAGTCTGAGCGGATTTCCATTGGGCCTTGTCCAGTAGAATGGATTGATGCCCGAACCCGATGTTTTCTTCCGCCACGTCACACCCCTTGGCACCGAAATTCTCGTGGAGCCAATTCCCCATGTGCGGAGCTGTGCGGTGGGCTTCTGGGTGCGGCGGGGGAGCTGTCACGAGGCCGGGCATGAAGAAGGCCTGGCCCACTTCATCGAACACACCGTTTTCAAGGGCACCGAACGTTTCCCGGATCCTGAATCCATGTCCGCGGCCACGGACCGGCTGGGCGGCAGTGTGGATGCCTTCACAGGCAAGGAAGTGGCCTGCTTCTACGGCAAGGTGCTCGCGGACCAGTTGCCGGACCTGGTGACGTTGCTCGGGGAACTGGTGACGACGCCGATCTTCAACGGGGAAGAACTGGCGCGGGAACGGGACGTAATCCTGGAGGAAATCGCCCAAAGCGAGGACCAGCCGGATGACTGGGTGACCGAGATCTTTTACGAAAAATTCTGGGAGGGCGGCCCCCTGGCCCATCCCATTCTCGGCAAGCGGGAACAGGTTGCGACTTACGGACGGCACGAATCCCAGTCTTTCTTTTCGAACACCTACACCGCGCCAAACCTGCTCATCACCGCTGCGGGCGCCATCAATCCTGGGCATTTCATGGACCTACTGCGCCCCATCCTGGACCAGCTGCCGAAAGGGCATTCTGCGAGCTCACCCACGGCTCATCGGATCACCCCTTTCCTGTTGAACGAGAGTCGCAAAGCCTTGCAGCAGACAAGTCTCGTGTTGGGCTTCCCGGCCCCGGCCCACCGCCATCCCGATCGCATTGCGGCGGGTTTGCTGGGCTATGTGCTGGGCGGTGGCATGTCCTCGCGGCTTTTCATGGAGCTGCGGGAACGCCATGGTCTGTGCTATTCCGTGGGTTCCTACCTGACCCACTATGCCGACACCGGCGCCCTTCAGATATCCGTCGGATGTGCCCCGAAGCAGGCCCGGGAAGTGGTGCGTCGCGCCATGGCCGAATGCGCCCGGATCATTAGCTCTGGTGTGAGCGAGGACGAACTCGATCGGGCCAAATTGCAGTCCCGGACGAGCCTGGTCTTCAGTCTGGAAAGCAGCAACAGCCGCATGTTCAGCCTTGCGAACCAATCCCTGCAGTTGGGGGAGGTCCTTTCCATAGACCAGCAGCTCGCCGAGATCAATCAGGTCACCTGCGAACAGATTCAACGCGTGGCCAATGCATGGCTGGATCCATCCACACTGGGCCTGGCAGCCCTGGGAACCAGGCGCGGCAGCGAAATCCGAGCCAAGGATCTGGTGGCTTGACCATGGCCGCCCCATGAGCTGGAAACCCTCACCGAGAGCCGATTTGGATCCATCCACGCTCCAGCTCGATGCGATGCAGAGGATCTTTCTTGCAAGTCTTGATGGCACCAGCGATGTCCAGACCTTGGCAAAGACCACGGGTCTTTCTCCGGAGCGAATGGAGGCGTTCCTGGCCAAGCTCGTCAACCTGGGGGCCGTGACTGCCGAAGATCACGATCCTATTTCTTCGGGTAGCCCAAGCGACCCCCAGGACGAGATATTTCTGCCAGCGAGCGAACCAGAACCATTGGAGATGGACGAACAAGCATCCGCCGAGGAAGACACAAGTGCCGAGGTTGCGGACACTGCCACGCACCGGAAACTGTACGAGCAGAGCCTTCATCATCGTCCTGTGGATGAACGGGTGGCCTTGGCCCATCTAGCCCTGGAGCCGGAGCTGAGTGCCTACTGCTTCGACCCGATGCCGAAAGTCATCCAGGCGATCCTGGAGAATCCGCACGCGGGTTTGGCGCAGGCCAGACTCATCGCGAGCCATCATCGGAACCCGGCGGGGCTCGAAGCCGTGGCGGCGCGTGTTCCCTACGCCAACGATGCCGGCGTGCGCCGCGGACTGCTCCAGAACCCGCAACTTCCCGGCACCGTATTCCGGCGCTTATGGTCTTCGCGGCGCCTCTCGGAACAGTACTTGGTCACAATTTCGCGTGACGCGCCTGAACAGACCCGCCGCCTGGCGCGGGATGTCTTGCGTACCAGCTTCCTGCAGAGAACGGGGGAAGAGCGGGTGGAACTGATCCTCAGCACTGAAGGGCGTTGCCTGGCCTTGCTCGCCGGACTGACGGTCGATGGCAAGACGACGGCGCTGCTCTGCCGCCGCACCTACGTTTCAAACATCCTCATCCAGAACATCGCTCGCTGGAGTGCCGCGCCGCCCCAGTTGATCGCCCACCTCAGGAAGCAGGATGCCGTCCGGCGCAATCCTCAACTGCGCCTGATGCTGGAACGCCATCCCAACGCGAGCTGAGACCCATGATGACGATGAACTGAATCAATCAGCCACAAGGGGTTCCCGGCGCGCTACCATCACCACCAAGGCAACAACAGCGAGTGCCGCAGCCACATGCTTCAGGGCGTGTCCGGACATGCTGCCGCCTGTGGCGCGGAACACGGCCGCATCCCATTGTTCCAGGGCCTTGGCCGTGACGTACCAGAGCAGCAGCCAGGCCATATCCCCGGTGCGGGTGTAGCGCGGCGGAAAGAACGCCATCATCAGCGGGATGGCGAGCATCGGATAGAACTGCACCAACAGGTAGAAGCGCAGGTCGCCGACTCCGGTGAGTTCGCCCCTGCGCCAGACTTCCGCACTTAGAATGCCAAGCAGCAGGAAGGGCAGCAGCAAAAGCGCGCCCACCTTCGCGTGAATGCGCTCTGCTATCACCGCCGACAACAAAGCCATGAACACGAGTGTCATGGGCAGGCGGTCCCAGAAGAGCGTACGGTTGTCTGGGTGCAGGTGGTAATAGCCCGATCCAAACCCCACCAGCAGCACCGCAGCAAAGGCAACGATATAGGCCCATCGCTCGAAGGGTGCACCGAATCGAGGTTGCGGATTCCGAACCATCACCCAAAGCGCCGCCAGACCTACCGGAATGAAGGCCGCATTGGAAACCACGTTCCAGAAATTCGAGATGCCCAGCAGCGTCCGCTGATCCGCGAACGCATGGTAGGCCGCGGGCTGCGGGATGCGGGGAAGCAGGAGAGCTAGGACGAGCACACCCGCAGTGAGTGCCAACAGCACCATGATGCGGAAGCGATATGTGAAATGGCCGGTTGGATTCATGCTTCACCCTAGCACCTGGAATCGAATGGACTTTGGGCTGATTCGGCCATTCCCGATCGCTGATTCGGGTGCTCCAAGGTACACTGGAGACTCAACCCTGACAGGAGTTCACATGCTGTTCCGCACTCTTCTGACCGCCACGCTGGCCCTCAACCTCGGCGCTTCGCCTGTGGATGGCCCCAAAGCCGACACCGCCCAGAAAGCCCCCGCCCCCACCCAGGAGAAAAAGATGATCACCACCGCCAGCGGCCTTCAGTACACAGACACAGTCGAAGGCAGCGGCGCCTCGCCTGTGAAAGGCAAGACCTGCGTCATGCACTACACCGGCTGGCTGTGGGATGGCAAGGCCAAGGGCGCCAAATTCGATTCCTCCGTGGATCGTGGGCAGCCTTTCGAATTCACCATCGGCGTTGGCCAGGTCATCAAGGGCTGGGACGAGGGCGTGATGACCATGAAAGTCGGCGGCAAGCGCACGCTCATCATCCCGAGCGCCCTGGGTTACGGCAGCCGCGGCGCCGGCGGAGTCATCCCCCCCAACGCGACCCTCTGCTTCGACGTGGAGCTGCTCGGCATCAAGTAGGCAATCTCGAGGCGCAATGATTCAGAACGCCATGATGCCCTGGGACGCCCCGGCCCCTGAAAAGGCGGGGCGTCCTTCGGCGTTCGGGCTGCTGCCTGAAGACCTGAAGGCGCTCGGTTGCCCCAACGATGCTGACCATCTCTTCTCGCTCTTGCAGCGGCCCTGGGCTTGGGCGGGAGGCGCGCCGAAATTCGGCAAAGAGAACCGCGCTTTCCTGGAAACCGTCGCGGACTTGAGCCTGCCGGGAATCGACGAATCCCTGGAGTCCTCCGATGGCGCCCGGAAGCTGGCCCTGCGGCTCTCCGATGGCCGACGCATTGAAACGGTCCACATGCCCCGGCTCGTGAAAAATTCCCGGGTCACCCTCTGCCTCAGCAGCCAGGTGGGCTGCGCCATGGGTTGCACCTTTTGCGCCACGGGCGCCATGGGAATCCAGCGGAACCTAAGCGCCGGGGAGATCGTGGGCCAGGTGCTATCGGTGATGTCGTCCCTGGGCCCCGGAAACGCATCCCGGCTCACCCTGGTCTTCATGGGCATGGGCGAACCCCTGCACAATCTCGACCATGTGCATCGGGCCATCCGGGTGCTCACCCACCGGTCGGGCCTTTGCCTGCCGGCGCGCCGCATCACCGTGAGCACAGCCGGCCTCGTCATCGGCATCGAGAAATTGGCCGGGCTGAAACCACGGCCGTTGCTGGCGCTGAGCCTGAATGCCACCAGCGATTCGGCCCGCAGCCGGACCATGCCAGTGAACAAGGTCTGGAACCTGGCCAGGTTGCGGGCGGCCCTGGACACCTGGGGTCTCAGGTCCAATGAGAAATTCACCTTCGAATATGTGCTGATGGCCGGCGAGAACGACACCGATGAAGACGCCGATCGCCTGGTGGCCTGGCTCGGTGACCTGGCTCGGGGGCATAACCTGAACCTGATCCCCATGAACGAGCACCGCGCGAGCGATTTCCGGGTGCCCGGGGAAGCCCGCATCCAGGCCTTCTCCGATCGCCTGAAAAGCCACGGTTGCTTCGTCACCGTGCGCCGATCCCGGGGCCGCGATGTCAGCGCCGCCTGCGGCCAGTTGGTGAAGTGATGAACCTGATGAAGCCGACGGCGACGCTCCTTATCTCGTGTCCAGACCAGAAGGGCATCGTGGCACGCCTTTCCCACTTCGTGTTCCAGCACGGCGGGAACATCGTGGATTCGGACCACCACACGGATTTTTCGGTGGATCGCTTTCTCGGGCGCATCGAATGGGAGATGGAGGGATTCGGGATCTCGAAGGCCGAGTTGCCAGCTGCCTTGGCCGAGGTGGCCGATCCCATGGGCGGGGCCGGAGGCCGGCCCTGGCAGCTCCATTTCAGCGACGAGGTGCCGCGCTTGTCCATCTGGTGCAGCCGGCAGGACCACTGCCTGCTCGACCTGCTGTGGCGCCACAGGGCCGGCGAGCTGAGGGCCGAGATCCCCATCATCCTGAGCAACCACGAAGACCTGGAGCCCATCGCCGGACAGTTCGGAATCCCCTTCCAGCACGTGCCCGTGGCACAGGGGTCGAAAGCTGAGGCCGAAGCACGCCTCCTGGCCCTGATGAAACAGCATCGGGTGGACCTGGTGGTGCTGGCGAAATACATGCAAGTGTTGAGCGATGATTTCCTCAGGTCTTTCCCTTCGGTCATGAACATCCACCACAGCTTCCTGCCGGCCTTCGCCGGAGCCCAGCCCTACCACCAGGCCCACGCTCGGGGCGTCAAGGTCATCGGCGCCACGGCCCACTACGTCACGCCGGAGCTGGATGCGGGCCCCATCATCGAGCAGGAGATCACCCGTGTGAGCCACCGGGACACGGTGGAGGACCTCATCCGCAAGGGCCGGGATCTGGAACGCATGGTCCTGGCCCGGGCAGTGCGGCTGCACCTGCAGTACCGCGTCCTGAATTATGGAAACCGAACCGTGGTCTTTGAGTGATCCCATGCAGATAGCCGTCCATCAACTTCCCCATGCGCTCGGCCTGGAACTCCCAAGCTATGCGACCCCCCGCGCGGCGGGCATGGATCTGCGGGCGGCGATTCCTGAACCTGAAACATGGAGTCTGGAGCCCGGCCAGTGGCGGCTCGTGCCCACAGGCCTGGTGCTGGCCATTCCCGAAGGGTTTGAAGGTCAAGTAAGACCACGTTCGGGCTTGGCGCTGCGCCATGGTGTGACAGTGCTCAACGCACCAGGCACCATCGATGCCGACTACCGCGGCGAGGTGGCGGTGGTGCTCGTGAACCATGGCGGGACAACCTTCGAGCTGCGCCGGGGAGAACGCATCGCGCAACTCCTCGTCGCTCCCGTGGCAACCTGTGAATGGAAGCTTGAAACGACCAGCGCCGCCTTGGGGAACACCCATCGCGGCGCTGGTGGTTATGGTTCGACTGGAAAGAGCTAGGACGCGTCTTAGCCGTTCTTTTTGGGGGCAGCGGGCTTGACGGCGGGCTTGGCGGCCGGCTTGGGCGCATCAGCCGAGGGGGCGGCAGACTTGCCTTCGTATTTGGCGTCGTAGCGCTTGGCGATTTCATCGGTGAATTCGACAGCCCACGTTTCATCCGTGAAGGCGAACATGCCCGCGTTCTGGCGGGTGTACTGGAAGACCACCTGGAGTTTCCGCTCCCGTGAGAGTGACTCTACGATCGGTCCCACTTCGGTCTGGAACTGGCCATAGATCTTGTCGCTCTCCTTGTTGAATTCCTTCTGGCTGTCTTCCTGGGCACGCTTGAAGGCCACTTCGCCATCCTGGAGGTCGCGCTGAAGCTTGGCGCGGCCTTCGTCGGAAAGACCCGGGCTCTTGAGCTGCTCCGCCATCTTTTCCAGCTCTTTCTGCTTGGCCAGCAGCTTTTCCTGCAGACCTTTGCCGATGCCGTCCAACTGGTCCACGACCTTCTTGGCGCGGGCAGAGGTCTTGAAAAGCTGATCCGGCGCGAAAATCGCGAAGCGGGGTGCCACTTCCTGGGCCAGCATGGGGGCTGAAGCAAGCGTGGTGATGGCGGCAAGGGCGAGAATTCGGCGCATGAGGGCTCCAATGACAAAGGAACTAGTTTATCGCAAAATGGGAAACTGATCCCGTCAAAAGGTTGTCCCGATGCTGAACTGGAAATCGTTCTGGCCGTTGGGGTCGAAGGGATAGGGATTGAGCTTGCGCGACCAGATGAGCCTCAGGGGGGCTGGGCTGATGGGCAGGAAGAAACGTAGTTCCACGCCCACGCTGCGGACCAAGGTTGGATTCGTGTAGGAAATTGGTTGGCCATTCAGGACGTAACTAACATAGTCTCGGGAAAATATTTTTGTACCCGGGGCCCATGCGTTGCCGGCGTCATAGAACAAGACGAGCCGGAAGGGATCAGCCACCTTGAACTGGTATTCCAGGTTGGCGATGAACTGCTTGTTGCCGCCCACGACCACCGGGTTGCCGTTATTGTCCAGCAGCAGGGAACCCACTTGGCCGTACTTATAGCCGCGGATGGTGTTTTCCCCGCCGGGTCTGTAGAACTGGTAAAGGGGGAGTTCTTCCCTGCCAAGATTCCCCAGGTAGCCATAGGACATATTCAAAGCGAAGACATGGCGTTCGCCCAGGCTGGCGTACTTCGCAAAATGCCAATTGGCCCGCATTGAGGGCCGGTCCCCACCGAACTGCCAGCCGCCAAATTCCAGGCTCAACCCGTAGCGAGTGCCGTGGGTGGGTTTGTAGGGGTGGTTGACCGTGTTGAATTCGATGCTCTGATTGAGTGTGGAAGTCAGCTGGCTGCTGGTGTCCCGATAGTAGAAATTCCTCCCACCTTCGATCCGGACGATGCTGTAGGTATAACCAATGGTATAGGTGGTGAAAAAGGCCCATCGGCTTTGGGGGAAGAAGGTGGAAAGCCTGGTGCCGGTATTGAGCCCCAGGGAACGGGTGAACTGTTTGTAGGCGCTGTCCGGGCCCACCCGCGACGCATCATAATCCGTGGTGCCATTCGACACGCTCGCCGAGAAGGAATAGGGCAGATCAAGGACATAAGGCTCTACATAAGAAATGGAGGCCATCTTGGAAAATTGCCCGGCGTTGAAGCTGACCGCAAGGCTCTCGCCGCCGCCGCCAAGGTTCTTGGTGGAAAAGCTGGCACCCAGCGAGAAGCCGAAAAGCTGTCCGTAACCGCCCTGGAACAGCAATTCGTTGACGCCGGCTTCCTCCCCCTTGATGGTGATATCAACCTGGGGTTTATTGGGCACGAGATCAACTTTGGGCTCCTGGTTTTTCACATCGAAGTAGCCCAGCTGGCCGAGACCCGTGAAGGAATCCTTGAATTCCTCTGCCGAGAAGGAATCACCCTCGCGCAGGCGGAGCGATCTGCGCAAGACCTTGTCCTTGGTGGTGGTGTTGCCCTCGAACTCGATGCGGCGGATGGTGAAAGGCTCACCTTCATCCACTTTCAACGTGGTATCCACCAGCCTGCGGCCGCCTTCCTCGCGCACTTCCAGTTTTTTATCCGCGTGATAAAGGATGTAACTCGCATTGCTGTAACCTTCCTTGATTTTTTCCATCGCCTTGTTCAGGGCGTGGAGGTCGAAAGGTTGGGCTTTCTGAGGGGACTTATCCTTGGTCGAGGGTTTGAAATTCAGGAATTTCGCCACGGAAGAGCGGTTATCCCGCTTCATTTCCGCATACTTTTCCCGGAAATACTGTTCCTTGAATACCTTCTCGTTGCCTTCAACCTGGAAGGTGCCCTCGTGGAACTGTTCGCCTTCCAGCACAGGCACCACCAGGGTGGCGCGAAGATCATATTTGGGCGATTTGGCTTCCTTCTCCCTCTTGATGTTTTTCTTTTTCTGTTTGGGGCTAGTGAAGTCCTGCACCTCGATGGTGGGCTGGCCTACGAACACATCCTTGTAGCCTTTCCGCCAGTAGGATTCCTTGACATGTTTGAGATCCTCATCCAGGTTCTTGTCCACCAGCAAGTCGTGGGACGTGAGCCAGCTGAACATCCAGTGGTGGCGGGTCTTCTCCATGGCACTGGCCAACTGGCTGCTGGAGAACACCTTGTTCCCGCGGAATTTGACCGAGTAGATGCGGACCTTGCCGCCTTCTTTGATGTCAAAGACCAGACGGGCCACGCCGGGTCCCGTGGATTCAAGATTCACGTCCACCACCGGGTTGCGGAAGCCCTTTTCCGCGGCCTGATCCACGATCAGGTCTTTGATCTTGCGGGCGGCGTCAGGGTCATAGAGTGAATCCGGCGCGATGGTCAGCTTCTTTTCCTTGACCTTGTCCTTCAGGTTGGTGAGGCCCAGCTCTGTGCCGCCCCGGTAATCAACCTCTTTGATGAGGGGCCGCTCGCGGATATGGATGATGAGCTTCTTGCCGCCCTTTTCCTTATCGTCCTGGGTCTCGAACTTGATGTCATCGAAGGAGCCTGAGACCCACATCTTTTCCATGATCTTGGCGAAGTCCAGGTTCCGCAGATCATCGCCCACCTTGAGGCCGGACTTGAAGATGACGGTTTCAGCGGTCTGTTTCTGGGCTCCGACGACCTCGATAACCACGATCCGCTCGGCGGCCTCGGCTTCCTGGGCACAAAGGATGGTCGGCGTCCCCGCCACGAGCATGAGCGGCAACAGGCCTCCCACACACTGGGCAGCTGATGCGGCGGCCCAGTGTTTGATCTGGGTTTTCAAAGTCATTCGGCGGCTCCCACCAATTGCGTTTGACTGGTCTGTAGCCCGGAAGCCGATGCTTCTTCGAAGACTGGCACCAACTTGTTTTCTTCCATATGAAAGCGCACGATGCCGGAGGGTACCGTTTCGTGGGCCACCATGAGCTCCGCGAGCGGATCCTCGACCTGTTTCTGGATGGCGCGGCGCAGGGGGCGGGCGCCGTAGGCCCGGTCCCGGGCCGTCGTTTTCACCAAGTGGTCGCACGCATCGTCATTGAGTTCCACCCGGAGATTGTGCTTCTGCAGGGTGAGGTTCAGATCTTCCACCAGCAGGCGCACGATGCGGCGAAGGTCCTCGTCGCCCAGGCGGTTGAAGACCACGGTTTCATCGATGCGGTTCAGGAACTCCGGGCTGAAGGAACGCTTCAGGACCTTCATGACATCCGCGGCCTTGGCATCGGGACGGGCGTCCGCCTCCAAAAAGCCCATGTTCTTATCCGCCAGCAACTCTCTGCTTCCTACATTAGACGTCATGATGATGATGGTGTTCTTGAAGTCCACCTGGTTCCCGAAAGCATCCGAAGCCTGGCCATCATCGAAAATCTGGAGCAGGACGTTCATCAGGTCCGGATGGGCTTTTTCCACCTCGTCGAACAGGATCACGCAGTACGGGTTCCGGCGGATGCGATCGGTGAGCATGCCGCCTTCTTCATAGCCCACGTAACCCGGAGGGGCGCCCATGAGCTTGGAGACCTCGTGCTTCTCCATGTATTCGCTCATGTCGAAGCGGATCATCTTCTTGGGGTCGCCGAACAGGAATCCGGCCAGCGTCTTGGCCAGTTCGGTCTTCCCGACGCCCGTGGGCCCCAGGAACAGGAACGACCCCATGGGACGGGCGGGATTCTTGAGGCCGGTCCGGGCCCTGCGAACGGCCCGGGAAACCGCGCTCACGGCTTCGTGCTGGCCGATGACACGCTCGTTGAGCTTTTCCTCCATGTGGGCCAGATTCGCCTTTTCGTCGTTTTTCAATGCGGTCACGGGGATGCCGGTCCAGGAGGCAACGACATCTTCGATATCGCGTTCGGTCACTTCGGGAAAGCCCGCGTAATCCTCTTCGCTCAGCTCGGTGCGGGTGGCCGCGAGTTCTTCTTTCAGCTGGACTTCGCGCTGGCGCAGCAGTACTGCTCTTTCAAAATCCTTGGCCAGCACCGCCTCATTCATCTCGGTGGTGACGTGATGCAGTTCGTCTTCGACCTCATGGCTTTCGCCGGGAACCGCGACCCTGAGCTTCACGCGGGCTCCAGCCTCGTCCAGCAGATCAATGGCCTTGTCGGGCAGGAAGCGGTCGGTGATATACCGGTTGGAGAGATAGACCGCGGCCTCGACGGTCTTCGGGGCGTAGCGCACCCGATGGAAAAGCTCGTAGCGGCTGCGGATGCCTTCCAGGATGCGCAGGCTTTCGGGCTCGTCCGGGGGGTTCACCGGAACTGGCTGGAAACGCCGGACCAGGCTCCGGTCCTTGTCGATGTACTTGGCATACTCCTTGTGCGTGGTGGCACCGATGCATTGGATTTCGCCCCGGCTCAGCGCGGGCTTCAGGATGTTCGCCGCGTCCAGGCTGCCCTCGGCGGCGCCGGTGCCGATCAGGCTGTGGATCTCGTCGATGAAGAGCACGACGCTCGTGTCCTTGCTCGCCTCGGAGATGATGGATTTGAGCCGCTCCTCGAATTGTCCGCGGTACTTGGTGCCCGCGACGACGAGGCTCAGGTCCAAAGCATAGATGCGCTTGTCCGCCAGGCTGGGCGGCACGGCGCCTTCGAAAATCTTCTGGGCCAGGCCTTCGACGATGGCGGTCTTGCCCACGCCGGCTTCACCTAAAAGAATTGGATTGTTCTTGCGCCGGCGGCTCAGGATCTGGATGATGCGTTCCACTTCCTGGTCGCGGCCGATCAGGTTGTCAAAAATGCCCCGCTCGGCCATTTCCGAAAGATTCCGGGCGAATTCCGAAAGGAGCGGATGCTCCTTCTTCTTCTTGGCGATTTTTTCCTCTTTGGTGGCTTCCAACAGGATTTCCTTCGCGGCGATGAGATCCGCGCCGCCCTCTTTGAGCAGCCGCCCAGCCAGGCTCTGGTCTTCCTTGAGCATTCCCAGAAGCAGATGCTCCGCCCCCACGTGCTTGTGGTTGAGCTTGGTGCTCTCGGTGGTAGCGTGCTGGAGAATGCGTTTCACCTCTTCTTCCATCGGGATATCGATGGAGGTGGAGCTGGGCACGACCTTCTTGTCTTTCGGTGCGAGCGCCGCGACCAGCCTTTCCCGAAGGGTATTCACCTGCACGCCCATCCGCTCCAGCAGATTGGTGGAGGTCTTCTCGCTCTCGCGCAGCAGGCCCAGAAGCAGATGCCCGCTCTGGATGCTTTCGGACCCGAACTGGCTGGCTTCATAGCGCGCGAAAAACATGACGCGACGGGCTTTTTCGGTGAACTTTTCAAACACGGCCGCCCCCTCCGGGGATACAGGAACAGTGCAGTTTAGCCTGATTGCCGCATCTTGTCCCCCTTTCCTCCTGGGACAGTGCGCTCCTTCACGGTAGTCTGGTTGGCTTGGAGCGGGCATGAGTAGAGCGTCTGAAAACCTCGCGGTCCTCGGACTGCAATGGGGCGACGAGGGCAAAGGCAAGCTGGTGGATCTGTTGGCCCCGAAGTATCGCCATGTGGTGCGTTTCCAGGGCGGCAACAATGCCGGCCACACCGTGGTGGTGGATGGCCAGACGATCGCGTTGCATCAGGTCCCGTCGGGAGCCTTGCATCCAGAATGTTTCCTGGTGGTGGGCTCCGGCGTGGTACTCAATCTGGATGTCTTCCAGGTGGAACTTTCCCGGCTTCGCGAACGGGGCGTGAACGTCACGGATCGTCTGCTGATCTCAGACAAAGCGCACATCATCCTGCCTCATCACATCGCCCTGGATATCTGGCGCGAGGAGCGCGCCACCAAAGTCGGCGCCAAAATCGGAACCACAGGGCGCGGCATCGGCCCCGCGTATGAGATGAAGGCCGCCCGCATGGGCGTGCGCATGGGTGATCTCAAGCATCCCGAGGTGCTTGCCGAGCGCATCCGCCCGGGCTACGAAGAAGTGCGCATCCGTCTGGGCGAGGATGCCGACATGCCCTCCGTGGAAGCCACCGTGGCAAACCTGTTGCTGGCCGTTGAGCCGCTGCTCCACTGCATCGGGAACGCCCAGGCGCACTTGCAAAACGCCTGCGCCAAGGGCGAACAGATCCTCTTCGAGGGCGCCCAGGCCACCCTGCTGGATCTGGATCACGGCACCTATCCCTACGTCACCTCCTCCAACTGCAGCCTGGGCGGCTTGTTCACGGGCACCGGCCTTCCCCCGAAAGCGCTGCATCACATCCTGGGCGTGGCCAAGGCTTACACCACCCGCGTGGGTTCCGGCCCCATGGTTTCGGAACTTCTGAACCCGCTTGGGGACCGCATCCGCGAGGCCGGCCACGAGTACGGCACAACCACGGGGCGCCCCCGCCGCTGCGGCTGGTTCGACGCGCCCATCACCGCCCACGCCTGCCGCACCAATGGCGTGGATGGTCTCGCCGTCATGAAACTCGATGTCTTGGATGGGATGGATGAAGTCGGAATGGTCGTGGCCTATCGCGACGGCCGCGGAGCCTTGACGAGCGAACTTCCCTCCTGCGCCGCCGAATGGGCCGACCTGAAACCAGAGATCAAGCTGTTCAAAGGTTGGAGCACTCCTACCCGTGGCATCACGGATCACCGCCAACTTCCCGCCGAAGCCCAGGCCTTTCTCGATTCCCTGGCCGAATCCGTGGAGACACCCATCGCCTACCTGAGCACCGGCCCTGATCGCACCGAAGGCTGCGTGTATCCAGGAACATTTCTGGAATCGCTGCTGGCCTGATACCCATCGGCAATCCCGCCTTGACCAAGGCGCGATCCCTTGGCACACTTGATTTTTGCTGTTCCGGCAGCATGGGCCCATAGCTCAGGTGGTAGAGCATCTCCCTTTTAAGGAGACTGTCGCTGGTTCGAGTCCAGCTGGGCTCACCACCACCCTTAACCCAACCCATTCCCATGGGGCCATCGTCTAGGGGTTAGGACACCGCCCTTTCACGGCGGCAGCACGGGTTCAAATCCCGTTGGCCCTACCAAGCAAGAGCCCCGGAAACACGGGGCTCTAATTGTATTTAAGCGG
>JANXQX010000133.1 GCA_025353305.1 Holophagaceae bacterium
GGACAGGTCGTACTTCTGGTTGTCGAAGAACATGCTGTGGAGCAGCTTGCGGCTGGACTCCAGGGTGGCGGGCTCGCCGGGACGAATCTTCTTGAAGAGTTCCTTGGCGGCTTCTTCGCAATCCTCGGTGTGATCCTTGGACAGGGTCTCGCTGAACACCTTGCCGGTGGCGTCGTTGTCCGGGAAGCAGACGGTGAACTCGCTGACGTTGTTGGCCAGGAACATTTCCAGGTGGGTCTGCACGAAGGCGTCGTTGGCCTCGAGCAGCACTTCACCGGTGTTCATGTTCACTACATCATTCAGCAATACGGCGCCATCGAGAACGTCGCGCTCCACAGCTACTTGCTTCACGCCAGCTTTTAGCATGTGCTCCAAAAGACGCCTGCTGATCTTCTTGCCAGCTGCGACGAGCACTGCCTTGGACTTGGGATCCTTGACGTCTTCGGTGGAAGTATGGCCAAGCATCAAATCGCCAGGAACCATGCTGATCTTCGAGCCCTTCAGGACGAAGCGCGCGGGTGTGTAGAAGCGGCGCAACAGGCCTTGGTTGTCCGCCATGTTCTCGTCGAATAGCCCCAAGGCACGCAGGAAAGTGGAGCCGAGGAATTTCCGCTTGCGGTCGATACGGGCGTAGAGCAGGCCCTTGGCATCCAGTTCGAATTCAATCCAGGAGCCCCGATAGGGAATGATCTGGGCGCTGTACTGGGTCTTATCGGGGCTGATGGAGAAAAAGACGCCCGGGCTGCGATGCAACTGACTCACGATCACGCGCTCGGTACCGTTGATGATGAAGGTTCCCCGATCGGTCATGGTAGGAACATCGCCAAAATAGACTTCTGACTCCTGGCTTTGTTTGTAGCGGCGGTTGCCCTTGTCGTCCTTCTCGAACTGGTTCAGGCGCACGCGGATCTTGAGGGGGCTCGCCATGGTGGCGCCGCGCTCGACGCACTCTTCCATGCTCATCTTCGAGTGCAGGCTCACCGGCTCACTGCACACGTCACAAATGGTCGCAGCGTTCTTGTTGCGCGTGCCGCATTTGGGGCAGTCCACCGAAGGATCCTTCGGATGGTCCGTCACGATGCTATGGTTGCAATTCTTGCAAACCGTGCGCAGGTGCTCCAGACCCACGAATTTTTGGCACTTGCAGGCCCAGTGGCCCACGGTGTAATCCAGGAATTCGATCTCCAACGAGGCATCGGACCCATCGGCATTCTTTCCGTTCTGCACCGGGAACATGGACTCGAAAACCGACTTGAGGCCTCGGACTTCCCGCTCGCCATGGAGCAGGTTCATCTGGAGGAATTCGTCGTAGCTCCGCTTCTGGATATCAATGAGATTCGGGATGGGTACCAGGGAGCGAATCTTGGAGAAATTATGTCGCTGGCGGTAGATGTTCTGTTGAACGCTCATGGGTCACTCCAGGGGAGCTGCAAAAATCGAGGTGCCGGTATCAAATTTCTAGCGGATCGGACTGATGTTTGATGGTTTAGAGATAGGCCCAAGGCCAGCCACTGACTTACAGCACCGCTGTTTCAGAGACCGGCTCGAAAGGGATGGTTCGGGTGTGCTTCGATCGTCGCAACCGGGGCCTTTTCGGAGTGACTTTAGTGGGTCGGGTGCGGGGCACTCGAGTAGCTCGAACAGGGGGGACGAGTTCGGGCGTAAGGAATAAGCATACCACTTCGATCTAAAGACGCAAAGCGTGAAGGGTCCCGCTGACCCTTCACGCTTGCAAGTATTCCAGTTAAGCTGGTTACTTGATGGTAACTTTGGCGCCGGCGGCTTCGAGCTTTTCCTTGATCTTGGCTGCTTCTTCCTTGGAGGCGCCTTCCTTGACCACCTTGGGAGCGGCATCGACCAGGTCCTTGGCTTCTTTGAGGCCCAGGCCAGCAACGATCTCGCGGATCGCTTTGATGACATTCAACTTGTTGGCGCCACATTCCGTGAGTTCCACGTTGAACTCGGTCTGCTCTTCGACAGCGGGGCCGGCAGCTGCAGCTGCGGGAGCAGCCATGGCAGCGGCCGAGACGCCGAAGCGCTCTTCAAGGGCCTTCACGAGGTTGGCCAGGTCGAGAACGGTCATTCCTTCAATTTCCTGGATCAGTTGATCTGCGGTGAGAGCCATGAAATTCTCCTATGGTTCAAAAACTTTAGTTGGGTTTGGGGGAAATGGGAGCACGGGAATTAGGCCGCGCTCTCCTTTTGCTGGCGAATACCATCAAGGACGATGGCCAGGCCGGAAATCGGGTACTGCATCAGATAGAGCAGTTTGCTGATAAGAACTTCACGGCTTGGAAGCTCAGCCAAGGCCTGAAGATCCTTAGCACTGAGGGGCTTGCCGTCCATGATCGCGGCCTTGAACGTGACGGCCGGGTTGTCCTTGAGGAAACCCTGCACGGCCTTGGCCAAAGCAATCGCATCCTGATTGGTGGAGGCCACAGCCGAGGCGCCCTGGAATTTCTCGGAGAAACTTTCGAACGCCGTGTCTTTTACCGCCAAGCGGAGCAGGGTGTTTTTGGATACCCGATATTGGCTCTTGCTATCCCGGATGGACTTTCGGAACGCGGTGTCCTTGACCACCGTAAGCCCCTTGAACTCCACGACCACCGCGGTGGTAGCGGAAGAAAAAGTGCCCTTGAGCGACGCGACTTCAGAGATTTTCTTGTTCTTTTCCATGTCTGCCTCCTCTACTTCTCAGCCAGAGCGGCTGTGACGGTGATGGAGGGGCCCATGGTCGAAGCCAAGTGAATGGCTTTGACATACTTCCCTTTGGCGGCGGGAGGCTTGGCCTTCATCACGGCGTCCATCAGGGCCTGGGCATTCTCCCGCAGCTTTTCGACGCCAAAGGATAGCTTGCCAACGCCTGCGTGGATGATGCCGGTTTTGTCCACACGGTATTCCACCTTGCCGGCCTTGATTTCTTTGATGGCCTTGGCTACGTCGAAGGTGACTGTACCGGTCTTGGGATTCGGCATCAGGCCACGAGGACCCAGCACCTTGCCCAGGCGTCCGACGCCTTTCATCATGTCGGGCGTCGCGACCAGCGCATCGAATTCGAGGTAGCCGGCAGCAATCTTTTCAACGAGATCGTCACCGCCGACCACTTCCGCGCCCGCAGCTTCCGCATCCTTGATCTTTTCGCCCTGGGCGATTACCGCCACCCGCATCGTTCTGCCCGTGCCGTGTGGCAGGACAATCGTGCCGCGGACCATCTGGTCTGCGTGACGGGGGTCGACACCGAGCCGCATGTGAACCTCGACCGTCTCATCGAACTTGGCGAACGCCGCGTCCTTGATGACGGTGAGAGCTTCTTTCAGCTCGTAGGGACGATCTTCGATCTTGGCCGCGGCAGCCCGGTATTTCTTTCCGGCTTTTGCCATGTTGGCTCCTATCTTTGATCTCCCGCGAGAACGGTCGCGGTGGCCGGGGATTCGGCACGATGCCTCATCACCATTGAAAAACTAGTCAATAACCTCGACGCCCATCGAACGGGCAGAACCAGCGATTGAACGCATTGCCGCCTCCAGGCTGCCGGCATTCAGGTCGGGCATCTTCACCTTGGCGATCTCCTCGATCTGCATGCGGGTGATCTTCCCAACCTTCTGCTTATTCGGGGTAGGGCTGCCCTTGTCCAGGCCGAGCTTTTTCATGATCAGCACGGCTGCGGGCGGTGTCTTCAGGATGAAGCTGAAGGAGCGGTCAGCATAAACGGTGATGACCACAGGCAGGGTCGTGCCCTTTTCAACTGAAGTCACTGACTTCGCGTTGAACTGCTTCACGAATTCCATGATGTTCACGCCATGTTGGCCTAGGGCCGGGCCGACGGGAGGGGCCGGCGTGGCCTCGCCCGCGGGCAGTTGCAACTTGATATAGCCGGTAATTTTCTTTGCCATTGAATTTCTTCCTTTTCCGCGACTGATTCCGGCACATGCCGGCGACTGCCGCCTTTAAGGGTGGGGCGCAGGGATTAGCGCTTTTCCACCTGACTTGGTTGTTGGCCTCGAAACTATCTTTTCTCGACCTGGATAAAATCGAGTTCCACGGGGGTACTGCGGC
>JANXQX010000171.1 GCA_025353305.1 Holophagaceae bacterium
CCCGCAGGCGATGCCGCCACGTCGTTGAGGAACTTGGCCCCAGCCACGGGGAATCGGGCGACCACGCTCCCTTTCGCCACGTCCACCGCGACGAGCGCGTCGATGTCCGCGACATAGAGGGTGCGGCCCACCAGGCCCATGCCCTTGGGCGCATTGAGGCCCTTCACCCATTCCAGGGTCGTGATCAGGCCATTCTTGTCCAGCAGGGCGATGAAGCCCTTGCCCTCGCGGCCCCTCGCTCCGCTGGCCATGTTCGTGACGTACCAGACCTTCCCTTCGGCATCCCAACAGGCGCTTTCAGGGTTGCTGAAGCCGGGGACGGTCCACTGGGTCGCGATCGAAGGAGCGATCAAAGGCTCCGCCGGCTTGGTGTCGGGGGTCTTGGCCGCCGCAGGTGAAGTGGATGTGGCCTTGGCTTTCGCGGGTTTCTTGGCCTGCTGGGCTCCAAGAACGGTGGCGAGGGTCAGGGCTGAAAACAGGAATACACGCATGGGCAGGGCTCCGGGAAAGAAGGTTCCATTCTGGCGGCAATCGTGGCCTGCGTCACGGTGTCCCCGCAGACAAGCCGATACCCAGGAACGGCAATCCTTCAAACCTCTCAAAACCATGAGGTGCTACCCTTGGCGTATTCCCCAAAAGCGGCATGAATCAAAAACGCCCGACCCAAGAAAGCACCTTTGATCTGGATGGCGCCACCATGGCAGCCAACTCGGGATATATACGGTCCAATTCCCCTTTGGAAGAGTGGGCCCTGATCCGATACGTGGGGCATCCCATCGGCGAAGTGATCACCCTGCATTCCAGCGGCATGATCATCGGCCGCTCTGCGGACAACGACATCTGCCTGGCTGAGGCCGAAGTGAGCCGTCAGCATTCGAGGCTCGATGTGGTGATGGAAGAGGGCCAGGCGGTTTCGGTGACGCTCCAGGATCTGGGCTCCACCAATGGCACCTTCGTGAACGGGAAAAAGCTGATTCCCGAGGCCGAGCCCACGGTGCTGAACAACGGGGATGTGGTGCGCGTCGGCAGCCACGCTTTCAAGCTCAAGCGACTGGACGACATGGAACGCCATTACCACGAGGTGGTCCTGACCCAGACCACGGTGGACCCCCTTACCGGCGTGGGGAACCGCGCCACGGTGCTCGGCCACCTGGAGAAACATTTCGATCTGGCGCGGCGCTACAAACGCCCGCTCTCGGTGATCCTCGCGGATCTCGATTACTTCAAGGCCGTCAATGACACCTATGGCCATGCCACGGGAGACCTCGTGCTGCAGACCCTCGGCATGATCCTGCTCGGCCGGCTGCGCGGGAGCGACCAGGTGGGCCGTATCGGCGGGGAGGAATTCCTGGTGGTGCTACCGGAAACCCACGGCCACGAGGCGGTGAGCGTCGCCGAGAATCTGCGCAACGCGATCAAATCCGAACCCGTGAGCCGGCCCGACGGCACGCCCTTCTACGTGAAAGTCAGCCTGGGGGTGGCCCAGGTCCAGGAAGCGGATGCCAATGCCGGATCACTGCTGGCGCGGGCTGACGTGGCGCTCTACCGCGCGAAAAACCTGGGGCGGGACCGTGTGGAATTCGATTCTGCGCTCTGATTCGTCTGTTCCATGAAGCCTGCGCCCATCACGGCCGAGGAAGCCCGTCGCCTGTTCATGGGCGCCCAAGGCCTGCTGGACGATCCTGCGGGGCGCGCCACGAAAGCTTCGCTCGCGAAGCTCGTCAGGCAGCTTGGCTTCGTGCAGATGGATACCATCAACGTGGTGGAACGGGCCCATCACCTGACATTGCATACCCGGCTGGATGCATACAAGCAGGCGCAATTCGCGCATGCCTTGGAAAAGGAACGGTCCCTGTTCGAACACTGGACCCACGACGCTTCGGCCATCCCGGTGGAATGGTTCCCCCACTGGAAGGCCCGGTTCCGGAAGGACACTGCCAGCATCCAGGGCAACGCCTGGTGGCAATACCATTTTCGCGGCGTGGATGGCCAGCAGGTGGTGGCACAGGTTCTGGAGCGCATCACCCGCGAAGGTCCGCTGAAAAGCGCCGACTTCGAGCACCTTGAAAAACGTGGACCCTGGTGGGGCTGGAAGCCACAAAAGGCGGCGCTTGATTTCCTGTGGCGCACCGGACAATTGGCCATCGCCAGGCGCGTCCATTTCCACAAGGTCTACGACCTGACCGAGCGGGTGCTGCCCGATCAGCATTCCGCCGAAGAGCCCACCGAAGAGGCTCACATCCACTGGGCCTGCTCATCGGCACTGGAGCGTCTGGGCGTGGCATCGCCGAAGGATCTGGCTGATTTCTGGGCCGTCCTGGATGTCGCCCAGGCCAAGTCCTGGTGCGAGCGTGAGGCGAAGGCGGGCCGCATCGCCGCAGTGAATGTTGAAAGCGCCGATGGATCCAAACCCAGGCCCGGCTTCGCGGCGGCGGGTTGGGAGACGCGCTTGAAACAGCTGCCGGACGCACCGGATCGCACGCGTCTTCTCTGCCCGTTTGATCCGGTATTGCGGGACCGCGCGAGGGCTTTGAGAATTTTCGGGTTCGATTACCGGTTCGAAGCTTTCGTGCCTGACCGCAAGCGCCTCTACGGCTATTTCGTGCTGCCGATATTGGAGGGCGAAAAATTAGTCGGCCGCCTGGATCCAAAATTTCACCGGGACCAAAGCCTGCTGGAAATCAAGGGCCTCTGGTGGGAGCCGGGCAGCAAGGCCACCCGGGCCCGGAAGAAGGCTTTGCAAGCCGCCATCGAGCGGCTGGCGGGTTTCATCGGAGCTACTGAGGTGCGCATTTCCGGATGAGGGGTTTCGGCAAAACAAATGAAAAAAGAAAGCCGCAGATGACGCCGATGAAATTATTTGTTTTTTCATCTGCGTAATCTGCGGCTTCCTTTCTTGTTTTTATATCTCCGGCCCCTATCTCAAAACCATCCCGATCTCCCGCAATATCGGTTCTGGCGCCGGGTTGCGGGGCAGGTGGCGCAGGGCTTGGTAAACAAGGTCCTGGGGCAACTTCAGATCCACCGGCGACCCGGCTAATCTTTCGATTCCCGCTGTCCACGGTGCCAGCGAAGGATGCCTGCCGCTGCGGGCGCGGGCGGCATCCTTGAGCAGGGCCAACAGCAATTCCAGGGGCTGCCGCAGCTGTTCGCTCACGGCCACTTCGGAATTCCGGTCAGGGATCAAGGGTCCCGCCGCATCCCGGAAAGAGGCTCCCCCGTTCAGCCGCAGCCAGGCGTCGATCTGCGCGGTTGCGCGGTCGAAGGCATCGCGATCAAGGAACCGCAAGGAGCCCGCCGAGAGCGCCATCCAGGCCTCCCGATCCGAAACACCCCATCCATTGGTGCAGGCCACAGCCCAGGCTTCATCTTGCGAAAGCGGCGCAAAGGCGATCCGTTCGCAGCGGGAGCGGATGGTTTGCAGCATGGCCTCGGGGCGATGGGTGATCAGGAGCACGTGCGTGCCCGGCGGCGGTTCCTCCAGGGTTTTCAGCAGCATGTTGGCCGCGGCGCCGTGGAGCCGGTGGGCATCCTCGATCAAGATCCAGCGATGGCACCTGGGTGGCGGAGCCATGGAAGCCCAGACAATGACGCCGCCCTCCACCAGATCCGACTCGCGGATGGCACCCACCTTGATGATCCCCGCCTTGCCCTCGGGGGCGATGCGCAGCAGGTTCGGCAGTTCCGTGGGCAGCGGATCCGACCAGAACGCTTTGCAGCCCTGGCAGACTCCGCAGGCGCTGCCTTTGAAACAGAGTTCCCGCTGGGCGAGTTCCAGCGCGATGCGGCGTTTCCCAATGCCATCCAGCCCGGCGAAAATCAGCGACCCCGCGAGCTTGCCCGACTGCAGGCGGGACAGGAGTTTTCCCCGGATGGCCCTATGACCGACCAGTCGTTGGTCAAACATCATTCCACCGTGAAACCCGCATTGCGCAGCAGGGGCGCGACGCGGCGCCAGATGGTTTCTTCCACCAGGGCCGGGGCATCCCTGGCGGGGATCACCGCCACGCGCAGCGGCTCGTTCTGGGCGATGGCGAGAAATCGCGCGCGGACCGAAGCATGGAAATCCATTTGTCTTTCATCGAAGAGCGTCTCCTTGAACTCATCGCCCATGGAGAGATTGCGGACTTCCACGCGCTGCAGACTGAGCCGGGGGTCCATATCGAGGAGCAGGGTCAGATGGGGTTTCAGGCGCCCCAGGACCAGTTCATGAAGCCGGTCCAGCATGTGCTCGGAAACGCCCGCGGCCCCCTGGTAGGCTCGGGTGCTGTCCTCGAAACGGTCTATGAGCACGATCTTTCCGGCCTCCAATGCCGGCCGGATGACCGTTGCCAGATGCTGGGCCCGGTCGGCGTAAAAGAGCAACAGCTCAGCTTCTGCGCACCACGCCTCGCCGCTGGGATGGCGCGTCAGGAGCAGGGTTCGCAGCTCCCGGCCCAGGGCGGTGCCACCCGGTTCCTTGGACACCAGGATGGGCAGGCCAAGGCGCCGAAGATGCTCCGAAAGGCGCAGCAACTGGGTGGACTTGCCAGATCCCTCCACGCCTTCGGTGGTGATGAGCACCCCTGCCACGCTGTCCTCCTTGCCATCTTTCTTCAGGATACAGGGAGCCAAAGGATGGAGTCTGGCAGTGATTCGGCCTAAGCTTGTCCCAGACCATTCGGAGTGCGCCGTGCTTGAATCCGTTCACTGCCCGAAATGCGCGACCCATTACGCGCTGCGTCCGCCCCGCGTGCAGCACCGCCACCGGCGAGCCAAGTGCTTCACGTGCGATCACATCTTCCCCATCGCCGAGGAAGTCCAGCGCCTGTTGGCCACGCATGCGCCTGGCGATGGCGCGCTGGATTCTTTTGACGGGTACAGCGATCAGAGCATGGTCACGGCAAGTGTGGATGCCCAAGGTCTGAGCGATCAGAACGCCTCCACTGCCGCCATCTCCGAGGAAGAGGTCCGAGCGGCCTTGAGGGGCGATGCCACCGCCACGTTGGAAGGTCCACTTGTGTTGCCGGATGCCACCGAGACCTTCTCCGAAGGCCCGTTGACCTATCTTCCCCCGCTCACGCTGCATGATCTTGAAGAACCGGACAGCGCCATGGAAAAGACCCTCGTGCTGCATCCCGAGGCCCATCCGGAACATCGTCCATTTGCGGGGCTGCCCACCCTCCCCACCCATTCGGTTGAAGAATTGGAGGCCCTTGGCATGGGAGGGCCGCCGCCCATGCCCGAGAGCCTTGCTGAAAGTGCACCTCGAGCGGAACCGGAGATGTCGGGCGATGGCACTTCCACGTACAGTTCCGCCCGCGATGCCATTGACAAACTCATGGCCGGGACACCCTCCATGCAGCGCTCAAGACCAGTCTCCATGGGCATGCGGGGAGGCGCTCCGATGGACATTGAGACTACCCTGGATGCGCTTGATTTGACCTTGAGCGGCGGCCACGCGCCTGAACACTTTGATTCCATGGAATCAGGCTCCACCTCGGTGCTCTCGCCTAAGGAACTGGACCTGGCGATGTCTGCTCAAACCGCAGCGCCTGAACCCTCCGCACCCACCCAGTTCATGCACATCGAGGACATATCCCTGGGAGAGCCATCACCCCAGGCCAGGACCTTGATGATGCCGTTGCCGACCGTGACACCGCCCTCTTCGGCACCGACGGTGGCCATGGCTGCGCCCATGCACGGGCAAATGACAACGCCCATGCCCGCCTTCCAGTCCCATGAGGACGCAGTCAAGGATCCGAACCTGCTCAAGATCCAGCTGGAAACCGAGACCCTTTCCAACGTAGCCATGGATCAGTTGATCCATCTTGTGGAACAAGGCCGCGTCAAGGAATACCACCTGGTGGCCCGGCAATTCAGCGAGAACTGGCTGGAGGCCAACAAGGTACCGGCCTTGCGCCCGGTTTTCGAGCGACTGCGCGCCATCACCCGGATCGGACCAGCGCCGACGCTTGCCAACGAAACCGCGCCCGTGAAGAAGAGCCTTTTCGGCGGCCTGTTCGGAAGCAAGAACTGACCACGCCCAATCCTGTGACGGAACCTTCGACCCCGCAGCCCGCACCCCTGGTTGCGGGTCCTGCTGTCCCTACGGAGTTTCCATGAGCATCCTATCCCTCGTCTTCCTGCTTGCCCTGCAGGACAAGCCCGCCCCGGAAACAAAACCTGTTGAAGCCGCGAAAGCCGAGATGGCAATCGTAAAACAGGAGGCTGTGGTCCCCGCGCAACCCCAGCCCTTGAGCTTCTTCAGTGAAACATTCCCCTTCCATTGGAACCAGTCGCAGACCCTTAACATCGATGTGGATGGGCTCAAGATCACGGCCATCGACATCGGCAAGCGGGAGCCCTCGTCCAAGCTGTTTCAAGGCCCCGACTACGGCAGCCGTGCCCTCATCCATGCGACCAACACTTCCAGGAGATCCCGCACCCCGGGGTTCGCCATCGCGGTCTTCGACAAAGAGGGCCGCCTGCTCGGAGCCGCCAACGGAGGCACCAAGATCGGAACCGTGAAACCCGGCACTACAGAAACCTTCGATCTGGGTTTCTTCCAGGTGAAAGACCGTCTGCCCAAGGGCGATCACTACGTGCTGAGCGTGGAACTGAGGGATTGATCCGGGATCCTCAGAGAGCTTCCTGCTCGTGATAGTGCGCCAGCAGTTCTTCTACGGTGACCGTAGCGGTTCCCATCTTGGCGACGACCACGCCGGCGGCGGCGTTGGCGAGCATGGCGGCATCCTTCCAGTCGGCCCCCGCGGCCACCGCGGCGCTGAAAGCCGCGATGACCGTATCCCCGGCGCCGCTCACATCGAACACTTCCTGGGCCATGGTGGGAATCATCCAGGGGTCCGAATGCTCCGCATCACGCGCGAACAGCGCCATGCCTTTTTCACTGCGGGTGATGAGCAGGCCCGAAAGGCCGAGGCCATCCAGCAGCGCTTTGCCCGCTGCGGCTATTTCCCGATCGCTATTGGCAGGCAGCCCACTCAGTTCAGCCGTTTCCTTGCGGTTCGGCGTCATCAAGGTCGCGCCCTGGTACAGCGCGCGATGGTCTGGCTTGGGATCCACGATCCAGGGAATCCGGTGGCGTGTGCAGAGCCTGCGGACTTCTTCCATCACAGAAGGGCCCACGATGCCTTTGGCGTAGTCCGAAACGATGAGCGCTCCGGTGCCGGGAAGATGATTCCTGAGCTGCCGGACAATTTCAAGCACGGCATTTTCATCCAGAGCCCGGGGCTCTTCCCGGTCGATGCGCAGCATCTGCTGGGTCTGGCCGATGACGCGGGTCTTGATGATGGTGGGCCGCGACGGGTCCATCACCAGGGCGGCCGTGGAGATGCCCGTATGCGCCAACAATTCCATGAGCCGTCCACCCGCCGCATCGTTTTGCAGCGTGCCGATCAGCAGGGGCTCGGCGCCAAGGGCCCTCAAGTTCGCAGCCACGTTCGCGGCACCCCCCAGAACGGCCTTTTCGCGCACGATCCGCACGATTGGCACAGGCGCCTCCGGCGAGATGCGGCTCACCTCGCCGAACAGGTATTCATCCAGCATCAGATCGCCCAGCACCGCCACCTTGAGGCCGCGGATGCGCCCCAGCAGCGAGCTCGCATGGCTCAAATCGAGTTTCACGCGTCGGCCTTTTTGGCGTGGTCGACGAGCATCACGGGGATGCCGTCCTCGATGGGATAGAGCAGGCCGCATTTCAGGCAATGCAAGCCCTCAGGCTTTTCTTCCAAGTCGCCGTGGCAGGGCGCACTATCGAATTCGGCGGGGCAGCAGAGGATTTCCATGAGGCGGGGATCAAGCATGAATCATGTTACTTCAACGCCTTCGCGGCGAGTTCGAGCACATCCTGGGTTGCGATGGTTTCATGGCCGGTTTCACCCGCCGCGTTGTTCAGCATCACGTTGCAGAAGGGGCAGGCCACCGCCACCGTGGTGGCCTTGGTCTCCAGGGCCTGCTCGAAGCGCGCGTGGTTGACCCGAGTGCCCAGCTTTTCCTCCAGCCACATGCGCCCGCCCCCGGCGCCGCAGCACTGGGTGGCTTCGCCGTGCTTTTCCATCTCGGTGAGCTTGATGCCTGGAATCGCGTCCAGGATGGCGCGGGGCGCGTCCACCTGGCCGTTGTAACGGCTCAGGTAGCAGGGATCGTGGTAGGTGAGGTCGGCCTGCACCGTCTCTTCGAACTTGATCCTGCCCTTCGCCACCAGCTCCGACACCAGCTCGGTGCCATGGACGACTTCGAAATTCCCCCCGAAATCCGGGTACTCGTTCTTCAACGTATTCAGGCAATGCGGGCAGTTGGTGACGATCTTCTTCACGCCGTGGCCTTTCAGCACTTCCACGTTGGCCTCGGTCTGCGATTGGAAAAGATACTCATTGCCCAGGCGCCGCGCGGATTCACAGGTGCAGGCTTCTTCGGTGCCCAGGATGGCGAAGGACACATCAGCAGCTTTAAGAAGCTTGGCCAGCGACTTGGAGACCCGCTGCCCCGCGGCATCGTAGGCGCCGGCGCAGCCCACCCAGAAGAGGTATTCGGCATCTGGTTTCTCGGCCATGGTGGGCACCTCCAGGCCTTCGGACCACTTGGCGCGATCCGCCTGCGGCAGGTTCCAGGGATTGCCCTGGCGCTCCATGCCCTTGAATGCGCCTTGGGCCTCCACGGGAAAATCGCTTTCCTCCAGCGTCAGATAGCGGCGCATCTGCACGATCTTGTCCACGAAGGAGATTTCCAGGGGGCAGGCCCATTCACAGTAACCACAGGTGGTGCAGGCCCAGATGGTGTCGGTGCTGATGGCGCCGCCCAATTGCTCGGCGTTCCAGGGCGCGTGGTCTTTCTTCAGGTCCCACACGGAGCCTTCCGGAACCGGGCCGCCGATGAGCTTCCTGTCCTCGGGCACGGGCTTGTCCTGGCCCATCTCCTCGGCCTTCGTGGCGTTGAGGTAGTGGCGCAGATCGTTGCCGAAATGCTTGGGGCGCAGCGGCTTCCCAGTGACCGTCGTGGGGCAGTTCTCCAGGCAGCGGCCGCATTCCACGCAGGTATAGAAGTCCAGCATCTGCTTCCAGGTGAAATCCTGGATGCGGTTGGCGCCGAAGTGTTCGGCCTCCAGGTCCATGGGCTTAAGGTTCTTGTGGGGCTCCAGCGACCGGAAATACACATTGAAAACCGAGGTCAGCACATGGAAGTGCTTTGAATACGGCAGGAAGTTGAGGAAGCCGAAAAGAATGACCAGGTGCAGCCACCACATGCCCTTGTAGAGGACCAGGGTGCCGGTACCCTGCCCCAGGAATCCCCCCACCCAGTTGCTGGCGAAGGCCCAGGCTTTCCACGCAGGGGCGTGCAGCGCGATGAAGGCGCCGTCCGCCAACAGGTCGGTGGCCATGAGGCCCGCGATGAGGATCAAAGTGGCCCAACCGTCCAGGGAGTTCTCAAGGCGCCAGGGCTTGGCGATCACCCGCCGCGCCACGGCCAGGCCGATGCCCAGCAGCACCAGCACCTCGAAGAGGTCCTTGGTGGACTGGTAGACCAGGCCGAAGCCGCCCAGGGCCTCGGTCATGTGCCAGTTGAAAAGACCCTCCAGGATCAGGCCCAGGGAGCGCAGGCCCAGCACGCAGAAACCATAAAAAATGAGCAGGTGGTAGAAGCCCGCGTAGGGGTCCCGCAGCAGCCGCTTCTGCCCGAAGACCAATATCAGTATTCCCTTCAGCCGCTCCATGGGCCGATCGAAGCGATTGTCGGGCAGGCCCGCCTTGAGCGTCGCGATGCGCTGGCGGATGGTCCAGCCAAAGAAGGCTAGGGCCCCAACCATGAACAGCCAGAACAGTCCAATCTCAAGGGGCTTCATGGTGCCTCCGTGCATGTCCCGCTTAGGGCCTGAAAGGAAATAAGGATGCCATTTGCGAGGAGTGCCGGGCAAGCAAGGCAAGGCGGCCGACCGAAGGCATATCGCCCATACGACGAGGGAGGCCAACGCAGCCTTGCGCCGCCCGCCGCCCTCGCCCGGAGGGTTGGCCCCCATCCGCGCGCCCCGCGGCGTCAAGGCCCTTGTGCGTATTCACGATACGACCTGCGGGCCTTTCCTTGCGGTGCATCGCGGCTGGGGGCCAACAAATGGCAACATTATTCCCTTTCAGGCCCTTAAGGGCGTGGACCCAAGTTTCAAACGAGTATGACCGTCTCCCCGAAAATGTGGGGAGCTACCCGGGGTGAGGCATGGAAGGCACCGATGGAGAAGGGCTGTCAGAATCACGGGATGGATATCCCTCCGACCGAACGTCTTGCTTTTGAAGCCGCCGTGGAGCGGACCCTTTCCGTGGTTTTTCAAACCTCCGACGGCGCCTGGGAGGGCCACGACTACAAGGTGGAAGTCATCACGGCACGCCAGGGGCTGGACGCGTTCGATGTGGTGATGGACTTCCGCAAGCTGGAAATTGTGATGGACCGCATCCTTGCGCCATTTCAGGGAAAGTTGCTTTCTGAACTGGGCCTCGGGGGACCCCTTGCTCTCGCCCGGAAACTGGCCGATGAACTGGCGCCCCACGTGCCCGCGCCGGCCCGTCTTTCCGAAGTCGCGCTCACGGATGGCCGCGGCCGTCGGCTCGCCGTGAGACCAAAGTGATGCGTATCGGACCCTGGACGGAGGTGCCAGCCTACCTGGCTTTGGCCCTGCTCTGCGCATGGTTTTCAAACTCCCTGGCGGGGCCCACGCGGCGCCTTTCCTGGCGGCTCAAGCAACCCACGCCCCACGCCGTTTCAACTCTCCCGGCGACATTGATCCCTACCGCGGTGCCGGTGTCTGTTCTCCCGCCAGCATCACCACCTCGATCGGCAGAAAAGGTTCTCAAGCCAACACAGACAAGTAAAAGCGTCGCAACTGTTCCCTCGCCGGGACCTGATTCGACCACCGAATTGATGGCGCGTTTTCCGCCTCTTGTGAATGAAGCGCAGGCGGCGATCCAGGGCGAGGAGGCGCTATGGCTTCACGCCCATGGCGCCCTCTTCTTGGACGCACGCCGAACGGCCATGTACATGCAGGGGCACATCCCCGGGGCCAGAAGCCTATCTGCCTGGGAGGATGGCCTACCCGAAAAGGTGGATCAGCTCTCCCTTTTCACGGCGGATCTGAAGCGGCCTGTCGTGGTCTACTGCTCGGGCGGCGACTGCCATGACAGCCATCTTGTGGCGCAGAAATTATGGCTGGCGGGCTTCCGCAACTTGCGCATCTACACCGATGGCTACCCCGATTGGGAAGCCCGGAAGTTGCCGGTGACCACGGGGGAGAAGCCATGAATTGGCTGGTTCATCCTTTGGTTCTTCGCCTTTCGCGCGGAGTGCTCGCCATCGTGATGATCACGGCGGCGGTCTCGAAACTCGGCGATCCGCCTGGATTCGCGCAAACCATTTTCGCTTATGGATTGCTGCCCATGACGCTGGTCGCACCATTGGCCCTCACCTTGCCCTGGCTGGAAGCGCTCACGGCCCTGGGCCTGGTCCTGGGTGTGGCCCGGCGCAGCGCAGCGGCTTTGATCCTGGTTCTGCTGGTGATTTTCATGGGTGGCCTTGGGTTCAACCTCGCCAAAGGCAACCCGGTGGATTGCGGCTGCTTTGGTGCGTCCAAGGTGCAGAAGACCAGGGACCAGCGGTTGTCCGATATGAAGCTGGCCATGCTCCGCGACCTGGGGCTCGCCCTGTTGGCCCTTCATGCCCTGCTGGCACCGGAGAAAAAACCAGAATGAAGGCATGGGTTCCCATCGCCGCGCTCGTCTTGGCGTTGAGCCCCCTCGCGGTGATCCATCCCGTGCATGTTTCGGGTCGCAGCATGGAACCCACCCTGCATGACGGCGAACTGGTCTGGGCGCTGTGGGCCTGGTGCGCCGGCAGGCCTGAACGTGGAGAACTGTGGCTGGTCAAAGGCCCTGAAGGCATGTCGGTGAAACGTACCGTGGGCCTGCCGGCCGAGCGCATCGAAGCCAAGGATGGCGAGATTTTCATCAACGGATCACGGCTCCAGGAACCCTACGTTCACAGCAACGATCCATTCAGCGGCGCCTGGGCTTGCCGCGACCGCTATCTGATGCTCGGCGATAACCGCAGCCAAAGCCACGATGGCCGCGTCTGGGGACCGCTATCGAAGTCCGAGTTGAAAAGCAGGGTGGTCTGCCTGGAGTCCAGAAATCCGGAAAAATAGCATTCCTCGTTCAAAATTCCACCAGCTCCACGGCTTCCAGCGCTTCGCCGAGAAAGCGGGAACCGACTTCTTTCAGGCGTGTGCCGGCATCGGTGAAAAGGACCCGCAGGGGGCCGGATGCGCTTCCGGTTCGATAGCCGACCGAACTTTTCAGCAAGGAATCCACGGCGAAGGCGGTGACATCGCCGCTGTCGATCCAGGTGGTTCCGGGCCGGGCGCGATCCAGGGAGGGACGCAGCACCGGATAGTGGGTGCAGCCCAGGACGATGGTTTTCACTGCATCAGGCAACTGCTTCAGGTAGCGCGCGCAGATCTCGGTGGTGATGGGATCGTCGAGCCAGCCTTCCTCGGCCAAGCTCACGAGCAGCGGGCAGGCCAGGCTATGGATCTCCGCCTTGGGTGCGCGCTGGTGGATGGCAGCCTCGTAGGCGCCGCTTTGGATCGTGGCCAGGGTGCCGATGACGCCCACGGGACCGGCCACCTTGGCGGCCATGTCGGCGCCGGGCTCGATGACGCCCACCACGGGGCACTTGGCCACGGCTTGCAGGGCGGGCAGGCCGTGGGCCGAAGCGGTGTTGCAGGCGATGACCAGGAGCTTCGGATCATAGCGCTGGAGGATGGCTCCGGCCTGCAAGGTGTAGCGTTCGATGGTGGCGTGGCTCTTGGTGCCGTAGGGCACGCGGGCCGTGTCGCCCAGGTACAGGATCGATTCATGAGGCAGCAGCCGGCGCAGCGCATGGACCACGGTGAGTCCGCCGATGCCGGAATCAAAAACACCAATGGGGCGATTCGCGTTCACATCCGCTCCGCCAGAATCGCCACCCAGGCACCCTCGGTGAGCATCTTCAGCGGCTTGAACCCGTAGGCCGCGAGGCTCACCAAGGCCTCGTCCTGGCATTCCGTAAGAATGCCCGAAGCGATCAGCCAACCGCCGGGCTCCGTGATCTCGGCCATGCGTGGCAGCAGGTCCTGGATGGTCAGCAGCAGGATGTTGGCCAGCAGGCCGCGGTAGGGCGGGTGGATTTTTTCATCGCTCAGATCACCCACGAAATAGTCGAAGGGGGCGCTGCCGCCCAAGCCTTCGTTCATCTGGATGAACTCGGCCATGGCCGGGCCGCAATCGGGATCGATGTCGAAGGCCGTGATATTGCGCGCGCCCAGCAGATAGGCGGTGAGCGAGAGAATGCCCGTGCCGGCGCCGATATCCAGGATGGGCCCGTGGAGTCTGCCTTCCGTCGCGAGCTGCTCCAGGAATTCCATGCAGAGCCGCGTTGTTTCGTGACCACCAGTGCCGAAGGCCAGGCCGGGATTCACGGTGATGGCGAAGCGATCCAAGGGGATCGATCCCTGGTCCCACAGGGGCAGGATGAAAAAGCGTGAGCCCACCTTGAAGGAACCGAAACCCTCGCGGCTTTTGGCAATCCAATCCTCGTCCCCGAAACGCTCCGCGGATTCCAGCACCACGCCGGGAAAGGCCGCCAGACCGAGCGGATCCCGACCTTCAGAGCCAGGTGGGAAGTAGGCATAGAAGCAATTTGGCGGGTCCGCCTCGCGATAGGTGGCCGTGGCACCTTGCTCCTGGAGCCAATCGCTGAGCGCATCCTCCATGGAATCGGGCACCGAGAGGCACCAACGAAGGTGGGGTGCTGTCGGATTCATCCTTCACTCCACCGGCACAGCGAAGGGTTTGAAACCCGCGGCCTTCATTTTAATCGCCGCGCCATCCACATCGGGTTTTGCCCCAGCATGATTCCATCGAACCTTGTAGGTGCCATGGTCTTCCACGACTTGAGCGGGGTATCCGGCCGCTTTGGCTTTGCCAGATATGCGATCGGCTTCGGCTTTGTCGGGCGTGGAGAGAAGTTGTAGTGTCCATTTGCCCGAGGGCGCTGCTGCTGCCGTGGGCGCTGGTTTGGACTTGGTTTCGGCTTGGGTTTCCGGCTTCAGCAGAAGTGTTTTTTCCGTCTTGCCATCCGGTTTGGGACCCGCCTTCACGTCGTTGTTGTTAGAGGGTGCATCTTCCTGGCCGCCATCAAAGGATTTCAGCTGCTCCAGGATGGGCGCCGGCAATGCCTTGAGATCCTCGCCGCTGCCTTTGGAGGCGGGCCGCTGCAAGGCCGCGCTCTGCTTGCCCACCTGGACGCCCAGCACGTAGCTCAAGGTCAGCAGGGCTACCCCCACGCTCGTGACCACCAGGATGCTGGAGCGGTTGAGCAGGATGGCGTGGGGATCGCGGAAGGCCATGATTAAAGCCTAACCCGCCTGATCACCGCCGCACACTGGGAGCCTAGGCTGCCTGGGCCGCTGATGAGCACCGGGCCTTCTTGCGCCTCCAACATCCCAGCGGCCAGCAGCTGGCCCCCCGAGCCGCAGAATTCACCCCAGACAAGCTTGGGGAATCTTGGCTGCGGCCATTTGGAATGAAGCTTCTGAAGCGCCATTTCCAGCTCGTCCATTCTCTGGGAGCCATTGCTGCCGCCGATCCACGCGGTGGGAGAATCGGAGCCCAGGACCTCCGAAACAGCCATGGACAAGGATTTGGCCCGGGCCTCGGAGCTCTCTTCGATTGGCGCTACGCAGGAAACCGACACCACCTCGGCCCGGATCCTGGCGCCACGGGATTCAGCGTGGTCACGGGTCTCAAGCAGAAAGCATTGAGCTCCTTCACCGGGAAGATAACCCGTGCCGGCATTGGCAATCGGATCGCCCTGGACGGCCAAGCGCCCCGACCGGCGCAATAAATCAATCTGCAGGGGAAAGATCCCATCGGTGCCGATGACCAGCACTGCGTCCGCCACGTCCCGCCGCAGCCAGCGCACGGCCTGATCCAGGGCCATGAAGGTCGCATTCTCCCGCGCCACCTGCGTGCTGCTGGGACCCTTGATGCCGAAGGCCAGCGCCACATGTCCCGAAGCGGCATTTGCAACGCAGTTGGGAAACACCATCGGGGATGCGCCTTCCGGGCCCCTTTCAAAGTAGGGAAGCATGAAAGCCTCCCCGGCCTCGCTGCCGCCGGTGACCGTGCCCACCGTCATGGCCACGCGGTCGCCCAGGGCGCCGGTTTTTGCATCCATGGCGCCATCCGCCAGGGCCTGGTGCACCGCGCTCCAGGCAAAGCGGGAGGGCCGGTCCAGCCGCCGCATCTGCATGGGCGGGATGATGCCGGCGGGATTGAAGGCCGAGCAGAAAGCGCCACGCCCAAGCCCCAGGTTGGGTGGCAACTCGCCAAAACATGGCCTGCCAGAAACCCAGGAATGCCGGGCTGCTTCGAGGCCATCCCCGCAAGGCAACACCAGTCCCATGCCTGTGATGACGATGCTTTTTTCGCTGCGGGAAGGCTTCATTTCCCCTCCCAGCGCTTGAGTGCGACACACGCGTTATTGCCCCCGAAGGCAAAGGCATTGATCAGGGCCGCGCGCACGCTGCGTTCCCGGGCCTGGAGCGGCGTGTAGTCCAGGTCGCAAGCCGGGTCGGGGTGCTCCAACCGCAGGGTTGGACTGATCTTGCCAGTCCTGATGGCCATCACCGCGGCAAAGGCGCCCACTGCCCCTGAAGCGCCCAAAGTATGGCCGAACTGGGATTTGGTGGAGGTCACGGAAACCCTTGCCGCGGCTTCACCCAGGGCGGCCTTGATGGCGGTCGTCTCCGCACCGTCGTTGGCAGGAGTGGCGGTTCCATGGGCGCTGACGAGGTCCACGTCCTCCGGATTGAAGCCTGCGCAATCCATGGCCATGCGAAGGGCCATGGTCGCGCCTTCGCCTTCGGGATGGGGTGCCGTGGAATGGTGCGCGTCCAGGCTTGCCCCATAGCCCCGCACCTCGGCATAGATCTCAGCGCCACGGGCCAGCGCCTGATCCAATGGCTCCAGGATGAATTGCGCGGAGCCCTCGCCCAGGTTGAGCCCCGCGCGGTCACGGCTGAAGGGCCGGCAAGGCTCCGGGTCCATGGCCTTGAGGCTTGAAAAGCCTGCGTAGGTGGTCATGCACAGAGTCTCGGCGCCACCAGCCACCGCGAGATCCAATTCTCCAAACGCGATCCGTTCCCAGGCCTGTCCGAGGGCCACCAGAGATGAAGAACAGGCCGTCATGACCGTGCTTCTTGGCCCCATGGCACCCAGTTCCTTGCCCAGAGCATCCGTGATGGTCGTGGGGCTTTGATAAATCGCATCCACCGCGCTTGGCATCCGCCCAGCCATGCGGCCTTGTGCATAGGCCTCGGCCGACGGCAAGCCGGTGGTCCCAGCGCCCTGGAAAGAACCCATGCGGCGGGGTTCCAATCCTTTGGGGCCCGGTGTCGTTCGCAGGGCTTCCCGCAGCGCCATGAGGGCAATGTGCTCGCCAAGGGTGACTCTGCGGCCGATTCTCACGCCCTCCGGCAGATGCACTTCCGCAGCCATCTGCGCAGGTTCTCCTGGCATTTTCAATTTGGTAAGCGGCCCGATCCCGCAGCCTCCCTCCAGCATCCGCGCCCAGGTGGAGGG
>JANXQX010000176.1 GCA_025353305.1 Holophagaceae bacterium
CGCCACATTGCGGTTGTCCTCGCCCGCCTGATTGGCGCAGCCGAGCATCACATCGTCCACCTGTGCCCAATCGACCGAGGGGTTGCGCTTCATCAAAGCCTGGATGGGGTGGGCCGCCAGATCGTCGGTCCGGATTCCCGACAACGCCCCTCCGTAAGCGCCAATGGGCGAGCGCACGGCATCGCAGATGTAGGCATTGAGCATTTACTATTTCCTCAGAATGAATGAAAAAACATTTCACCGCCAAGACGCCAAGAGCGCCAAGAAAAGCTCAAATCGTTTCTGATTTGCGAGAATTTGTATGGGTGTGGCCCACAATTTAAGGATGTGCGCTTGCATGCCTTCCCTATTACCAGAATTGAATTTGTTGTTTTGACTTGGCGTCTTGGCGGTGAATTTTTTTCTTTTTATTGAAATACCAATTGCAATCAGACTCCCGCGAGCATGCGCAGGAGAGCGATTTCGTCTCCGCTATGGATCGGATAGGCCTTCTCGTCCGCCATCACCACGGTGCCGCCTACCGCCATGATCAAGGAGCTGTCGGAGAGCTGCTTGGCGGCCAGGGGAAACCGCACTTTAAGGGCGGCCCGGAGTTCCGCTACATCATGGACGGGCTGATCCAAGATGATGGCTCCCTCGGGGGCACCGGGAAACCCTTCGGGAAGGGTGACCTTGATCGCAAACCCCGTAGTCACGACCGCGAGGCCGCGGTGCCGTTCCAGGGAAGGGAAACCGGAGCCGTTCAGACCGAGGAAAGCATCGTAGTTACCCTTCAGCGCTTCAAACTTGGTTTTGTCTATTCTCTCTCCGGCGAAGGGGCCCCCTGGAATCTCTTCATCGACCCACTGGTCCAGCAATGATTCATCTCTCTCGGCTAAGCCCAGGCGGGAATTGATGAGCCGCTCCATGCCTGAAATGTTCAGACCCACCTCCTCCAGTTGCTTGACCGTGAAGTCTTCACAGGTCAGCTCCTTCATTTGAGCAGCGAAGTCGACCAGTCCTGGGGTGATCGCGGCATTGCTTTGCCGGGTGGCGAAGCGGCACATGCCGAAGGCATCCCCCACGGCGCTCGTTTTTTCCTCTTCCCTTGCCGCCTCGGCGAAGCCAAGCGCGAAGCCTTCCAGGATGCTCTCGTCATGGGGGTCGGATTGGAAAAGTCCATCCATGGCCATCCGGTAGGGAAGCGCTTCTTCTGGATATTTTCCGCGTTCGACGGCCTGGGTCGATTCCGCGATGACATCGCCAAAGCCTTCTCGCTTGGCGGTCATGTGCAGAAGCTTCTCCATGGCTTTGAAATTCCCAGGGCTCAGTTCCAGCCCCCCGGTATCCACCTGGGTGATGATCCCTTGTTGGTAGAGCGCCATGGCCCAGGCAATGGCGCTGCCTGTGCTGGCCGAGTCCAATCCCAGATTATTCAGCTGATCGTTGAGACGTGCATTCTGGCCGGGGTCCGTAATTCCGACCATCGGGCCGAACCCCTCAAGCGGCGCGTACGCAGAGCCATGGGGCTGGTCGTAGGGCCTTCGGATCTCTTTGGGATCCAGGTTGTTGCACCGGATCGGGCACTGTCGGCAACCTTCCAAACCGGAGTGGTACCCCGCCAGGTGTTCCGCGTCCAGGTTGTCGGCCCAGCGGGTCGACTGGTTGTTCCATTTCCAGGCTGGAGATAGAACGGGCACGAGTTCGCGCCCCAGTATCACCACGGCTTTTAGTTTCAATCCGCCCATCTTGGCGCCGGTTCCGCCCCTGGCGTACATGGACGTGGGGCCGCCCATGATCCCTGAGCAGAGCACCTGGTTTTCACCCGCGCGGGTGATGCGGGCCATGGCCATGTCTCTGCGTTCGGAGCAGGAAAAATCCTTCTCGATGATGTGGGTGAAATCCGTATTGTCCATTCCCAGATAGAGGGCTGCGTCATGAAACCGGATCCCTTCGGCTGACACATCGAGAAGGGTCCAGGCGGAGGCCTGGCCGTAAAGCACCAGATGGTCGTATCCCTGCATTTTAAGGAAGGCCGGGAAGGCATCGCTGCAGTTGCTGTCAAGGATGCCGTGGTGGTCTGGCGAGACGCTGGCGATATTTCCGCGAGCCGCGGAAGGTGCCGCTTCGGTGGGAACCCCACTGCCGAAGATCAAGGGGACTTGAGGGTCCAGGGCTTCCCTGCCCTCAAGCAGCAGATTGTAGAGGAGGTACATATTCCCCCCCCGATTGGAGAGGAAAGTCCTGAAAACTTCTTTAGGGAGGAACTTGGAAAATGATTTCCGGCGCTCCAGATCCACAAACAACACTGCGCCCTGGGATGGGTACTGGGGAGTGTCGAACATCCGGGCCGACAGGCTTTCAACTCTGGTCCTGATGTCGATTCCGACCTTCTCCAAACCATTACCCTTGCCCTTCGACTCCAGCGCTTTGACCAGTCCCCGGATCATCGTGTTGTAGGGGGTGGGAACCTCGGCCTGCGCGCCATACTCGGCGATCTTGCCGTTGATGAAGTCAACTTCGGTGCGCCTGCCGGCCTCGATGTCCTGCAGCATGGAGGGCTTGTGATGGCCTGCGCTCTTGATGTAGTCGATGCAGTACGGGTAGAAGCCCGAACCCAGGGCGTACTCGTTGGCCCGCGCCACGGACACCCCCTCTTTGATCAGGGCTCCTACCAGATGGAATAGGATCGGATCCTCGATGAGCTCCGCCATGGTCTTTCCAGTCACCGCGCAGATGGGATTCATGCAGCCGTTGAGAATCGCCTTGCGCCACACCAGATCGCGGATCTGATCAGAATGCAAAGTATCCAAGCCGCATTCCGTGAAGATCTTGCAAATGGCGATGGCGGCATCGCGTGAACGGGGATCGATCTCCTGGATATGGTGGGGCCGGATGTGAAAGCCGATCCGGACATGGCCCGGTCCGAGGGGAACGCAACCCAGATTGACCACGCCGCGCATGACCGGACGGTTGCCGAGCTGTTGGGCAAGCAGGAGTTCCGTATCAATGCCGTTCTGCCAGCTGATGATGTAGGGTCCGCCGCTTTTGCCCTTTGAATCGGAAAAACCCCTGAGCGCGGAGGCCACAGCGGGAAGCGCGATGGCTTTGACGGCCACGACGATCACGTCCGGAGGATCGTTCACCAGGTCTTCGATCCGGGTGGTGATCCTGGCC
This sequence comes from Holophagaceae bacterium, assembly GCA_025353305.1. The sequence continues at coordinate 3,157 of JANXQX010000176.1, forward strand.
ACTTTAGCTTGGAGCGTGTCGGTTCCTTCGATGATGATTCCCCGGTTCAGGGCCGGTTCGAGGAGCGCCATGTCGATATCGCAAAGGGTGACCTCATACCCACCCTTGGCCAAGAAGGCCGCCACGATGCAGCCCACCGGTCCAGCCCCTATCACTGCGAATTTTTTAGGCTCGAAGGTCGAATTGTCCATGACCCATTCCTTTTCCATGGTGCGTGATGGCGCAAAATTATTTCGCCGGATACTCGTAGAACCCCTTGCCAGTCTTTTTCCCGAGGTACCCCGCCTTCACCATGTTGCGGAGCAGCCCCGGAGGTGCGAAACGGGGTTCCTTGGTGGCCTCGAAAAAGATGTCGCCCACGAGCTGGGAGATTTCGACGCCCGTGAAATCCATCAGCTCGAAGGGTCCCATGGGCATGCCGGCCCCCAGCTTCATGGCCGTGTCGATGTCGTCCCGTGATGCCACGCCCTGCTCAAGCAACCGAACCGCATCGAGCATGTAGGGGACTAATAGGCGGTTCAGGACGAAGCCCGGCGTGTCTTTGCAGGTGATGGAAGTCTTGCCGAGCTTTTTGGCCATCTCCAAAGCCAAGTCGACCGTGGCCTTTTCCGTCTGCAAGGCGGGGATGACCTCGACCAGCTTCATCACCGGGACCGGGTTGAAGAAATGCATCCCGATGAACTGGCCGGGGTGCTTAACCAGCGAGGCCATCTCGGTGATCGAGAGGGAGGACGTGTTGCTTGAATAAATGACGTCTTCCCTGGCGATACCGTCGAGCTTTTCGTAGAAATCCTTCTTGACGCCAAGGTTCTCGAAGATCGCCTCGAAGATGAAAGGAACGTCTTTCAAGGAGCCCAGGTCGGTGGAGAAACTGATCCGCGAGAGCGCCTCTTTCATTTGTTGTTCGGTGATCTTTTCCTTGGAAAGCAGCCGCTCCAGGCTTTTGGTGATCGTCTTAAGAGCCCGGTCCCAGGCTGCCTGGCTTACATCCACGGCCTTGACCTGGAAGCCCGCCTGGGCGGCGACCTGCATGATTCCCACGCCCATGCTGCCGGTGCCTGCGACGCCCACGGTCTTGATAGCTTCGATGTTCATTTCATCCTCCGATAGGGTTGTGGTTCATTTATTCGTGAAGTTCGGTTTCCGTTTTTCCGCGAAGGCCTTGAGCCCTTCCTTGGCGTCGCGGGTCTTCAGGTTTTCCAGGCCATATTTGCGTTCGACCTCCATGGCCTTGTCCAGGGGCAGTTCGATGCCTTCATAAACCGAAGCCTTGATGAAACCCAAGGCTTTGCCCGCTCCGGATGCCAGCGCCGTGGCGAACTCCATGACCTCGGACATGAAGGTCTCGGCATCGAAGAGCCGGTCCACCAGGCCGATCGCCAAGGCCTCCTCGGGACCGAATGTCCTTCCGCGCAGAAGAATGTCCAGGGCCTTGGAAGGGCCGATCAGGCGTGCCAGCCGTTGGGTTCCTCCGGCTCCCGGGACGATGCCCAGGCCAGCCTCGGGCAGGCCGATGAAAGCCTTTCCTCTCGTCATGAAACGGTAATCGCAGGCCAGGGCCAGCTCGCATCCCCCGCCCATCGCATGGCCATTGATCGCTGCGATCACGACCATCTTCAGCCTGGGAAGGATCGAATAGGCCTCTTGCAGGAGTTTTGAAAAAGCCTCTGATTCCGCCAGGTCCATGGCGGCCATTTCCTTGATGTCCGCCCCGGCGATGAAAGCCTTTTCCAAAGCGCTGGTGATGACCACCACCGTCACGTCCTCCATCTGCTCCACTTCGCTGAAAGCCCTGAAAAGCTCTTCAGCGAAGGCGCGGTTGAGGGCATTCGTGGAAGGCCGGTGGAGGCTCAGCTTAAGAACCCGGCCGACCGCCTCCATGGTGATGAATTGATAGTCCACGAATTCACCCGACCTTGAGGATGATGGAGGCCGCCGTATCGCCCGCGGCGCAGCCCGAGAAGAGCAGGTAGCCGCCACCCTTCAGGGCGAGTTCCTCGATCCCCTCGATGATGAGGCGCGCGCCGGTGGGTGCCTGGGGATGGCCGAAGATCAGGGAGGATCCGTAGTTGTTCATGGCATTGGCATCCAGCCCCAGCACCTTGGCCATGACCAGATCATTGGATGCGAAAGGATTGTGCGTCTTGATGGCGCCCAGATCCTCGGGCTTCAGACCTGCCTGGTCGAGGGCCATCTGGGCCGAAGGAGCCACGGCGGCACCCATGAAGCCCTTCTTGGCCCGGGCGAACCCGAAGGAAATCACCTGGATTTCCAGGTTGGGATCAGCACTCAGCTCCCGGGCTCTTTCCCGCGTGGTCACCGCGATGCCGCAGTTGCCATCGGCCGGATAGGTCTGGGTTCCGTAGGTATGCACGCCTTCGGGGAGGACCGGCTTGAGCGCGGAAAGTCCCTCCGCAGTGCTTGGAAAGACACCTTCGTCAGCTTCGACGGTGAGGATCTTCTTCTTGGAAACCTGGATTTCAACCGGGAACATGTAGCGCTTCTGGAATTCGCGGTCATTGGCCAGGGCTTGCTGGTATTGCTCCTGCCGTCGAAGAGTCAGCGCATCGCACTCCGCCCTGGTCAGGGCGAATTCCTTCGCAACGTTCTCGGCGGTCTGAATCATGGCTCCGCCCGCCCAGGGATCCAGGCCGAAGTTGTCCATGACCCAGTCCTCGGCGATGGCCTGGCCGCCCGGGCCATTCGGATTGGGCCAGGTGGCGTGGGGGCCATTGGAGCAGCGATCCGCCAGGAGACACCAGCTGTTGTCGAACATCCCGGTCTCGAGCCCCATGCCCGCCTGATAGATGGCAAAGGCGGAAGTGGAACAGGCCTGATTGATGAGGACCCCCGGCGCCTCCGTGGCGCCCATCATTGCTGCCGCCCAGGGACCGCTGTAGAACCACTGTTTCTGGTAGACCGTGCTGCCGACGAGAACATATCGGATTTCGTTGGGATGCCAGCCCTTTGATTCGAAAAAGCGCTTGGAGGTCCTGGCTCCCAGTTGAATGGAATGTTCGTTGGCCAGACTCCCCTGCCAGCGTGTGAAGGGAGTGCTGTAATAGCCACGGTAGGGGATGAACGCTTTGGTCAACATCGGTGTTCCTTGGTTGATGATTCGAATGGCTTAGCTTGCTTTTTCAAATCCTTATTCTTCCGTCCACTGCAAAAACACCGCTCTCGAAGGCCATGACGGGGTTCAGATCCATTTCCTGGATCGCAGGCAGATCAGACAACAGTTGTGAAACGCGTTGAATGAGATCCACGACTGCTTTCTTGTCGACGCCCTTTTCACCGCGCAGGCCATCCAGCAGCGCCGAGGTTTTG
>JANXQX010000198.1 GCA_025353305.1 Holophagaceae bacterium
GCTGAGGTCCTTCCCCTCGACCAGAAGGGCCGGGAGGCCGTCCTCAGGGAATGGCTGAAAGCGAAGGGCGATCAGCTCGCCCTCGCCAATTCTGAAGAGATCATCGAGGTCCTGTCGGCCCAAAAGGTTCGAGACATCCGGGAGCTCTCGGGCCTGCTTAACCGGGTCTTGATGGAAGCTCAAATTGCCAAGCGACCTATCGCAGTCCAACAGGTTAGAACCTTGCTAGCCCAGCTGCCATTTTCATGACAACTCTGTTGCGCCTGGTAGCACATGGCCTCCGGGTATTTCAGGCTTCCTTCACGCCGTGGGCATCGTGCTGGCCCGGCTCGCCAAGGCCGGGTTCGAGGAGGTCGCGATCTTCTCCCTGCGCCGCACCTGGCGCAGCGCCGAGAAGCTCCGCAAGGGCGGCGGCTCTCTACCCAATCTGCGGTTCTTCAGCGCAGTACAGACCCTCAGCGAGACGCCCTCGTTCCAACGGTTTCTTGAGGCCATGCAGCAGGAGGGGGCGGCGTGAGAATCACTCATCTAGAAGTAGCGATTACCAAGATTCAAGCCAACGTTTCCGGAGGTCGATACGCCAGCCATCGGTCAATGTAAGTGCATAGACGAACCATCCTACATTCTTCTATTCTTCGCACTCGGGAGATTATTGAAATGAATCGCCATAAACCTGAATCTAAACCTGAACCACTTCTTCTAAAGCATTTCAAGGTGATTTTAGATGAGCTTGGTATTTCATACCTCTCAGGGCAGGGCTTAAATAACCGCATGCCAGAAGGACCATCCCCCTCTTTTCAATTTGGGGATCTTCGTATTGAGCTACCTGAGTACACAATCGTAGTTGAAGTTGAGTCATCCGGTGGAGTAACAAACCTTGCAAAGTACTGGGAGTCTATTGAATTGTGTCGGGTTAATAAATCCATTAAGTTGATTCATGTGTTTCTACAAAAGAGCAAAAATGACTATGAATCCCATTTAGCGCTGTGGAGCTTTCTCAACGCCAAAATGCAGAAAGAACTTGGTCAAAAGTGGGCTGGGTACTGCTTTCGTACAACTGGGCCATCCCCAGGTGCACTTGAACCGGCACTCACTCAATTTCGACGCATCCTTACGGAGAACCGTACCAAAGGCTAGCTCCAACCACTAAGATAAGCCCTTCAATTTCGTGAGTCCTGTTTTCACTCTTCAATGGACAATCGATCCCTCAAGAATTCTGGTAATACCAATTGATCAAATCTGGCATCCACAACCACCTTCCCACCAACAGACAAACCCTCCGGTAGGGATTGAAGCCTAGGCAGGTTGGTCAAGAAGAGATCCCCTCCGATGGAGATCCTGTCTCCGAATGATGTGCAGGCCCTTAGATTCGATAGACGGCAGTCTCCACCTACTTGAAGACCAGGCGGGATGGCACCAATGGGCAACCCTTCGAGGTTCAGGCTCTCATCCACCTTCAAGCCAGGGGGCAGGCTGGTTACATCGCAATGGATCACTCGGAGCAGCTTCAGGTGCTGACTCCACACTTGAATCGAGTGCAGTGATAAACAGTCCTCGACCTCAAGAAACCCGGTGAACGCCCGAGGCAAATCCAGTCGATCGAGCAGCGGAAGTTCCTGCAACTGCAAGCCCCCAGTAGAGAAGGCTGAAGGTAGCCTGGAGAAACTAGCGCAATCCCAGATCCGAATGAAGTGCAGCACCCGAATCGCCTCTGGAAGCGTGGCCAACAAGCCGCAGTTGATCAGTTCAAGGATGCCTTCCGACTCGAACCCTGGTCCTATGGCGGCCAGCCGTGCGCAGTGCCTCAAGAGAAGGCTGTCGACCTTGAACCCTTCCGGAATCCACTCCATGGCCGGGTCTCCATGGAATGCAAATCCAGCGGAAAAATCACTGCAATCACCCCAATCCTTGGCATAGGCGAGAAAAGCAGCCGGCAGGCTGAGCGATTCTCCCCAGGCCAGAGCTTCGAGCCCGGTCATCTTCTTGGCCATCCAGACCAGAGACCAGGGATGGATCCGGTAACCCTGGAGCAACGATACGGCCTGGGCGAGTTCGAGGGCTCCGACCTGAATACCTTGGATCAGGAAACGTACCAGATTCCAGGGGTGCGTTCCTTCTTCGGGTTTCGAATGGGCGAAGACCGGGCCACCATCTTTGGGAAGGGCTGCACAGATACACTCCAAAGCGGCTGTCATTGGACACCCGGCTCGAAGGAGGAGGCGAAAGCACTCCATCGGATCGATGTCTGCAAGCACCAAAGTCTGATGCAGGGATCGGTAAGAAGTTCCGGGCGTCATTCCATGGTCCAGAAATCAATAACTGGTAGATCAGGAAAATCCGAACAAGCGATCACTTGAAGGTGATTTGGAGCGACCAGTTTGCGCCCCCACGGCGGAATCTCTGAAAGATAGAGGGTCCCCTTCACGTGGATATCCGAAGGAATCTCCACACGGTCGGCAAAGGGCACATCCACCAGCAAGTCAGATCCGACGCTCAATCCAGCCGGGATCACGATCGAACCGCTTTGGTAGATACAAATCCGAGCAGTTCCACCAACTTGAAGCCCTTCTGGCAGGCTCCTAAAATCCTGGCATTCAAGGAACAATCCACCCCGAATTTCCACTGCGGGGAGGGAACCCGGCCCTCCGGCACAATTGAACACCAGGTTTGCCAGACGTCCGCTCGGGACGCTAAGCGCCTCGAATCTCGTGTAGGATTCGACTCCCAGATTGCCTTCGAAGGCTGGCGATAAATGGAGGGCATGCAGATCGAAGTTGTCTTTGAGCAGCACCGTCATGGGGGAGGCTTCTAGCCTGATTTCATGCAGGCTCGAACAACTCGTGACGCAAAGCCTGCCGCCAACTTCGAGATCCGCAGGCAGAGTTTCCAGAAGCCCACAGGCATGAAGGCTAAGATTCTCTTGAACCGACAACCCGAGGCCGAGCTCTCGAAGGCGTGGACAGTGGCGAACCTCCAGGTTCTTCACCTTGAGGTCTGCGGGTATATGCTTCAGGTCCAAATCCACCGGGATTCGGAAGGCGATTTCAGAAGGGTTATAGGTTACGTCGTGTCCTTTTGGACGGACGCGAGGGCCCAGTGCGGTAATCCAATGGCTTGGCATCCCCAGTTGCTGCGCCCAATGCCGATGGACCTCCGCCCAGGCCCCGTAGCCCCCGAGCAGTGACCAGGGGTTGATCTGCAGTTCATGCAGAATCTGGATGGCCACGTCTAGCGTGATTTCTCCTCTTCCCAGCAGAGAGACGACGCGACCGACTTGTTCAAAGACACCTCCGGGAGATTCCCTCAAAGCGCGCAGGGACTGGAGCAATGCTTCACAGTGGCGCACCGGATCTGCCGTGCAGACAGAACGATTGACCTCAGCCGAGGGGCCTGAGTCCGGATGCTTGATCAACTCCATCGATTCCTCCCGCCGCTTGGCCGCCGCCCTCCTACAAACGATCAGCTCTTGCCATGGACAGTGAATGACGAGTGGTCGAGGCGAACGTGAAGGAATGACTGCTTCCTCCCACCCCACCCAACCGAGCCGCCACCTTGATTCCGCCGATCGCCTTTGGCTCGAGCAGGCTGCGAAGGAAGCCCGCCGGGACTGGGAACGTGCCCGCAAACGGGGCAGTCAGGCCGAGAAGGCCCAGGCCCTGGCCAGCCTTTCTGGCATTCTCTGCGATCTGGAGGGCCCTGAGGTGGGCCTCCGCCTGAGCCGCCGGGCTCATCACCTGTGGGAAGAACTGGGTGACCCCCAAGTGATCGCTGTTTCGGGCGCCGTGTTGGCCATACGTTTGTTGGACGCCGGCCAGGCACAGGAGGCCCTTGGGCAGTCAGCCACGGCTTTGGCATGCATGCGAAGCCTTGCGGTCGAGCACCGACACAAGGGCGTTTGTCACAACCTGGGGCAGGAGTTCCTCACCCACGGGTTCCCGGCTGAGGCGCAGGCTTGGCTGGAACTGGCTCTGGAGAACCCGGCCTACGATGATCCGCGCGCGGAGTATCTGTGCCTTCTCTCTCGTGCCCTGGACCTGCAAGGCAGGCTGCAGGAAGCCTGCGAGCGTCTGCAGGAAGCATGCGTTGCCTATGATGACCAGTGGGACCATCCTGCCATGGCCAGGGCCATGCTAGGTCAAGCGCGCCTGGAACTCCGGCTGGGCCACTCCTGGGAAGCCTCTGTCCTCTGCCGGGAGTCTTTGCGTTTCATTCAACGCCTCCCCAGCGCGGCTCTGACCATCGCTCAGGCGCATGAACTGCTCAACCTTTGCATGGTGATGGGAGGCCCACGGTGGTCTGCCACGACCCGACGGAAACTAAGCCAACGCCGAAAATGGCCCGAGGAGCATTGATGGGCGATCGAGGTCCGACCATTCCCCAACTCACGCCTTCGTGCCTCTCGTCTCAACCAACGTCGCAAGCCTCAAGGAATCCACCCATGCGTATCTGCATCCACCGTGGCGCCCACGAAATCGGGGGGAGCTGCGTCGAGTTGGAATCCCAAGGCCAGCGGTTGTTGCTAGATCTGGGCATGCCCCTGGACGCCGAAGAGAACTCGGCAGATCTCCTGCCGGCCATCCCGGGTCTAACGGAAGCTGACACCGATCTCCTTGGGGTGCTCTTGTCTCACCCGCACATGGACCATTACGGGCTGTTGAAGCACACCCGTACGGATCTTCCGGTCGCCATGGGCGCGGCGGGGCGCCGCATCCTGGAAGCTGCTGCCCCATGGGTCCCTGATTCCACCATCCCCGCACCGGGGCCCGTACTCGCGGATCGCCAGCATTTCGCTTGGGGGCCTTTCCAGATCACCCCCTACCTGGTGGACCACAGCGCCTTCGACGCCTATGCCTTCCTCATCGAGGCTGACGGGCAGCGGGTCTTCTACAGTGGCGACTTCCGCGCCCACGGGCGCAAGAGCAAGCTTTACGACCGCATGGTCGCCCGCCCTCCCAAAAACATTGATGTCCTCCTCATGGAGGGCAGTTCCCTCGGCAGATTGGATCTGGGAACCACCTTCGAGACCGAAGCCGACCTGGAGCAGCGTCTCGTCACTGAGTTCAACGCCACCGAGGGCCTCGCGCTGGCCTATCTATCTGCCCAGAACATCGACCGGGTGGTGACGATCTTCCGGGCCGCCAAGCGCAGTGGGCGCCGCCTGGTAATCGATCTCTACACAGCTGCCATTCTGGAGGCCACAGGCAGCTCCACCATTCCCCAGAGTGACTGGCCCCAGGTGGCCCTCTTCATTCCTCAGCGCCAACGCATCCAGATCAAGGAGAACGCTCGTTTCGAGTTGCTGGATCGCCACAAGGCCAACCGGATCTATGCGGAGGAACTTGCCGCCAAGGCGAGTGAAAGCGTGCTGATGTTCCGCCCCCTGCATCGCAAGGACCTGGAGTGCGCGAACGCCCTGAAGGGCGCCCGCTTCTTCTACTCCATGTGGGAGGGCTACCTGAAGGAGGACTCTGGTGTACGCCTCAAAGCTTGGCTCGGTGCCCACCAGGTTTCCTTCATGCAGGCGCACACCTCTGGCCACGCTGGTCCCGCTGACCTCAAGCGCTTCGCCGAGGCCTTGAACCCAAAGGTGCTCGTACCCATCCACTCATTCAAGCCTGAGAGCTATGGAAAACTCTTCTCGAGCGTAGAGGCGCATGGGGATGGGGAGTGGTGGGAATTATGTAAAAATGAGGGGATAGCCGCACTTGGGGCCTGTCTAGTGAAGGTGATGACAAAATTCATTTCGAAACACTAGGAGTCAATCATGGTCTTAAGATATGATCGCCGTGCACCTGAGCTACTCCTTCAGGCACTGGAACCGGGTGGCTTTGCACACGGGCTGGTGCAATATGGTTGTAGTGGAATGTTTGGGCTGGACCTTCAATTGAGGGGAAAGTTGGCCAGTTTGTACATTGGGACAACGAAGGCAATTGATC
>JANXQX010000208.1 GCA_025353305.1 Holophagaceae bacterium
AAGATGCCTCGGAAGTCTCGACACGCCACCCATAACCCAAAAACACGGGCTTGCGGGCATATCTCGCCCCTTCCCTATCCGCAACCTCGATCGCGGCAGGAAAATTAGAGTACCACCTGGGAATTCCGTTGCAAGTGGAAATTCTCAAGAGGCGCAAAGACTCCGAGGCTACGCTGTCGCAACAGCTTAGAATCCATAAAGGAATGAGCGAAAACATCGAAGTACACGTCATCGGCGCGGGGTTGGCCGGGTCCGAAGCTGCCTGGCAATTGGCCCAAGCGGGGCTTCGCGTGGGCCTTTCGGAGATGCGGCCTCAGCAGACGACTCCGGCCCACCAGACCGGTCGTGCGGCGGAAATGGTCTGCTCCAACTCATTCAAGAGTGATGACGCCACCAGCGCCACCGGCATTCTCAAGGCCGAGATGCGGCGCCTGGGTTCATTGATTTTGCAATGTGCGGAAGCAGCCCGCGTGCCCGCCGGAAATTCGCTGGCGGTGGATCGCGATGCTTTCTCCCATTCGGTCACGACTGCCCTGAAACAGCATCCGAACATCTCATGGATCACGGCTATGGAAACAGCGCCGGATCTCTCGATCCCAACTGTAATCGCAACGGGACCGCTCACCGCAGAACCTCTCGCAGTGTGGCTTTCAAGCATATGCGGTGGTAATCAGCTCTTTTTTTACGATGCCATCGCACCCATCGTTGAGCGTGAATCCATCAACATGGGAATCGCTTTCCGGGCATCCCGCTACAACAAGGGCGAGGCTGATTTCATCAACTGCCCACTAACTGAAGTCGAATACGAACGATTCGTGGATGCCCTCCTGACCGCGGAACGCGCGGATTTGCATGATTTCGACACGCCCTACTTCGAGTCCTGCCTTCCCATCGAAGTCATGGCGGACCGCGGTCGCCAGACGCTTCGCTATGGCCCCATGAAGCCCGTGGGCCTTGACGATCCCCGTACGGGCCGGTGGCCCTATGCCGCTGTGCAACTGCGCCAGGACACACTTGCCGGTGACCATTACAATCTGGTCGGTTTTCAGACCCGCCTGAAATGGGGCGCCCAGAAAGATGTGCTGCATCTCATTCCCGGCCTTGAAGAAGCTGTATTCGTGAGGTTCGGCAGCATCCATCGGAACACGTATGTGCAGGCACCCAAGGTCCTCGATGCGACGCTCGCGGTGAAGGCCGTGTCCAATCTTTGGATTGCTGGCCAGCTTAGCGGTGTGGAGGGTTACCTGGAATCCGCGGCGGGCGGGCTCGCTTCGGCCTTCTTCATCCAGCGCGCCCTGAATGGAAAACCAACAGTGCCACTGCCGCGGGAAACCATGCTGGGAGCTCTGCTGCACTATCTGGCGAATGCATCGTTGAAAGACTTTGGCCCCACCAACGCCATGCTAGGGCTCATGCCCGACCTGCCAGCGGGATCGCTCGATCATCGCGCGCTCAAGCGCGCTGGCGGCGCGCGTGGCCTGAAACAAGCCAAGGGCCAGGCCCACCAGGAGCGTGCTTTGGCAGCATTGGAAACCTATATTCTGAAATATGGAGTCTAGGCATGAAGAAAACACTTCTCGTGGTATTCATCATTTTGCTTGCCCTGGGAGGAAGCGCCTGGTGGTTGCTGCGGGTCAGAAGCACACCCTTTTCTTTGGATGAACCCTTCACGAGTTTCTCCGCGGACAATCTGGGAGTGGGTCGCCTTCTCCGTTACACAGATGGCGGCAGACCGCTTCGCGCCTTCCATTGGCTGCGCCCCTCCGCTGATGGCATCGAGGTGGCACAAGTGCTTACACAGACGGACCAGCAGCAGATCGGCATATTTCAATATGGCCTGCTGACCGCACAGATGCACGTGCCCCGCCCCGAAGGCGTGACCGAAGGTTTTTACCGTTTCGCCCAATTGCGAGACGCGGCGGTGCTCCCAGGAAAGGTCGTCGTCCTGCTCTATCGCGCTCAGGATGCCACCTCTGCTGATGTACCACTGATAGTTGCTTTGGACTTGACCACACAATCAGTGCGCTGGAGCCATCGCGCAGCGGTGGAGCGGCTCGCGCTTGCCCTGAATCAAAAGCAGGCCGGCGGTATCGTTGTGGATGCCGTCATCGGATTTGGAGACAAAGGCGAATTGGTGCGCCTGCCGCTGCTCCTTCAGAAAACCGAACGGGAGGGCGCTAAGGCACCCCGTGCGGTCGCGCAATCAATCGAAATGCCGCCTGAGATTCAAGGCGTCACGGACCTGATTCCGACTGGTGATGCAACCCTAATCATTTCGCATCGCATGGGACTTTCCGCCTACCTGGGTGAGCAGGGCTGGAACCACATTTCACTGCCCGTGCCAGGTCCCTTGGGTTTCGTTGAGCCCAAGAGCGCCCTGGCTTTCAACGGGAAAAAGACATGGTGGCAACCAGAACCGGGACGCATCATCCAAGTGAAAGCGGACGGCACCCCCATAGCCACATGGGAGCCCACGACTTTCATGATTCCAGCGCCCTACGAAAAAGATGCCGAACTGCTGCAACTGCTGGGGGCCGATGCGGAGGGCAAGATTTGGTTTGGTCTGGCAGCGCCAACACTGCTGCCGCCTTTGACCAACCCCACACCAACTGGAGTACCGCCTCCAGCATCGCCGGGTTCCGCCTCCTTGATTCCAACGCTGAAAGAAGGCGAGTGGAAGTCGGACGCACCTGCCACGGCAGAATCCGCGCCGCCCCCACAATTCCAGAATATCGAGGGTATTGATCGTAGCGCCTGGGAGGGCTACCTGCGCCAAGGCCTGGATCGCATCTATTGCTGGGATCCAGAGAGTGGCGCGATCAAGCGAGCCTCTTGGACCGAGTGCTGGCGGAAACTGGGACCACCTTCGGAATTCAACATTCCCATGGGCGATGGCGCCCTGCGACCGGCCGCGGGCGGATTCCTTTTCGATTCCGGCACCCAAGCCTGGTGGCTGCCGCTGAAAGAATTGCCCCTGGTGGCTGTGGGCACTAGCGGGAAAGCCTTGCCACCACCCACGCTGGGACCCCTCGTTGTGAAGGCGCCGCATTCACCGATGGTGGATCTTGCCGGCCTTCCAGGAACGCCGAAAAGTTAGGTGCCGTTGCGCTTTGGCCAGCGCTTTCCTGGCCAAGGCGCAACGGCACCTTATGTCGGCCGCAGGCCGACGCGGTGGATGATGCTCCGCGCGATATCGAAGGTGTTACGGCACCTCCAGCTATCCGGCGCAGTGCGCCTTCCTGCTCACTGCGCTCGCAGAGCTGAAGCCCCTATGTCGGCCGCAGGCCGACCTAATTCGTAGCGAGGAGGATCCGGTCGTGACCAGCCCAATCCTGGCGAGAGTTAACGGACGTCCACCCAATCTTGCGGGCCCTCTCGATCAACTCCGTACTCTGCCCTGCTCCGATTTCCAACACGACCGCATGCGCCTTTCGCGTTTTGGCTTGAAGAAGAATTTCGGTCGAGAGTGCAAGGCCCTTGTCCCCGGCAAATAGGGCCATGACCGGCTCAAAGGACAGCTCCCGCTGGAGCGTTGGAGCATCTGCAGCATCAACGTAAGGTGGGTTGGAGACCACCAGCTCCAGTGAATCCGGGATGGGCGAGAGCAGGCTGCCCTCGGCAAAATTGATCCGGGCACCCAGTTTTGCCGCATTGCGCCTTGCGACCTTCAGCGCGCCTTCGCTGATATCCGAGGCAGTCACCTCCCAATCGGTTTCCAACGCCATGCAGATGCCCAGAATGCCGCTGCCCGTGCCGATATCGCAGGCTTTTCTCAAGCCCAGCCGGCGGCCGGTCTCAAGAGCCGCCTCTAATACCAGTTCGGTTTCGGGCCGCGGGATGAGTGTCTCCTCAGTGACTTCAAAACGATGCCCACGGAACTTTTCAAACCCGATGATGTAGGCCCATGGTTCCCCTCCCCTTCGACGGCGCAGCCATTGCCCCACCTGATAGCGCACCTCAGGCGTAGCGGCCTCGTCGCCCCTTGAGGTGAGCTTCGCGCGGTTCCAATCGAGACCATCCTCGAACCAGCGCAGGCTTTCGGCAGAGGCCTCCCCAGGCTCCAGGAAATGAGCCAGTGCTGACGCCAGATCAAGGCGGAGTTCAGAGAAGGTGATGCTCACCTCAACAGGGTACGAGGAAGTGAGGGTCGAGGTGGTGAGGTTCAATAAGGTCGCGGCCAAAGGCCACATCAACCAGTGCGCCAGAAGCGCACCCCACATACCTCATACCCCTGGCCTCATAACCTCGTAAGCGCCTTCGCCCGCTCCTGGCTGTGCGCCAGAACAATCTCATGCAGGGAGGCACCCTTGCTGTCCATGGTGACGACCACAGGGAAATCCTCCACTTCGATGACCCAGAAAGCTTCGGGACTCCCGAACTCTTCAAGCATGTGCACATCCACCACGCGCTTCACCCGCTCGGCCAACAATGATCCCGCGCCGCCGGTGGCGTGGAAGTAGACCGCGCCGGTCTTCACAAGCCCATCGCTGGTCTTCTTGCCCATGCCGCCCTTGCCGATGACGCCGCGCACCTTGTAGGTGTCCATTACATCCGCTTCGTAGGGTTCCTCGCGAATGCTGGTGGTCGGCCCCGCGGCCACGAAGGACCAGGAACCGTCCTCATTCTTCTTGACCACTGGTCCACAGTGGTAGATCACCATGTCCTTGAGGATGGGTTTCAGCCACTCCGGCTTCTGCTCTTTCATGTACTTGTGGCCGATATCGCGCGACAGCACGAGCTTGCCGTTGAGCAGCACCTCATCACCCACTTTCAAATCGCGGGCCTGTTCTTCAGAGATGGGTGTGGTGAGACGGATCATGGGTGGACCTCCAGCCAAGTAATAATTAAGCAAATCAATCGAAAGAGACTGCGCCATTCTCACCGATCGTCATCACCCTGCGCCGCGACGACCAGCACATGTAGCTGATGCTCACGTAGAAGCTGGCGGGATGGCGGAACAGCTCCTCGACGAAGACACCCAGCACGGTGGTGTTGCCGCCGTAGCCCATGGGGCCGATCCCGAGCGTATTCAAATCGTTGGTGATGTCTTTTTCGAACTGGTCCATCTTGGGATCGGGATTCGGTGTGCCGAGCTTCCGCAGAATGATTTCCTTGGATTTCTCGTAACCCGTGGTTCGGTCACCGCCGATGGCCACACCGAGAATGCCCGGTGAACAACCCTGTCCTTGGGCCTTTACGACAGCATCGATGATGGCCTTGCGCACACCGCCGATATCGCGGCCCGCGCCAATGGCCACGTCCGGCAGCCGGTACTGGGCGCCCACATTTTCGCAACCACCGCCCTTGAGCATGATCGCGACTTCGATTTCCGGTTTTTCCCACTCCTCGAAATGCACGACGGGATGGCCTTCATGGAAAGGGTCCAGGTTGTTGCCGCTGTTCTTGCCCGAAAGGGATTCCACACAATTCGGCCGCAGCCACGAGCGTTTGGTGGATTCGACGATGGCTTCCCGGATCTGCTGCTTGATCTTCCGTTGGCTCAGCCCGTAGGGATGGCGCACCCAGAAAATATCCGTGCCCGTGTCCTGGCAGAGCGGCGTCACGTGGCCATCGGCCAGCAGGATGTTCCGCACCATGTCGTTCAAGGTGTTGAAGGCCCGGGATCCCTCCTCCTCGGCATCCCGGCCCCTCACCAGGGCATCGATCACATCCTGGGGAAGCCGTGAACTGGTGCGGCGGATCAGTTCCAGAACCGCTGTCGTGATATCCAGGCCACGTAGATCCTTCAGGTCCGCCCGGTAGCTCTCGGGCAGCACTGATTTTGATTCGACGACATCCATCGTTGTGAGGGTGGGAATCGTGCACTCAGCCATGGTAACTCCAGAAAATTCAACTCCCCATTGTCAACCTTGATTCAGCCCAGCTCAACATCAGAAGAAGAAGTCGTAGGTAAAGTTCAGGTTGGCCAGCAAGCCATAGTCATCGCTGAATCTGGTTTGCTCGATGAAGATTCCGTCCGCGGACCATGCCCGGCGCTTGGCGCGAAGCTGGTAGGTGCTGCCCGCCGGAAGCCTTGTAAAGGACCGGGATTCCTTGCTGCCCTGCTGAATTCCTGGGCTCGTGCCGATGATGAAGGATTGAACGACGCCACCAGCCAGGATGGGGCCGTAAAGCAATTGGACCTCATCCCCCTGGGCCGAATTCGTGACCGGTGTCACGGTGCCATTGGCGGAACCCAGGTCCAATCGGGTTGTGAAACTCGCTGTGAAGGTACCTGAAGGCGACCCCGTTTGAGGCGTGAAAGCTGCGCTGGCTTTTGGGTCAAATGCATGCCCGCCAGACTGCGGAAAGCAGACCGCGTAGCAAGCGGTGCCATAGGGCAACAGGTCCAAGGTGTAGCCGCCATCGGCGCGCGTGAGTGCCCGGCGATGAATTGCCGGCTCCCCGAAGGCCTGAAAATATTGAGCGGTCACCAAGGCTCCGGACAGCGGCTGGCCAAGGCTGTCCGTGAACTTGCCTGTGATGGACCCGCTGGCATTGCGATCCACAGCCCGCAGCTCCGGCGCAAAGACCAGCGCGCTTCCCCTGGGCTGCACCGAACGGCCCGGATCGACGATCAGCGTGAGATCAGCAACATTGGCGCCGATCGCCAGATTGAAAGGGATCACGAAGACCTGCGCCACGGGCACCAGGGCCAGGGCATTTCCACCCACGAGCTGGGCCGTGCTCCCCTGCCCAAGCGTGAGCCGCAGCGAAGTGTAGGATCCTGTTGCCAGGTTGGCACCGGTGGCCAGCGCGGCGGAACCGCCATCCACCAGGGTGGCAACCGGGAATGCGGCATTGGGAGAAGCCACCGTCACCCAACCTTGTGGACCATTCAATTCCACTTTTTGAATGGCCAGGCTGAGGGCCTGCACGCCATCGCCAACGGAACCGACCAGATGGACCGACAGGTTGCTCTGGGTACCTGTGGGCGTGGTGCCCGGCCCGCCACTACCCCCCCCCCCCGCTGCAGGCAACCATAAGTCCCAAGCCCGCAACGGCGATGATCCGCTGACGTTCGTGCATGATTTCTCCTCAGCGCCCGCCCCAGGCGCGGCAAAGGCCCAGGGTCAGATCCGTCAAGGTGCTCACGGGGCCGATGGCTTGGCCTTTGATGTCGCGGTCGGCCTCGCCGATCCGGGCGAGCAGGCGGCGCACACCAGCCGCCTTGAGTTTAGTGTAGACCCGCTGGTATCCCTCCAGGAGCCAGTCCTGGCGGGGTCCAAGCCCCACCGCGGCGATCAGCTCCGCACCCTTCAATCCCCCAGCCTCGGCCAGGTTGCAGACGCGTTCCACTTCGCGTCGGGCCTGGCCCAGCAGCAGCAGCGGCGCCCCACCGGGGTCATCCTCCAGCGCCTGCCGGAGGGCCTCCAGGGCACGATCCACCTGGCCTTTCTGCCAGGCCTGGGACCAGACGAAGGCACTCTGCTCGGCCAGACGGAAAGTCGCCTGGGCAACGAGGGCCGCACTCACGCGGTGGTCGTCCGCGAGCAGATCCAGCACCTCGAGCGTGCGGCGAAGCAGGCCCGCATGGCCGCCAATGCGCGCAGCCACCAGCGCCGCCACGCCGGAATCGAGCTTCAAACCCATCGCTGACGCTTCACGCTCCACAAAGCCGCGAATCTCGTCACCTTCGAGCACGCCCACTTTCAGCACACGGCCTTCCTTCACCCAATCGGAAAAGGGCTTCGTCCCCAGCGGCTTGCCGGGTCCAGCGGGCAAAGCATTGCGGGCCACCAACAGCAGATGCGTGTCTGGCGGCGGTGTGGTGAGCCAGCCTTTCACCGCGGCGGGCAGGTCCTTGGGTTTCTGGAGCAGGTGGTCCGCCTGGGGCACGATGACCACGCGCGCAACACCCATGGGCCCGGCTTCGGAAAGGGCACTCACCACCTCGCCCCACGGCGCGCTCTCGCTGCAGATGCTCAAGGCGAACTCCGCCCATTCAGGGTCCACCCGCGAAGATTTCCAGGCCTCCACCGCCTGGCGCCGGGCATCCGCATCCTCGCCATGAATGAGCGCGAGATTGGCTTTCAACCAGGCCGCAGGCACGCTCACAGGTCAGTGCCTTCCAGCATCTGTGTGATGAAACTTTCGGCGAAATCGTCCGCGAGACTTTCCACCACTGAGATCTCGCGATTGTCGAAGCTGGCAAAGTTCTGATCCACGCGGTACTGGTTGGAAAAGGTCAGCCCCGGCCTACGCACCAGCACCATGCCGGTCTGACCATCCAGCAGCTCCATAGAGGCCACCACCACGATTTCCACTCGGCTGGCGCCCCCGGCGGAGGCTTTGAGTTTGTCGGTGCCCAAGGAAAGGCCGATGGGCCGCACTTCGTATCTCAACAGCGTACCCTGCAGCACATAGCGGCTGGATGCGCCTTGGGTCACCAGTTTCCAGGGAGAAGCCGCCACGATGCGGTTTTCAAGGGCCTTGGTGAAGCGTTCTTCCAGCCCCAGCCTCGGCGTCAGGTTCTTGAATTTGGCCAATCGGATGGTCGAGCCCTTCTTCATCCACGCCGCTGGGTGCGGCACTTTGTCCAGCCTGTGGTAGCCGCAGGCGACCATTCCCATCAGCGCACTTCCAACGATCAGGGCCAGACGTGGTGTCCAGGCTCCGCGTGGACACCACATGGGGAGCACGAGGGGGACGCAGAGTGAGCGAAGCGAGCGGGCGGTCCCCCTCGTCCAGGTCAGACGCCTTTTCATGGCTGGTAGATTCCCACGTAGGGCAGGTTGCGGAACTTGCCATCCAGATCCAGCCCATAGCCCACGACAAAGTGGTCTTCGATGGTGAAGCCGATGTAGTCCACAGGCACTTGGGTTTTGCGTCGACTGGGTTTGTCCAGCAAAGTGCAGACCTTCAGGCTGAGCGGCTCACGGTCCAGCAGCAGATTGCGGACCTTGAACAGCGTGGTGCCCGTATCCACGATGTCTTCCAGCACCAGACAGTGGCGGCCCTGGATGGGGCAGTCCAGATCCTTGACGATCTTGACCTCGCCGGTGCTTTCGGTCCCGCCATGGTAGCTGGCCACCTGCATGAACCCCACATCAAAGTCCAATGCGATGCTGCGGGTGAGATCGGCGAAAAAGGGATAAACCCCATTCAGAAGGCCCACCACAACCACATCCTTGCCGATGTAATCCAAAGTGATCTGGGCTCCCAGCTCGTGGACCCGGGCCTGGATCTGCACTTCGGCAAGCATGGGCACGATACGGTCGCGGCTGGGAATCATTCGAGGCTCCAGTATTTATTGGGCCGCTTCAGAATAACCAGTGCTCTCCTGGTTGTTCCGTTACGGCACCTTTTTTCGGGCGAAGGACGGTGCTCATTCAACCCTAAGGCCTTCCGCCGGGTCTAGCAAAGAACCTGGACGAATCTTTTCAATCCAACCCTTGCTGGAACCCCCTAGGCAACCTGATGATGGCCATTACCGATGCTTTCGACAGATCCGAGCGATTGATGACCCAGGCCGACCTAGACTCCCCCTACCATGCGCCCGAAGTCCGGGTTTGGGTCGAAGCCGCCCAGGCCGGTGATCAGGAGGCCTTCGCCAATCTGGTCGAACGATTCCAACGCGACGTCTATGGCAAGGCCATTTCCATTCTCAAACAGCATCAGGATGCCGATGACGTTGTGCAGGAGACCTTCCTGCGGGTCTACCGGGCCCTTCCCGGTTTCCGGCACGAGAGCTCTTTCCGCACGTGGCTCATCACCATCACCACCCGCCAGGCTTTGAACTTCCTGGACCGGATGCGCAGCAACCAGGAAAGCCTGGATCCGGGCGATGAAGGCATGGAACATCCGGCGCTCCGCATCGAAGACAACCAGATGACCGCCCTGCTGGATCAGGAATCCCGGCGCCTGCTCCGGGAAGCCATCCCCAGACTCCCGAAACGCCAAAAGCAGGCCCTTATGCTCAAGTTGGACAATGATTGGAAATACGATCGCATCGCCCAGGAAATGGGCACTTCGGTCGGCAGCGTCAAAGCCCACATCTTCCATGCCATCAAAAATCTCACCCAGTACATTCATGGAGGCAAGCCATGAGCACCGAGAACCTCACACCTGAACAACTCGAAATGGCCATGCAGGCCATCGAAGCTGATCCGCTCAATCTCCCGGCCGATGTCGAGGCCTTGGTGCGGCAGAGCCCTGCCCTATCGGAATTACGCGTCCACTGGCTGGCCTTGGAAGATCCAGGTGCGGCCCTGGCACCTGCGGGTTACTTTCAGGCCCTGCCAGGCAGGGTGCTGCGCAAGCTCCCCGTCAAGATGGCGCCCCGGCATCGCTTCCATCCTGCCCTCTGGGCAGCTGCCGCGGCGCTTATGCTGGCCATCGGTTCTGGTGGGTTCTGGGCTGGCAAAGCCAATCGCACGCCCTTGGTGGAGGCCAAAACGATTGAAGCAGAACCCACCAAGGAGTTGCCGGTGGCAGACGCGCCGTTTCAGGAAAGCGACGATACGATGGTCCAAATCGAAAACCTGAGTACCGAGGAAATCCAGCGGATCGCCGACAAGGTTAAAAAGGACCAGTGAGAGGAACCAACATGAGAAAACACATGCTGTTCGTGCTAGCGGCCGTTGCGGTAACCACGGTGATGGCCCAGCAGGGGGCCCCCCGGCCGCGCCGGGACGACTCGCAGGCCCTGGATGCCGCCGCCGCGGCCCCCTGGCTGATGACGCTGCGCACGCAGCGCATTTCCCAGACGCTCGGGGTGCCTGAAGACAAAGCCAAGAGCATCGCCCAGCGCTGGTCGATTTATGATCGTGACTTCCTGCAGCGGGCTCATCAGATGATGCAGATCCGGAATCAGTTCAATCAGATCCTCATAGGCCCCGGAGACGAGACTGACAAAAGCCTCCGGCTGAAGCCCTTGCTGGATCAATTCCTCGAGCACCGGCGGCACCAGCAGGACCTGAAACTGAAATTCGAGGATGACATCCGCGCCCAGCTTTCCACGGCCCAGCAAGTCCGCCTGATCATCCTGGTGGATGACTTGCAAAAGACCATCCGCGAAGGCATCCGAGAAGCTGTTAAAGAAGGTCGTCAGCGGCGGATGAATTAGCGGATAGCAAGTTCTACACAAAAAAACTACAGCCACAAAATAATCAATAAAATAACTTGGCCACAAAAGAAAAATAATTAACCACAAAGGGGCACAAAGTACACAAAGAAAAACTTTTTTTGTGCACTTTTTGTGCCCCTTTGTGGCTAATTTGTTTTTTGTATTTTTAAATTATTGTGGCCAATCTTAAGACCGGGCTTACTTTTAGTTGACCAATGATTGTGGC
>JANXQX010000262.1 GCA_025353305.1 Holophagaceae bacterium
CAGTTCTAGCCGAAGGCGGTGCAATCCACGCGGGGTAAAGCGTAAAATGAGCAACTGGAACGTCCGAGATCGAAGTCTAATCTGCAATGCACGCAGCAAACCGATCATTCACATTTCAGGCCTTAAGTGAACCGTATTGGGCCTAACCCTCCGCTCAACCCGGGATCCCGCCTGCATTGTCTTCCGCTCTTTCTCGTCTCCCTACTTCCCCGGCTTCGTTAGGCGCCTCGGCGCGGGCGGCTCCGGTCAGCTTCATTCGTCAGGCCAAACCCAGTCCATGGAGAATCAAATGATCAGGCTGGCTGTATCCCTGGCCCTTTGCATCTCGGCTTTTGGCCAGGAGCCCAGGCTTGAAGATTCGGCTCTAAAGTTCGCACAGGAATTCTATGGCTGGTATGTCCCTATCGCCGCAAAAGGTAACAAGGGTCCAGCCTTCGAGATTGCCATCAAGCAGAAGCCTTCTTTCTTCAGTCCCCAGCTGCTCCAAGCCCTCCAGGATGACGCTGCTGCTCAAGCTAAAGTGAGCGACGATATTGTCGGCCTGGATTTCGATCCGTTCCTGAGCT
Source organism: Holophagaceae bacterium (assembly GCA_025353305.1). The sequence continues at coordinate 567 of JANXQX010000262.1, forward strand.
CACAGCACCCTTCAAACCAGTTCATGCTTGGCCAAAGCATCCATAAAGAAGATGGCTGCTGGGTCTACTTCTACAACTCCAAGGCAGGCCAGAAGCGCGGCAAACCGAATGTGATTGCCGTCGCCACTCAATCCAAAGGTCATTGGTTTTTCACGAATTTCCGTTTCCCTGATGGTGGCGATCTTCTGAAAACCCTAAAGGCCCTCAAGCTCGACCGTGAGAAATCCCTTAAATGATCCGAGGCCTGTCCTGAAAGCCAATTCGAAAAGCTGAAATAGCGGTCTTTAGAAAAACGCTGGAGTGGGTGTGAACCGGACCATCAGACCCAGCTTTCCAAGTCCACGGAGGTGCCTCTGGATGCTGCGGTGGCGGGATTTGGAGGAGGCCGGTTGAGAGGCTGGTTCCTGATAGGTGGCGCCTTTGCTCATCAGTCGGTAGATGATCACCACGAGTCTTCCTGCGATCGCCATCAGCACCTTCTGCTTGCTGCCCGCCTGGACGCCAAGATTGCGGTACTTGATCCCGAGGCGGCAGTCCTTCGCCTTCACGGCGGCTCCGACGCATTCCATCAGGGTTCGGCACAGGTATTTGCGATACAAGGCAACTTGCAAATTGCCTGTGCCCCTTCTGCAATGCCTAGTCCCGCTCACCCGGCGAGCCCATGCGCCCGTCAGGCAGATAGGTCCTATAAGGTATAATTGAATGCTTCTCTAATGACAGGTGCACACATGCGACTTAGGGCCCTTGGCGCCTCCATCCTTTTTCTGGTTTCGTTGGCCTGCACGCGCCCGGAACCAGTTCCCTACCGGGTCTCCATCGGCATGAGCGAGGCTAACCTCAAGGCTGCCGTGGGGGAACCAACGGTGGTGGAAACCTCCCTGGAGGGCGCCACCTATCGATATCAGATATGGCTTTACAACGGGAGGGGGAGGCCCACGGTGCTTCTGCACTGGCACGTCCACATGAAGGGAGGACGGGTGGATGCGTACGGCATGGACGAGGAGGAACGCCAGGTGAAGCCGGCCTGAATTCTGTCATTTCATCCCAGGCCCGAGGAAAGGCAGCACCATGAAACCAGCCGTCCTGGTTATTGATGTACAGCGCGCCCTATGCGAAGGGCAATTCGCGGCTTTTGAAGCCGACCGGGTCATCGCGCGGATCAACGAGGTCCTGGAAAAGGCAAGGGCCGCATCTGTGCCCGTCGTGTTCATTCAGCATGAATCCCGCGATGACCTCTTCAAGCACGGAACAGATGGTTGGCAGTTGGCGGAGGGCCTCAATGCCTTGCCGTCGGATATTCATCTACGCAAGACCGCAACGGATTCATTCCATAAGACCGATTTGCACGCCATCCTGCAAAATTCCGGGATCAACGAATTGGTCATATGCGGCTTTCAAAGTGATTTCTGCGTCGATACAACGACACGTAGGGCTTTGAGCCTGGGATACCCGGTGGTCCTTGTCTCCGATGCCCACTCCACGATCGACAATGAAATTTTGACCGCCGCCCAAATTTCACAACACCATAACGTGACGCTCGCAAATATCACCAGTTTTGGCCCGCGAGCCCTCCCAAAGCCCGCAAGCCAAGTTCAGTTCTCTGGCTAACCCGTTCAACCCGCACCCAGCCCGATGGCCTTTCAATGGGGCATTTGACCGCATGGCTCGAAGCCTGCGATCGTTCTGGCTGCCATCTGCGCGTGGAATGTTGTATGGGCATATTGAAAGTGTCGCGGGAAAAGGTGGGCCCGAGGCCCATCCTAAACGTGGACATGGGGCTCGATGACACACCCGTTTTCCCGGATGTCTGACCCTGCTGCTGCGAGCGCGCGGACAAGGGGCCTACATCGCCGCCCGGCACGAGGAGTTGCTTCCAGTGCACTTTCCAACGTGCAGCGTTTGTGCCAAGCACACGAGGGTTGAGAACAGGATTTCTGGAGTGATGGGGCCTGCCATTTTTTGGCTCACGATGGTCATGGTGGCCGGGTTCTTCTTTGTGCGCGGCATGAGCAACGCAGGTCAGGCAGGGGACGCAGTGAGGTCAGGTCTTCCTTTCGGTTCCGCCCAGATCCAAAGCCTTGAAACTGCGGTACAGCATCAGGTCGTACAGGATCTTCAGTCCGCCGGCGAGAAAGAAAGGGGCTCCGGCAGGGCCGGGAGGGCAAGGAACTGGCCCGCCAGCACCGGGGAGAGGGCCGCGCCGGTGGTGCGCGCGATGCCGGTTACGCCCGCCGCGGCGGAACGCTCGTCGGGCGCCACCACCTGCATGGTGTAGGCCTGGCGAGTGGGGACGTCCATCTGGGAGATGCTGAAGCGCAGGAGCAGCACCGCAATGGCGAGCGGAAGGTTCGGCATCAGGGGCACCAGGATCAGCAGCACATTCGAGGGAATGTGCGTGAACACCATGGTCCGGATCAACCCGATCCGGCTTGCCAGCCGCACGGCGTAAAGCGCGGACAGGCCCGCCAGCAGGTTGGCCACGAAGAAGATCGAGCCCAGCATGCCGGGCGCCACGCCGAATCGCTGGTGGAACCAATAAGGAACGATGCTCTGGATGACCAGGCCCCCCGCGAAAGCATCAAGGGAGAAGAGCGCGGAAAGGCGCAGCACCATTCCTTTTTGATCGGTCGAGGCCGAAGCTGGAGGATTCGGCGGAAGGCGGCGCCTCGATGGCCCTGGACGCCCGGGAGAACAATGCCACGAGCAGCAACCCCATGGCGGCGTAGGCGAAGATCAGCACCCGGTAGCTGGCCACGGGGGCCAGCCCCGAAGCCTGGAGGGCTTGGGCTGTCCAGCCCCCGGCCAGGGCGCCGGCAGCAGCGGCGAAGGAACCCGTCAGGTTGTACCAGGCGAAGACGGCGGTCCGGCGATCCTCGGGGAGCACCTGGGACAGGGACGCCTGTTCTATGGCCAGGAAGGGGCCCACTTCATGGCCCGAAGGGCTGATCACCCCGAAGGTGGCCGCCAGCAGAAGCACGATGAAATCCCCGCTGAGCGCAAAGGGAATCCCCGCCACCACCATGAGGGCGGAGCCCAGGAGGAGCATGCGTTTCCGCCCAATGCGGTCGGCCTGGAGGGTGATCCAGAGGGAGATGAGCGTATCGTCGGCCAGTGTGAGGGTGAGCAGCAGCCCGACGCGCCCCACGCTGAAGCCAAGCCCCACGAGGAATAACACCAGGACCACTGAAAGGAACCCGTACGAGAACATCCGCACCGCCCTGGTCGCGAAGAGCAGCCTGCCATCCCGACCAAGGAGATCATGGCTTTGGCGAAGCGGGTGCATTGGGCCTCCTGGAGTGTTCCACTGCACTGGCAGGAGGCAGGAAGTGATCCGCAGCCAAGCATGTTGGGGTCAGCTGCCCTTGCCTTATCGTCGGTACCGAGCGAGTGGTGTCCGGAAGCGGTCCGGATGGCGATTTCAATAAATGCCACCTTCGGCAGGAACGTTCGGGCCCTCCGTGGCCATCGAACTCCACGGCAGGGTGATTCCGGTACCAGCTCCTTCTTGACTGCGCCATCACAGCTTCTGCTGGTCAACGTCCATCGTGGTGCGTCCCCATACCCTTCACACCGGCTTTGTTTCCGGCTTGATTTGTTCACGGTTTCCAATTTGAATCATGAATGACCCCAATCGAGAACATGCTTTCCGCATATCCTCCGGCGAATAGGACCCTGACTTGACTCGACCCGTCAAAGATCGTCGCAACCGCCAGCACCCTATCATCAGATTCCTATTCATGGATTTTTCCGATTTTCTGCGGCGATTCATCCTTAAGCGGCAGGGGGCGAAGCTGGCGCGTGGGCCCATCCCGGCCCCCCCGGTTCCAGTGGCCAGAGCCAAGCCAAAACAGGACCAGGCCGAAGAGCATGGGAGTCCTCTGTTCATCACCGGAATCGAACGTATCGACCAGGATCACCACCAGTTGACGGCCACCATCCGGCAGCTCCAGAAGTCGCTCCACGACGGTTCGAGCCAGGAAGTGGTCATTGAGACCTTGGACTTCCTGGTCCGCTACTCCGAGGACCACTTCACGCTTGAGGAAGCCTACATGAAGCACATCGACTTTCCCGGCCTCCCCGGACACAGGGCGTCCCATGGCAAAGTCAGGGCCACGATCCTGAAGCTGCGCGAGCGAATATCCTCAGGGGATAGCACCGTTGCCCTGGAACTCTCAGCGATGCTATTTACGTATCTCTCGGACCACATCATGGGTGAGGACTCGGCTTACGTGGAGCACGCCCGGACCCGAAAATCCAAGCCTCCCCTGCCGTGAAGCAAGACGGTCAACATGTGGAACGGATGATGCACTTCAGATTCCCCAGAACTGGGGCGAGGCAATCCTAGCATCCTTTAACGAGGTAATTCTCCGGACCTGGCGGTAGGATTGATCGAACCTTTTTTCAGGAGGATTTCATGAATATCCTCAAGGCCCTTCGTGGTGCGGCCATCGCGATCGTCGCGGCGCCACTGCTGGCCCAGACCGTTCCCGTCGTCGAGAAGACGCTTTCCAACGGCATGAAACTGCTGATGGTGGAGCGCCATGACGATCCCACTTTTGCCGCGGGCTGGATGGCCCGCGTGGGCAGCGCCAACGAGCGTCCCGGCATCACGGGCTTGGCCCACCTCTTCGAGCATATGATGTTCAAGGGCTCGAAGACCATCGGCACCAGGGACGCCAAGCGCGACGCCGAGCTGAATGCGCAGCAGGACGCCACCCAGGCCGAGATGCGCAAAGAGTACGCCATCCTGCGCGAGCAGCAACGCCGTGGCGAGATCACGAACATGATGGACCCGAAGGTGCGCACACCCCGCCTCCAGCAGCTGCTTGAACAGTTCGACGCGGCGGTGAAGGAGCAGCGCGCCCTGATCGTCAAGGACGAGATCTGGAAGATCTACCAGGAAGCGGGTTCCACCGGACTCAACGCCAACACCAGCCAGGACCGCACCTTCTACATCATCAGCCTGCCCTCCAACAAGCTGGAACTCTGGATGTGGATGGAGTCCGACCGCATCGCCAATCCGGTTTTCCGGGAGTTCTACAGCGAGCGGGACGTGATCCAGGAAGAGCGGCGCCAGTCCCTTGAATCAAGGCCTGACGGCCTCGTGGGAGAAGCCTTCAACGCCATGACCTGGATGGCCAGCCCCTACCACTGGCAGGTGATCGGGTGGCCCAGCGACATCGCCACGGTCACCCGCGAGGCGGCCAACGAGTTCTTCGCCACCTACTACGCGCCCAACAACCTCACGGCCATCCTGGTGGGCGACTTCGATGCCGAAAAAGCCTTCTCCCTGGCCGAGAAATACTTCAGCCGGGTCCCGGCGAACCCCAAGGGGGTCCCTGAGCTGACCACCCTGGAGCCGCCCCAGCCCGCAGAACAGCGCATGGTGGCCGAGATCGAGAGCAGCCCTTCCATCCAGGTGGAGTTCAAGTCGGTGCCCGGCGTGCACAAGGACGCACCGGCCCTGCAGGTTCTGGCGGGCGTCCTGAGCGGCGCGGGCGGGGGCACCGGCGGGCGCGGCGGCGGGGGCGGCGGCGGCATGCGCGCCACCGGCCGCTTGAACAAATCCCTGGTGCTCGACAAGAAGGCCGCCACCAGTGCCTCGGCATCATCGCGTGGGCAGAAATATGGCGGCCTGTTCACTCTGCGGGCCAATCCGTCCCCCGGCCATAAGCCCGAGGAACTGGAACCCCTGCTCTATGCCGAACTGGAGAAGATCGTGAAGGAGGGCATCACCGACGAGGAACTGGCCCGTTTCAAGAACGCCCAGCAGGTGGCGCAGTACACTCGCCTGGAGAGCAACGTCGGCATCCGCGAAGCACTAGCCCAGGCGGTCTCGTCCGGCGACTGGAAGGACTTCGTCGAGCAGCCCAAGCGGATCCAGGCGGTGACCAAAGAAGATGTCCAGCGCGTGGCCAGACAGTACCTTGTGAAGGAAAGCCGCAACGTCCTGATCACCACCAGGAAGGGCCCGCCACCCGAAGGCGGGCCGAGAAGACGCCCGGCACCGCAGCCCGCCCCGGAGGTGAAGTGATGATCAGCCGAATCGCCCTCACGCTCGCCCTGGGATGCACCCTCGTCCCGGCCCAGACCATTCCCGACCGCCCCGAAAAACTCAGCTTCCCTCCGATCAATTTTCAGGTGCCCCGCGCCAAGGACTACAAGGCCAAGCTGAAGAACAGCATCCCCGTTTTCCTTGCGCCTGACCCCACCGGCGCACCGCTGGTGAGGATCCAGGTGCAGTGGCGGGGAGGCGGTTATCTCGACCCCAAGGGCAAGGAAGGCCTCGCCAGCTTTTTCGGCGGGCAGCTGGCCCGCGGCGGCACCCTGAAGACCGACGTCACGAAGCTGGAGGACCGCCTCGAAGCCCTGGCCGCCACCCTCTCCAGCAACTGCGGAGACACCGGCGGCAGCCTCAGCCTCATGGTGCAGGAGAAGGATCTGGCCGAGGGGCTGGAGCTCTTCATGCAGACCCTCACCGAACCGGCCTTCGCCCAGGACCGGTTCGACCTGGCCAAGCGCTCGGCGCGCCAGGCCATGGAACGCCGGAATGATTCCGTGACCGCCATCGCCCAGTACGAGATGCCTTTCCTGCTCTTTGGCGAGAACCATTTCTCGGGCCGCGCCGACAGCACCACGGCCAGCCTGGAAGCCATCACCCGCGAAGACCTGACGGCCTTCCACGATCGCCTCCTCCACCCGGGCAACCTGGTGGTCTCCGTATCCGGGAAGTTCGAGCGGAAGGCCATGCTGGAGAAGCTGAACGCCACCATGGGCACCCTCAAGCCCGGCAAGGACGCCCAGGTGAGCCCGAAGGTGCCGGCCCCTGACTTCCAGCGCAAGCCCGGCATCTACGTCATGGACAAGGCCGCCCCCCAGGCCGTGGTGGATTGGGCTTTTCCGGGCCTGCGCCGCACGGATCCGGAATGGCACGCCGCGGCCGTGATGAACCACATCCTGGGCGGCAGCTTCACCAGCCGCCTGATGAAGCGCATCCGCTCGGACGAAGGGCTCACCTACGGCGTGCGGACCAACCTCGGAGAAGGCGCCCATTTCCGCGGCGATCTGCGGGGCAGCCTGCAGACCAAGAACCGTTCCTCGGCCTACACCTTGCGCATCGCCCTCGCTGAGATGCAGCGGCTCAAGGATGAGATGATTTCGGACGCTGAACTGAAGGTCATCAAGGACGGCCTCATCGAAGCCTTCCCCAGCCAGTGGTCCGGGAAGAACGCCACCGCGGTCCGCTTCGCCGCCGAGGCCCTGGCGGACTGGCCCGAGGACTGGTGGGTGAGCTACCGCGAGAAGATCCAGGCGGTGACGCCCGCCGATGTGCAGCGTCTGGCCAGGAAACTCCTGGAGCCGGAGCGGATGGTGATCCTCGCCGTGGGCAACGCCGCCGAGATCGAAGGCGGCGATCCGGACCACCCCGGGGCGCTGAAGGACATCGCCAGGCTTCCCTTCGCCAGGCTTCCACTGCGGGATCCGCAAACCATGAAGCCGGTGAACTGACGCGGCCGGGCCGGAACCTCAAAGCGTGGAGCAATATGTCTCGATCCATTTGGATCTTTCATCAGTGTGAATTTGTGGTTTTTTTACCTTTTTGAACGCAACTTGTTATAAATCAATCGTTGGATTCCGCACCCCGAGGGGAGGCTTCAGCCAACCTAACCCAGCCTTTGGATGTCCCATGCCCACCTGCCGTATCGCCTTCCTGGCCCTGTTGCTGGCCACAGCCCTGGGTGCCCAGGCCCCGCAGCTCGTGCAGTCAGTCCCCGAGGGAACGGGCCTGGAACAGGCGGACCTGCCCTTCGCCAAGGACGTGTGGCCGGAGATGATCCGCCGGGCCAAGCGCAGTGTGGACACGGCCGAGTTCTATGTCACCAATGCCCAGGACGGCTACCTGGAGCCCGTCCTTCGGGAATTGGAAAAGGCCGGAGCCAGGGGCGTCAAGGTCCGCATCATGCTTTCCGCACGGATGCTGAACGGGGACCAGCCCTCCGTGACGCGGCTGCGGGCCATCCCCGGCGCCGAATTGCGTGTCTTCGATTTCGGCGAAGGCAAGCGGGGGATCCTCCACGCCAAGTATTTTGTCGTGGATGGTGATGACGCCTTCGTGGGGAGTCAGAATCTGGATTGGCGTTCCCTGCAGCACATCCACGAGACCGGGCTGAGGTTCAGGACCTCCTCCCTGGTGGCCCCTCTGCGTGAGCTTTTCGAAATCGACTGGGAGTTCTGCCAAACCCACAAGCTGCCCGTCCTGCCCAAGGGCGCGGCGCCCCCGACCCCGCCCGCCCTGGAACTGGTGGCCAGCCCGCCGAACCTTACCCCTCCATCCATCCGGGCCTCGCTGACCGCGCTCCAAGAGCTCCTGGCCCAGGCCAAGAACCGGATCCGCATCCAGCTCCTCACCTACTCGCCAGTGTCAGGCAAGACGAGGTTCTGGCCCGCCCTAGACAACGCGCTGCGCGCCGCGGCCGTCCGGGGTGTCAGTGTCCAGCTCCTGGTCTCGGACTGGAACCTGAACCCGCCCGCCGTGGATCACCTCAAGTCCCTCACGCTCATCCCCAACCTGGAAGTGCGGATCGCCTCCATCCCCGAGTCGGATAAGGGGACTATCCCCTTCGCCCGGGTCGTGCACAGCAAGTACATGACGGTGGATGGAAGCCTGCTCTGGCTGGGCACGAGCAACTGGAGCGAGGACTATTTCACGGACTCGCGGAACGTGGAGCTCATCCTTCGGGATCCTGCCCTCGCGGCCCAGGGCGACCGGATTTTCGAACAGCTCTGGAACAGCCGCTACGCTTCCCGCCTGGACCCCGCCAGGACCTACGTCCCACGGGGGCGGGAATGATTTCTATCGAGAACCCGATGATCTGAAAATCATCAATTCACCAGAAACAAACCCGCGGCCCCTCCCACAGTCAACAGGGTTCCTGCCACTGCGCGGGGCGTGATGCGCTCGTGAAAGAAAACCCACGAGAGTGGCAGCAGAAAGATGGGAACGATCGCAAGCAGCGTGGAGACTGGCCCCAGCGGCGCATGGGCGATGGCGTACATGGCCAGGAATCCGCCCAGGATCGGCCCAAGGGCCGTGCCAGTCAGCATCTGCGTCAGGATCCGCCTATCGCCCCAGGCGGAGGAGGAAAGCCGCAGGTTTCCATGCAAGGCGAGATAAACCATAGATCCCACAGCCCCTGCCCCGACGCGCACCACCAAAGCTGAAAACGGCCACACGCCCTCGGCCATGCCTTTCAGTGCCGTGAACTGCCCCAGGGCTTGCCCCAATGCCGCACCCAGCCCCAGCAGCAGGCCCCACCGCCGGGAGTGGCCGGAGGGCCGCTCATCCGGCGCGGCCACCACCAAGGCGATGCCCGCGAGCGTCACCAGGATCGCGCCGCCCTTGGACCAGGACAGATTCTGCCGCAGCAAACCCCAGGCCAGGGCTGCGCTGAGCACCGGCGCCAAGGTCTGCATCAGCATCCCCAGATGGGGCCCGATCTCCAAGAAGGACTCCAGACCCAAACCGTCCGCCAGGGCGAAACCCAGCAGCCCCGAAAGCAGCAGCCATGCGGTTCCCGATACGCCAATTCCCACTGGCCAGATTGTGCCGACAAAGCTCCAATGCAGCAGCACCAGCAGAATCGCCGCCAGGGCCAGACGCACCGCGTTGACCACCTGGGCACCGATGCGCCGCGAGGCGAAGGTGAGTACCGTCACGGTGATGGCCCATAGGAACGCAGCCGTAAAAGCTGCAGCTTTTCCCGCCGACTCGCCGTCCAAGGCCATGCCCTTCCCTCCATCGCACACTGGGTAAACTGCTATTGACCAGCGTCTCACGAGGCCCGCCATGCGCCGAACCCTGCTCCTTTGCGCCCTTGCGCTGCTGCCCCTCGCTGCTGGCGATCGCGTGACCGGCCTGGCTTTCGCCACCCGCGCCGAAGTCGCCGCACAGCATGGCATGGCCTGCACCAGCCAGCCCTTGGTGACGCAGATCGCTTTGGACATCCTGAAAAAAGGCGGTTCGGCCGTGGACGCCGCCATCGCAGCGGATGCGGCGCTGGGCCTCATGGAGCCCACGGGGTCGGGCATGGGCGGCGATCTTTTCGCCATCGTGTGGGACGCCAAGACCAAGAAGCTGTATGGACTGAACGCCAGCGGCCGCTCGCCCAAAAGCCTCACCCTGGATCATTTCAAGAAGCTCGGGTTGAAACACATCCCGGCCCATGGCCCCCTGCCCGTTTCAGTGCCAGGCTGTGTAGATGGCTGGTTCGAACTGCACGGGAAGTTCGGCAAGCTGCCCATGTCGGAAGTACTCGCACCCGCGGCGCAGTACGCCCGCGAGGGCTTTCCGCTTTCCGAACTCGTCGCCTACTACTGGGATCGCAGCACGGCCTCGCTCGGTAAGTTTCCGGGCTTTCTGGAAACCTACACGGTGGACGGCAAACGTGCGCCGCGGAACGGCGAGGTCTTCCGCAATCCCCGCCTGGCCGACACCTTGGACAAGGTGGCCAAGGGCGGCCGGGACGCCTTCTACAAGGGCGACATCGCCCGCAGGATCGACGCCTACATGAAGGCGCAGGGTGGCTTCCTCAGCTATGAGGATCTCGCCGCGCACCGCAGTGAATGGGTGGAGCCGCTGTCCACGAACTATCGCGGCTACGACGTGTGGGAGCTTCCGCCCAATGGCCAGGGCATCGCGGCGCTGCAGATGTTGAACATCCTCGAAGGCTACGATTTCGCCAAGATCCCCTTCGGCAGCCCGCGCCATGTGCATCTCTTCACCGAGGCCAAGAAGCTGGTCTTCGAGGACCGGGCGAAATTCTACGCGGATCCCGAATTCGCGAAGGTGCCTGTGAAATGGCTTCTGTCCAAGGAATACGCCGCCCAACGCCGGGTGCTCATCAGCGAAACCCGCGCGGCACGGCGCCTGGAGGCAGGCCACCCACCCCTGAAGGAAGGCGACACTATCTACCTGACCACCGCCGACAAGGACGGCAACATGGTGAGCCTCATCCAAAGCAACTATCGAGGCATGGGCAGCGGCATGACCCCCGGCGAGCTGGGCTTCTGTCTCCAGGATCGCGGCGAGCTGTTCACATTGGAGGAAGGCCAGGCCAACACCTACGCACCCGGCAAGCGCCCCTTCCATACGATCATCCCCGCCTTCATCACCAAGGACGGCGAACCCTTCCTCAGCTTCGGCGTCATGGGCGGCGAATTCCAGCCCATGGGCCACGTACAGATCGTGATGAACCTGTTGGATTTCGGCATGAACACCCAGGAGGCGGGCGACGCGCCCCGCATGTCCCACGAGGGTTCCCCTGAACCCACCGGCGAGCCCGGCAAACTGCCCGGCACGATCCAACTCGAGAGCGGCTTTCCCCTTGAGACCATCCAGAAACTCATGGACATGGGGCATGGCGTGGCTTGGATGCTCGGCGGTTACGGTGGTTACCAGGGCATCCGCTGGGACCCGAAACAAAAGGTCTTTTTCGGCGCCAGCGAGAGCCGCAAGGACGGCCAGGCTGCGGGGTATTGAAGCAATGGCAGGAGCCCTGGATGCAACTCATTGACGAACTTGTGGCCGAGCATGACCTCATTGAAAGGGTGCTAGGGTCCCTGCGTGCCTTTGTGGAGGCCCAGACCCGAGGCGCCTCAGACCCTTCGGATGGCCTTAGGTTCATTCGTTTTTTCCGGGTCTTCGCAGACCACTTTCATCACGCTCGGGAGGAGGACATCCTCTTTGCCGCTCTCGTCCAGAAGGCCGAACTTCCCGCCGACCGAGGACCCATTGCCGTCATGGTTGCGGACCACGCTCAGATGACGGGTCTCCTCGACCAACTGGAGCCTCTCTTGAGGCTGGCGGATCTGGACGCGGTAGCCTCACAGCAGCTGCAAAACCTGGCAGTGGCATACTCCCACGCCCTTTGGCACCACATTGATGCGGAGAATTCGGTGCTGCTACCAGAGAGCCTGGAGCGGCTCCGACGCCACCACGTTCTCGAACTGCCTTCGCGCCCTTTGAACGCGGAAGAGCAAGCAGCACGCACCTGTGGCGAGCAGCTACTGGTGAAGTACCCCCCAATCCGAGCTGCGGAGGCCCTTCGAGGGGATGGCTGTGCCCTGTGTCCGGCCTTTGGAAACACCTGTCGCGGCCTCGAGCGGGAGTGGTGGAATGAATGGGAGTGGGAGGAGCACGGGGACCACATGCCCAAGGATTGACCCATGGGTGATCGGATAGAGCATCCGCACGGAAGATGTCTAGAAAACACTATTGTTGCGGCGGACCTGTGCGCGGCTTTTCAACGCGGGGGCTGATCGCAAGATTGATCCTCCGACCATTGATTGGCTCACTTAGAAGCCCAACCGCCCAATCTGAGTACTCGTGGGTATGGACTTTGAAGCGATCCTCGAAAGCTGCAATCCTCTTCTCAAGCAGCGCAATTCTTTGTTCGGAAGTAGCTAGCAGCGGCGCGCTCACCACCGTCTGTGTCACGGGTTTGGGTGCATTGGTGGGAGCGGGGGCAGGTGCCGGGGCGGGTGGCGTATTGCCTGGGGCTGCCAGTGGCACAGGACTCGTGCGGCTTCTCTCCGAACGTGGATTGATCGCAAGATTGACCCTCCGACCATTGATTGGCTCGCTTAGAAGCCCAACCGCCCAATAGGTGTACTCGTGGGTATGGCCTTTGAAGCGTTCCTCGAAAGCTGCGATTCGCTTCTCAAGCAGCGCAATCCTTTGTTCTGGAGTCTGCACTGCTGCCTGGGAGAGGGCGTTCCCTGCGGGGCGTGAAACCACCGCTTGGGCCGGGGCGATGGAGGCGAGAAATAGAGCGGGTAGAAAAAGTATTACTCGGGACATCTGGGTCCTCCCTATCGCAGAGTGAATTGAATGCTTTGAGCAAGGATGAGTCTACTCCCGGAAGGTCAGGGAGCAGGCAGATCTCCAGCCACTTTCAGGATTGCGCCCGAGCAAGATCCGCACACGATTACTGTGGCTCGCACAGCACTCAATATCTTCGTTAGCAAGGAGAGATGGCCCCGGAGCTGTTGCTGCGCGGATCCGCCTTCTTAGACCAGATCCTGATGGTTCGCTAAGGAAGGCTCCCGGTTGCTTTCCAAGCATTCCAGACGACGACGCACATGGGCCATCACTTCCGGGAACCGGTCGGTGATGGAGGTAAAATGGTTGCCGGTGAAGCGAATCAGCTCGGGATCCGGAAAGTGCTTCTTCCACCCATCAATCAGACAGGTGGAGGGTTCAAGGTAGCCCTCTGCCAGCAGTACCGGTACTGGAAGAGGACGAGGCACGTAACGGCGAATGGCGGAATCCATGGAATCGAGCATGGCGCGGCCGCGAGCTTCCCGGCTCAACGGCATGGGCTCAGGTGAAACCACATCTCCCGGAAAGCCCCGGTACGCTGGATCCGGCGGATCCAGCATCACTAGCAGCGCCACCTCCTCTCCCGCAGCGAGCAGCTGCCGCGCCAGCTCAAGGGCCTCCAGCGCGCCGTTGCAGTGGCCACCCAGTTGGTAGGGACCCTTGGGTTGCAGGGCCCGCAGGAAGGGAAGATGCCTGGAGGCCCCTGCTTCGAGGGTCTCCGCGGTCGGCAGGCCATCCATTCCCGGAGGGTGGACGAGGCAGACCAGGCGGTTCTCCCCAAGATACTGGGCCAGGTTCCTGGCGTAGAATCCGCCCCCCTGGAAATCGCCGTGCAGATAGAAGAACGGGCGCTTTCCAGCTCCGGTCTGCAGCGTCAAGACCGGGCCCTCCGCAATGGCTGCCGAACCGGCCAGAAGCTGGTCGGCCAGGGACTGGACCGTGGCCTTTGCATAGAAGGCCGCCATTGAAAGGGAGCGGCCGAAAAGAGCCTCCACCCGGGCCACCATGACAAAGGCCAGCATGGAGTGTCCACCGAGCTCGAAGAAATCGTCTTCCGCCCCGATGGACGTCACACCGAGAAGATCTTCCCAGATACCCGCAATGAGTGCCTGGGTCGGATCAGTCGGACTCTGGATGTGCCTCGAGAACAAGTGGGACAGCGGGACTTCCTGCAGCCGTCGGCGATCCAGCTTCCCGTTTGTCGTCGGAAATTGGGTCACCAGGCCGATGGCATTTGGAATCATGAAGGGGGGCAGTTTTTCGCGGAGGAAGGAGAACACATCCATCAGGTCGAACGCGGTGGGGCTGTATCTGGGTTCGATGTAGGCCACCAGCAGACGGTCGCCGGAGGTACCTTCGCGGACGTCCGCGATGCCCTGGACCACGGCAGGATGCTGGGCCAGGGCGGCCTCGATCTCGCCGAGCTCAATCCGATGGCCCCGCAGTTTGACCTGACTGTCCTTCCGGCCAAGGAATTCCAGGGTTCCGTCCGTCAGATAGCGGGCCTGATCGCCGGTGCGGTAGAGCCGCTGGGAACGCTCGGGTGTCAGGTGGTTCTGAACGAAGGCCGATCGGGTGAGCTCCGGCAGGTTCCGATAACCGCGGGCCAGACCCGGACCGCCCACATGGAGTTCCCCGGGCACACCCACAGGCACCGGTTCTCCGATGGAATCAAGGACATGCACGACGGTGTCTCCGATCGGTCGGCCGATGGGAATGGAGGTCAAGCCCTCCGGCAGGTCCCTTGGAATGGGGTGGCAGCAAGTAAAAGTCGTAGCCTCTGTGGGACCGTACCCATTCACGAACCGGGTTTCAGGAAAACGGTCCAGGGCCCGGCGGATGTGGGGCACGGAAAGGGCTTCGCCTCCCACCAGTACCTGGGCCACACTGGCCAGTACCTGAGGAGCCTCATCGAGGAGTGCGTTGAAAAGTACCGTAGTGAGCCAAAGGGTGTTCACGCCTTGGGCTGCCACCACTTGTCCCAAGGGACCCGGCGCCAGCTCGGCCTCGGGATAAAGAACGCAGGTCCCCCCGTGAAGCAGGGCGGCCCAAAGCTCGAAGGTCGAGGCATCGAAGGAAACGGGTGCCGCCAGCAGGGTGACCGTTTCCGGGCCCAGATCCACGTAGTTGATTCCGAACAGCAGCCGCACGATACCGCCGTGGCCTATTTCCACGCCCTTCGAGCGCCCAGTGGAACCCGAGGTGTACATCACGTACGCAAGCTGGCCGGGCAAGAGCCTTCCCTCCAAGTCGGCCGGATCCGAATCCTCCCGTTCCAGAACCCCGAGGTCGAGGCAGAAAACTTTGGTGTCGCAGGCAGGCACTTGTGAGACCAGATGCCCCTGGGTGAGCAGAATGCTCGCCCCTGCATCCTGGAGCATGAAGGCCAGACGCTCCTTCGGCATGCTGGCGTCCAGGGGCAGGTAGGCTCCCCCTGCCTTTAGGATTCCGAGAATCCCCACCACCAGCTCGAGCGAACGGCCCATGAACAAGCCGACCACCCGGTCCGGCCCGATTCCAACCTCCTGCAGCCGACGGGCCAGGCGGTTGGCCAGGCGATTCAGGGCACCATACGTAAGTGAGTCGGTTCCTATAACTACGGCGATCGCCTCTGGATTGCGGGCGACCTGGGCCTCGAACAGCCGATGGACACCCGCGGTGGGAACCTCCGGCGCGGGAGGGTTGAAGTCCAACAGGACGCGCAGCCGTTCTCCCGCATCCATCATCCGAAGAGTGGAGATGCGATCCCCAGCGTGATCCGCCATTCCCTCCAATAGCTGCAGAAACTGGGACCGCATGTGCTCCAGGGTCCCTGGTTCGAGAATGTCCGTGTTGGCGGCGAGTTCGCCCCACACATCGTCCGAGCCTTCCCACAGTGTTAGCCCCAGATCGAACATCCAGGTCTGTCGTTCCATGTCCACGCGGGAGTCGGTCAGGCCCGGGAAGTCCGAAGTGTCCAAGGGGACGTTCTGCATGGCGAAGACTGCCTGCACGAGGGGAGCGCGATCCGGGCTCCGCTGGGGCTCCAGCTCCTCCACGAGCTTCTCGAAGGGCAGATCCTGGTGGTCGAAAGCGCCGAGGGCTGTGGCGCGTACCCGTTTCAGCAGTTCGGCGAGGGTGGGATCCCCGGAGAGGTCCGCGCGGAAGGGGAGCATGTTGACGAAGCAACCGATGAGCGGCTCCAGTTCAGGCCGGATCCGGCCTGCCATGGGGCAGCCCACGAGGAAGTCGGTTGCTTGGGTCCACCTTCCCAGGAGCACCTGGTAGCCCGCGAGGAGCACCATGAAAAGGGTCGTCCCTTCGGCCCGGGCGAGGGATCGCAGCGCTCCGACCAGGGCGACGGGAAGCCGGATAGCAATCCGGGTTCCGCAACCACTGGGCAGGGGAGGACGAGGATGGTCCAGGGGCAGGTCGAGAAACGCGGGGACCCCCTCGAGGCAGGTTCTCCAGTAGGACAGGGATGTTTCCAAGCGATCGCCCTGAAACAGCTCCGCCTGCCAATGGGCAAAGTCAGAATATTGCACCGTCAGGTCGGGTAGCCCTGCATGGCCGCCCTGCAGGCAGGACCGGTATAGGGCTTTGAGATCCCGGAGCAGCACTTCCAGGGACCAGGCGTCCGAGATGATGTGGTGGAGACCTAGAACCAGAAGGTGCTCCCGAGGGGAAAGAACCAGGAGAAGGACCCTGAACAAGGGCCCGATGGCCAGGTCGAAGGGATGCCCTATGGCCTCCTCGGCCAGCGCCAAAGCCCTTGGTAACCGCTCCGTGTGGGGCAGGTCCGAGAGGTCAATGCGGGAAAGGTTGAGGTCAAGGTTGGTGGCGATAACCTGCTGGGGTTGGCCATCCAGCCACTGCACTGTGGTCCGGAGGGATTCATGCCGGGCCACCAGAAGGGAAAGGCCCGCCTCTAGCGCAGGCAGATCCAGCAAACCTTCCAGCCGTTGGACCCGGTTGACGTTGTAGACGGTGCGATCGGCAAGTTGCTGGTCCAGCAGCCAGAGTTGCCGCTGGGCGAACGAGGCCGGAAATACATACACGTCGTCAGTACTGGTTTCCGGTGGTGGTTCAGGGGGTGGATTCAGGGTCATTCGCAGCTCAAAAACCAAGGATCTCACGCGCTGTCAAGCGAAACAGAACCGTAACCTTCAGACGGCACGAAGATTGACCCCAAGTTGCTGTAAGTCCGAAGGGCGACCGGAGTGGAGTATGGGATGCTCCCTCAATCATTCGCCAGACTTGCCCCGAAGGCTCTTCTTTTATAGGAGTGGACTTCTTTTGTAAGCCGGATCAACTTCTCAATGATAAGAACTGGCAATTTACTGGCCTCTGCGATTTGAATGGGTGCCCAGCCCCTTTCCATTCCTAGTAACGCCTGATCCAAAGCAAAGTAGCTCAGTTGGTTATAGATCTTGCGAATCTCGTCAATGGAGGCCGGATCGCGCACTCGTTCCACTTGTATGGGCGCCCCATCATAGATCCAGAAAGAGAGTCCGATCAGATCATCGTCACCCATCCTTAAACCTGCCGCGGGGGCCTGCGAGATCACTTCGGGTCTGGTGCCCAGGAGTTCAGCCAGCTGCCGGACCTGGCTTTTATACAGATGCATGATCGGACAGATGTGGGCGATATGATCCCCCAGTGGCAAGAAATAACCCAGTTCAAGTTCCGTCTTGTTTGCTGTGCCCATCACCAAATGGCCACGTTCCGCGTAGATGGCATAAATAAAGGTCCTTATTGCATTCTTGCCGCGTGTGACATCGAGGGAGTTCGGCTCAGTGATGAAGCCCATTTCGGAATCAGATTCTGACAATATGGTTACCAATTTCTGCGGGAAAGGTCCGAAGGGTATTTCAATCAGCTGGATTCCCAGATCATCTTTCAGATTATGAATATTCTGTATATATTTTGACTCAAAATCTTCCTGTAAGACGGTAAAACACTTGAGCTTTTCGCTGCCCAGCGCTCGCTGGCAAAGACGGGCGGTGACATCCGAATCAAGCCCCCCTGAAAGCCCGAGCACAACTTTAAACTCTCCCACCTCGGTTTTTATGAAATGGAGAATGCGTTCAAGCTCCGCGTCGAGCGCCGATTTCGAGAGGATCAGGTTGCTCATCGTCATGTCGATCCAAAATTACCACACGCCCGTCAACCCATACCCTGCAGATCCAGGTCCCGATACCGCTCCAGATACCGGTGTGGAAACTTCCCAGCTCGGCGACCCTGGTTTATATACAGACCATCAAGGCAGCCGTCTCGGTATGCGGGGCTGGGCGCGGATTTCCGGGGCCGCGGCCCGGGCCAGGCCGGGATCTGGATTCCTTAGTAAGGCCGCCAGTTCCGCGATGGTGGGCCGCTCGAAAAAGCAGCGGATGGGAACCTCCAGTCCGAAAGCCTGGGGCAGTCTGCCCAGCACCTGCGCGGCCAGGATCGAATCACCCCCCAAGGCGAAGAAATTGTCGTGGATTCCCAATTCATCCGTTTTGAGGATCCGGCGCCAGAGACCCGCAAGGGTTTCCTCCAGACCATCGGTCGGGGCCACCCGTGGCCGACGCATGGCCTCCGCTAAAAGCTTCCCCAGTCCGATTCGCTGCAGTTTCCCAGTGGGGCCCTTGGGAATCTCAGGCACGAATACGATCTGCTGCGGCAGTTTGAAGTTGGCCAAATGGGTTGCTGCGTGACGGAGGAGCAAGGATTCAGTGGCCACGGAGCCTGGCTTGAGCACGACGGCCACGACGATCCCTTCCCCCAGCCGTGGGTGGGGCACACCAAAGGCAACCGCCTGGTGCACGGCGGGATGGGCAAGGAAAACCTCGTCGACCTCCCGGGGAGAGATCTTCCAGCCGCCGCGGTTGATGAGCTCCTTGAGGCGGCCCGTCAGGAAGAGGTAGCCGTCCTTGTCCAGGAACCCCTGGTCTCCGGTCCGGAACCACCCGTGGGTGAAGGCCTCGGCGTTGGCCTCGGGGCGCCGCTCGTACCCCGTCAGGATGCTGGGACCACGGACCACCACTTCGCCAGGAGTTGCAGGGGGCAGCAGGGATCCTCCTTCATCCATGATGGCCACCTCCGGCCCCGCCGCGAGGCCCACGGAACCAGGCTTGCGCGGGGCGGGAGGCAAGGGGTTGGAGGCGATCTGGTGGGCTCCTTCGGTCATGCCATAGGCCTCCAGGACGGGCAGCTTGAAGGCAGTCTCCAGTGCTGCCATGACCAGCGGCGGCAGAGCCGCAGAGCAGGACCGGATGAAGCGAAGACCATGGGAACCCATCCGCTCGGGGTACTGCGAAGCCCCCTCAAGTATCGCCTGATGCATGGTGGGAACAGCGGTGGTCCACGT
>JANXQX010000315.1 GCA_025353305.1 Holophagaceae bacterium
CGCCGAGCAGGAACTGCGCTACCGCGAGGCACTCGCCTATCCGCCCTTCACGGCGCTCCTGCTCTACCGCAGCGACGGGGACACGATGGAGGCGGCCAAGCAGGCGCTTGATGCCCAGAAGGCCAGGCTCTCCGCCGTTCCCGGGTTGCGATTGCTGGGGCCGCTGGAAGCTCCCGTTGCCAAGGTGCGGGACCTGTTCCGCATGCATCTGTTGGTGAAGGCCCGGCGGCGCAGCACGATTTCCATCGCGCTGGTGGCCGCGCCCCTGGTGCCCGGAGGGCCGGTAGTGCTGGACCGGGACCCGCTGAATTTTGGGTAACGTAAAAAAAGTAGTCATATTCTTTCACGATTTCGCTTGCAGGGAATCCTGATGAATCTAAAATTACTGAACAAACCACTTAAAAAAATTTGCGGGACTCACCTGCAAAGCCCATTCTCAACCTTGCGCATGAGGCCTCCCATGAAACACCCGCTCAATCCCCAAAAGGGATACAGCCTGATCGAACTGTTGGTGGTGCTGGTCATCGTCGGGATCCTGACGACACTCGGAATCTCCATGCTGGGAAATAACTCCGGCGCAGCAGTGCGCGGGCTGATGGATGAAATCGAAGGCACCTTGCTTTCAGCCAACAAACTCGCTTCCGCCACGGGCAAGGACGTGGCGATCGTGACCAAAGGGGATTGGACGAGCACAACCAGTCCACTAATCATGGCCTTCGGTGATGCCTCCTTGACCTCAGCCCAGATCCTCGCAAACGGTGCCACGGCTGCGGAGTCTTTTCAGATCGCCAGGTCCGGCAGCGTTGTCAAGCGAGAGCATTTGAACGCAGGCGTCGCAGCTGGTGGGACCACCTGGTGGGCGACCGCCAATTTGCCGGCTGGCGGCAGGCAGAATATCGACATCACAACTGTGGCTCCATTCACGGCCGCTGCCAGTACGACAGGCCTCCTGGCCGGCGGGTTCAAGACTTCGCTCACCACCACTAATCTGCTTTTTCAAGGCGGCACTACCCCGAATCTCACGACCATAAGCGGCTACAACAAACGGTTCAATTCCACGTTCTGGATTCCAATTGTCGGGATGAGAAATGGCCAGGCGATCGCCGGCGGCCCCATGGGCCTCATCTTTGTTCAAAATAACGGTTCAACCATCTACAAGTTCTTCAATGCCGGCTCGCGGGATGGTGATGGCCAATGGCGGAGGATCTGATGCGTCTACCTGATCGCATGAATACGCGGAACAGTCTCAATTCCCAAGCAGGTTTCAGCATGATCGAAATGCTGATGACCGCCTTCATCCTGGCCGTCGGCATCCTCGGCCTTTCCATGCTGCAGATCATGTCGCTCAAGGCCTCCCGTGGGAGCCGCAGTCTCACGACCGCAGTTCAGGTCGCTGAAAAGGTCATGGATCAGGTCGAGATGGAGGGCCGTTTATCCTGGCTCAGCATTACTGATACAACCCTCAACGCTGCCGGTATCGCCGGTGCACCACTCGGTGGGTTGCAATACGTCAACCTGACCCCCAGTGTCCCTAACAAAACCCCCACCCCAACCAATGGGTTCAAGGAGATTTTCAATATCAAAGGACAGAAGATTCCCGCAGCTTCGGCAGACCCCACAGACTTGGTTCCCTACTTCACGGTCTGGACCTTCGCGCTCCCGAAGGACAATGGCTTGGTGGTGGGCGGGGGTCCAACCGCCAACATGCACGATTTCATCGTGATCGTGGAATTCGCCGATGAGACCAACGCCAGTGCTTCAAACGCGAAGATTCTTCGCTCAGCCACGATTACGCGGAGGATTGTCCATGCTTAAGCGAAAAATTCCTTCCCCGGCCCGGAGACAGTCCGGCGATCCAGGCTTCTCGCTGGTGGAGTTGATGGTCGCGCTCCTCTTCACAGGCCTGCTCATGGTCGGCATGGCCCAAGTTTTCAAATCAAGCCTCGCCACTTTCTATACCTCGGGTGAGATCCTCTCGAGCGCTCGCCGCAACCGTGCATCCATCGACCTTTTGTATGATGACCTCAATTCCGCGGGCTTGTACCTCACGGATCTTGCAGCGCCACCGATTGGGTTTACAGCCACCAATCCTGCTTTTTCGATCACCCCCAATCAGCCGGTTGCCGGTGCGGAAGCGGGTGATCCCGGTTTCGCAGCTGATCCCGGTTTCCCGGGCACCAGCAACGCCGATCAATTGCTTTTCTACTTGGATCAGCCCCTGGCATTCGAAGGGATTTACGCTCCACCGGCACTCGGGGCGCCACGCAATGCCGATGAGGCCATCGGCGCGGGTGCGCTTCTCGGAGGTGCACCGGCCGCTTCGAATGCCGACACCACCTTCACCATAGATTGCGGCGAGAGCGCCTATGCAAATCTTGTGAAGGTAGGGCAGAGCCTTGTTTTCAAGGATGCCTTCCAGGTTCTTTCAGTCGCCTCTGTCACAGCATCGGGTAGCAAGGTCACCATCACCACAGGGGCAACCCCCAACGTAGCCATGACGGGAATCGGCAATCCAGGCGGGGTGTCGAAATTCAAACACATCAGCAATTCCCGAGTTCTGTTTTACAACCCGGCCCAGGTGGTCCGCTACAGCATCAAGAAGATGAAGCTGGATCCTCAGAACACCAAGGGGATACCCTGCCTGGTTCGAGACCAGGGCACTTTCTCAACCGCTGGTTTTGTCCCTGATCCAACTCAGGAAGCCATCGTCACCGAGAATGTGTCCGGATTCAAGGTTTACCTGAGCGTGAATTCCGGGCAGACCTGGGCCGGTTTTAATTCGGTTACGAACAAGTCACAAAACTACACGACGTGGGCAAATATTCGAGCCGATGTCGACACTCAGTTGACCGGGTCGGCCGGTCCTCCTGCTGTTCCCGCAGCGGGTCGCTCAGGCTATCAGACCACTCAAGGGAACGAAACCTGGTTCAGGAAGATCCCCACGCTTGTAAGACTGGATATCACCACCCGTACTGCGTCCAAGCGCACCGAGTACGACCCCAACCAGACAGCCTTGAAGTACCGCGATCTGGTGCAAAGCCTGGTTGTCGTGCCAAGGCACTTTGGCCTGCCACTGAACTAAGGAGTAGGGTCCATGTCCGAAGCAATTCTCAATCCGGTAGTCCGTTCTCAATCCAAATCCCTGGGCCACACCCAATCGGGCGGCATTACCATCCTGGTCGCCCTTTCGCTGCTGGTTCTGCTTACCATCGCCGCAGTCAGCATGTCCCGCAACGCTTTTCGAGAGGTCATCATCTCTGGCACCAGTCGCCAAGGTGCCATGGTTCGAAATACAGCCGATACGGGTGTCGAGTGGACCATGTACTGGTTGGAACTGAACAATGCTCCCGTTGCTACCGGGACTGGGGCACTGTTAGGGACCCTGAAAACAAAGTTATTGCTGAATGACTCGCTATCCGGGCAACCCTACGATGTCTACACGCAAAACGCCTATACCGCCCCTCCGAGCACACCCCAGGCGGACCAGACCTTCACCACGGTTACGGGCACCACGCAGTCCTTCAGCATCGCGCTGACCCGCATGGGGAAATTACCGATCACGGATATGAGCCAGGGCATCACCCAGGGCACCTTCACACCCGCTCAAGGTGGGGTTTCCAAGCAGGCCCCGGATCTCTGGGCCGCCCGCTCGGATGGTCAGGTCAAAGTGGGTACCGGTCTGCTCGCAACCACGTTCATCCACTCCAAGGAAGCTTGGATCAGCACACCAGTCCAATAAGTCCAACAAGCCAGTCTGGAGCCAACATGTTCACTCAATTCAAGCTTTCCATACGTGCAATTTTCGGCGTTTTGCTCGGCCTGCTGCTCGGCGCCGCACCGCTGCGCGCCCAATTGGACACCAAGCTTCAGACCACGGGTCCCTCGTTCCTGGATTTGTACCAGCAGAGCCAGAACCTGGTGATGAAGCCGGAAATCGTGACGATTTTCGACTTCTCGCAATCCATGTGGTGCGACATGTTCCACCCCTCCTTTGTGAACACCGATACCTCGGATGGCGGCACGAACGGAAGCGATGCCTTCATGACCTTCCGCCTTATGAGAAGCACCGTCAGCCCCTTCTTCCCCTATTCGGTGGATTGCGTTCTGGATATGAGCGAGGCTCAAGGCCAGTCCATGGGCGGGACTTTCGCCAAGCTGACGGGGGGCGTCCTGGTGCGCCCGGACGGGACCCTGCTGACCGAGACACTTCTCAATGGGAATTATGGCAATAGCTCTCCCCTCCTTTCAGGAGAGGTGACCCCCTCCACAAATGCCTCCTCCAACGTCCAGAACTGGATCCGCTCCGCGTCCCATGTGCGCTTCACCTACAACGGGAAGACCTTCGATGTGCCCCTCCTCTGGACCGCCCTCTATGACCCCACCGATCCGGCGGTTCAGACCGATACGACCAATACGGATCTGACCCTGCGCAAGTATTTGAAGTTCTACAACACCTACCCGCTCAAATCGGTGTTGCTGGATCCGGCCGCCTCCAATCTCGAAGTGGAGATCGACCG
>JANXQX010000334.1 GCA_025353305.1 Holophagaceae bacterium
ATTTGAAGCCCAAATGGAGGCAGAAGCACCGATCCGCAATCGGCCATCGAACATTGGGGCATCGCTTCGGGTTGTACCCGGTTATGCGTGCGCTTCCGCCTTTGCCATCGCCTTCACCAGGGCCTGCTCCAGATCCGCCCACAGATCATCCGGGCTTTCCAGCCCCACTGAAATCCGGAGAAGGCCGGAGCCGATGCCGCTATGCGCTTTGGCTTCGGCATCCACCACACGGTGCGTCAGGGCGGCGGGATGCTGGATCAGGGTGTCCACGGAGCCCAGAGAAACCGCGGGGGTCATGAGCTGAACGCTCCCCATGACCGTGGAAGCGAACTCGAAATTCTCAACCTCGAAAGCGATGAGTGAGCCAGGTCCACGCATCTGCGTGCCAATCAGACCAAGGGGATCTCCACCCTCCAGGCCAGGGTAATGGACCGCCTTGACTCCTGGATGGGCCTTGAGTTTCAGCGCGATCGCCTTCGCGCCATCCTGGGCGGCGCGGACCCGCAGAGACAAGGTGGGAAGACCGCGGTGCAGCAGGTAGGCCGCGAAGGGGTGGAGCACCGAGCCGGTGATGACGCGGACCTTTCGCAGCTCGGTGGCCCATTCAACATTTGTCGCCACGACCCCCGCCAGGACATCGCCATGGCCCCCGATGAATTTCGTGGCACTGTGCAGCACCAGGGTGGCACCGAGCTTCAGCGGATTTTGCAGAACTGGCGTGGCGAAGGTCGAGTCGATGAGCACCGGCACCCCGCAGGCCTGGGCCACCACGGATTCAATGTCCAACAGCGTGACTGTGGGATTCGCCGGTGTCTCTGCGATCACCAGGGCGGTATCCGAACGCAGGGCCTTGTGGATGCCATCCGGCTCAGCCCAGGTGACGTCCAAGCCCAGCAGCCCCGATGCGATCAAGTGGTCGGATCCGCCGTAGAGCGGGCGCACCGCAACCACGTGGCCACCCCGTTGCTTGGCCGCCAGCAGGCAGGCGGTCATGGCTGCCATGCCCGAGGCGAAGGCGACTGCTTCCTCGGCGCCCTCCAGCTTGGCCAAGGCCTCTTCGAAGCGCCCGACGGTGGGATTGTAGAGGCGCGAATAGACGGGATTGCTCTTGTCCTGGCCCCCCATCGCCATGAGTTCCAGGCTCTCGCCTCCGCGCGCCAGATCATTCAGGGGATAGGTGCTGGACAGGTCCAGAGGGGGCGCGTGGACCCCAAGCCCTGCGAAATCTTCCCGGCCCGCATGCACCGCCAAGGTCTCAAAAGAATGGTCTTGGTGTGGCATGGAAAGCCTCCGGGCTCAGATTCGGTTGCATTCAGTGTGGAATACGTTCAATTTGGTTTCAGCCGAATTGATTGCGGAGTTTACCTGTGAAAATTGACCTTGACCGAATAGATTTTGATATTTTGGAACTTTTGCAGAAGGATGCTCGGCGCTCCAACAAGGAGCTGGCTGCTGTTGTGGGCCTGGCTCCGTCCAGTTGCCTGGCCCGGGTGCAGCGTCTTCGGGAAGCGGGAGTGCTCAAGGGCTTCCATGCGGAAGTGGACCCGGAATACCTGGGAATCGGCCTGCAATCACTCATCGCGGTGCAACTCCAGAAACACAGCCGGCCCATCGTGAAAGCGTTCTGGAAACACGTGCTGGGCCTGCCCGAAGTCCTGGCGGTATTTCACGTGACCGGTGAATACGACTTTCAGATCCATGTGGCGGTGCGGGATGCCCACCATCTGAGGGATCTGGCGCTGGATGCCTTCACCACGCGGCCCGAAGTCTCGCGCATCGCCACCAGCCTGATTTTCGAGTCCATCCGCAAGACTGAACTGCCGAAGCTCTAGACGGATAGACCGCTTCCTGCCGAAGGCCGGAACGCTATCCCAGCGCCCGTTCCGCCAGCCGCCCCAGATCGGCGGTGCCCTGGCTGTTGGCGAGGGATTTAGTTAGGGCGACCAGCATCGCGGATTGGGCATGTTCCGGCAGCAGGGGCAAGAGATCCACTGCCGCAGCCACGCTGAGGATTTGCTGGCTGTGATTGAAAGCTGGATCGTTCTGGCTGGCGGCTTCGGCGAGGACCCGCAGCAGGGCCTCGGTCCCCTGCTCCTTCATCAACGTCAGGGCGAGGTACATGGCCTGAGGCGATTCAGAATCGAGGATGGCTTCGAGCAGACCCGTTGCCAGATCATCCGGCATTTGCCGCGGTGGTTCTGGCCTTATCCGACGCTCTTCTTCATCGGTGGGAAACAGGTTCACCAGGGCCGTTGCCTGGGCGTAAAGGCGCGGGTCCCCGCCTTCCGTTTGCCTCACGGCATGGGTGGCGAGATAGACGAAAGTGCAAGTGGTCTTACCTTCAAGGTCGCGGCGCGCGTCCAGCTGTTTTTCCGAAGCGGCGAGCACGAGCATCGCCAAAAGATCACCGCTCCCACAGCCTTCACGAATGGTGGCGATGAAGCGATCCAGCAACTCCACCAGACCCAGATCACATATTTCCCGCGCACCCGCTTCGTGGGCTTCAAGGCTTAAGCGCGGCGGAAGCAACGGCACTCGGATGGATTCCTCCCCGATCCGTTTGCTCGCCCGCTGATTCCAGAAAGTGTCAGTGAGTTCCGTGGCGGCGAGCCATGCTGCGAGCGCCAACATCCGCTTGCCCGTGGCCTTGGGTGATTCCAGCGCCAGAAACAGATCGCCAAGCTGGTGGGCCATCACTGCCTTGTGGCCCACGTTGGCCATATCGCTTTGCACCAGGGCTCCCAAGGTCCGGAAGTCCTCCAGGGTCGGCGCTTCGATTCCCAGCATCTCTCCGTAAGCGATGGACGGGCGCTTCTTTGCGATGGCGGCGCGCACATTCTGCCAGGAGCCGCTGCCACGGCCGATGGCTTTCAAACCTCCGGTGCCGGGTCGCCTGCCTTCGTGGGCGAAGGCGTGGAGCTGGGTCGCGAGGATCCGATGAAAACTTTTTTCAGGGAGCAACGGGCGCAGCCGGAACACCGCGCGAAGCCCCATCAATCCATGGGGCACGTTCGGCAGATAGGCTTCCCAATCAATGAGAGGGATGAGCGTCTTCACGGCCTCCCGCGCCGCATCCCGGACGCCAGCCGGTTCCTGGATATACGCCGCGAAGATCCTGAAGAATGCCTCGTCGGGTTGCTCCAGCTGGGATTTCCAGGCGTCTTCGAGGTTGTTCATCGGACTCTTCAGGAAATCAACCATTTTACGTTGGAATGTCAAAGGCTTCCGCGATGCGGAGCTCCCAGTGGTGCTGGAAGGCCCGCTTCCAAACCAACGACTCCGGCTTCAGCTGGGCTTCGATGAGCCGTTCCTCAAGCTCTTTTCGAATGGGCTCCGTCCCCGGTCCCAGCATGGCTTCAGCGATGGCCAGCAATACCTTCCGGGCGGATCTTTCGGCATCGAAATGGTCAAGAAAACCAGGTGCGTCCGGCGATGGGGCCGAGGCCTTGAGCCGCTGCCAGGTTTCGAAAGCGATGCGGGCTTTGGGATCAGAGCGCAGCGGTTCCGGGACACCGGACCACGCACCGAAGTCAGCCGCGGGAACTTCGCCCCGCTGCAGGGCTTCCCTCAATTTCAAGCCCTTCGCAACATCCTTCGCGATGTGTTCCACTTTCACGAATGATCTCGGCCGCGGTCGTTTGGACCGCCTTTCGAAGTAGGCACCCATGGCGTTGACGATGATTTCCGCGGGAACCCCTTCGACTTCCCAGAGCTGCAAATGGCGGAAGTCCTCACTGCTCAGAAATGCGCTGCGCCCATGCAGATGGAAAGCCCACTCCGCCTCAATCCAGTCCCATTCTTCGCGGGAGTAGACCATCAGGACCGCTGCTTGGCGGGAGCGCAGGCTTGGGGTGTTCGACCTTGGTGGTCCTTCGTCTTGGGATCCGCGCCCCGGGCGATCAGCAGGCGTATGAGGTTCTCCTTGCCACCCGTTGCATAGGCGGCGTGGAGTGGTGTCTGCCCATCCTTGTCCACGGCACGGACATCCGCGCCACGCCGAAGCAACATCTCCGCCATGGCCTCATCCTCTGCTTTAACCCGCGCCACAAGGTGAAGGACTGTGCAGCCCTCCTTGTCCTGGGCCCCCAACTCTGATCCGAGTTGGATCAGCGATTCAGCGGCGGCCGGAACATCGCCGAAAAGCACTGCCACCTGGAGGGGCGTGCGGCCATCCATGTCCACGGCCTTCTGGTCAGCGCCTTTGGCCACCAGGATGGCGATCATCTCCGCATCTCCAGAGTGGGCCGCCAAGTGCAGGGGTGTCGAGCCGTCCTTCATAGCCGCCTTGAGGTCCGCGCCCTTGGCCAGCAGCAGTTCGGCGATCCGCAGCCGAGCTCCCCGGTCGCCCCCACGCGCCACGAGCCGCTTGAGCATTTCCGGATCCCCGGAGCCGGCCACGCGGTGCAGGTAGACCGCGCCGTCGAAGGCGTCCGGAGCGTTGATCTGCTTGATCTTGGGCAGCAGGCGCTGCACTTCCGTTGCGTCACCGGTGTAAATTGCGTCGATGAATTTCCGGGTCGGTTCCTTGCCGAAATCGCACGCGGTGGCAGCGAGGATGACGAGGATGACAGGGGCGAGAATGGGGCGCGGCACGGGGAGACTCCTATCGCTTCGCAAGGGCCTTGGCGACCACGGCGGCGTGGTTCTGGTTGGTCCACTTCTTGGCGATTTCCATAGCCATCACCTTGTCCGTGCAAACAATATTCCCGATGAAAAACCGGGCAGTGGGGGTGGAAGTGGTGGTCGCTGAATGGGCGCGGGCAAAGGGTGTGGTGCAGCCACCACCCCTTTGGGCTGAGGGGCAGGCAGCCCTTCAAGGCGCAATTCCACCACCCTGGGCCGCAGAGAACCGCTGTCCACCAGTGGTGCCATGCTCTGCATACGGATGCCGTCTATCCAGGTGCCATTCGTGGAATTGGGATCCTTCACCATCCAGCCTTCGCCAACTTCATGGAAAACCGCATGCTGGGTGGAGACGCTGGCATCCATCAGGAGAACTCCATTGTGCGAGCCTCGCCCAGCGGTCATTCCCTCCACTAGGGGGGCATGAAGCCCCATTGAGATGATGACGAGATGTGGATCTGGCATGGGAACCATCTGAGCCTCAAAGAGTGCTGCTCCAGGATGCCTGGCTGGGGGCTAAGAGTCCTTCAGGAAAAGAATGCCACTCATCGACCCTGGATAAACGCTTTCCTAGAGGTGGAATCACATTCGGAGCCATGAATACGAATGGAGCTTTTGAATTCCAGACTGTGCACTCGGTGCCATGCCTAATACCAAGTTGCCTTGAAAGGATTGGGAACCACCGATTTCACAGATTCCACAAATTCACCAGGTGCGAGCTTCGCAGGTGGAATTCAGGTGGCCCGGAGATGGACTCGCGCTTTAGTGGCCGTTGCGTGGTGGCCTGCGCTTTTCTGGCCAACAGGTTACGGCCACTTATGCCGGATGTAGGACGATCCTCGTGATCCACGCCGAGCCACCGGAATTTGCGGGCTGGAAGGCAGCAGGCCCTACGCGTCCCGCGAAGCGATTTTCGGGTCGGAACCATCTAGTGTGGAGCAGCAAGTCTCGACCTTTTTGGCTCCTTAATCTGTGTGAATCTGTGGTTGATCTTGGCCTTTTAAAACGCAACGTGGCATGAACCTGGCTGAATCAGTGGAAAGGGCCCAGGCGGATGCCTGGGCCCGATTCCAGTGAGACCTGAACTACTTCGGGATAACCTGTTTCAGGGTCTGGATGGAAAGCGTGTACAAGTTGGCATTGGGCGCGGTACCCCAGCCGAACAGGACACCGCTCTGGCACTGGAGGGGAACCGTGATGGCCGCCCCGCCCGGGACCTTGGGGGTGATCCTCAAGGTACAGGCAACAGGGCTGACGGTCAGCACGATCTTGTCTGTGTGGTTGGGGTCGAAGGGATGGCCGCCCAAGCCCCAATTGTCGCTGCCCCAGATCCGGTTGTCGAAGTAGAGTGAGACATCGGGGTGCCAGTAGGTGGAGTCGAACACGCCCTTGGCGGCATCGAGGACCAGGGCGCCTTCCGAGAAAGTGACAACGCCGGTCTGGTTATTGCTGGTCAGGGCATAGCCCAGGTAGTAGAAGGTGTTTGCGTCGGTCTTCTTGCACCAGTCGAGATAGGGTTTCAGGCAGGCGCAGGGCGTGAGATTGATGACGCCCCGAGAAGCGGCGATCGCCAGCTTGACCTGGGCGGGGTTGATCTTGGGTGCCGATTTCGCTGTAGTCTCGGCAGTTGCGGGGGTCAGCAAGGCTATTGGCGCGGCCAGGGCGACGAGGAAGTTCCGGAGTTTGGACATTTAAGTCCTCCTATGAAAGTGATGGGGGGAGTGGGATTGCTGCAAGTCGAAAGGTATGCCTCCCAATTGGCCCCAACAAGGACCACTTTTGACATTGCCCACTAGACCAGTTTTGCGGCCCTGCCGGAATTGTCGACGGCGGTATCCTAGTTCCCGTCACGGAGAGCCTGGTCCTGGAGCCCCGTCAACATCCAATTCCCCAGCCTGGAATCTTGGTTCCAGAGGCTCGAAGAAGGATCGCGCCCATTGCACCAAATAAAAAAATCCGCCGGGAGACGGACCTTAATATTGCATTCATCTGGAGCCGGCGTAGGGAATTGAACCCCGCCTCCGGCCGCGTGCTGGCTGCGCACGGGCATCGCCTCCGGCGACCGCCCCGGGACGCTGCGCCCCCCGTGGCTTGCCCTACCTGCGCGCCATCACGATCGGGGGTTCAATTCTCGCATCCTATATGCCAGAAGCTGTGGGCTGAACGCTCGTTCCTCCCACATGCATTCATCTGGAGCCGGCGAAGGGAATTGAACCCCCGACCTGCTGATTACGAATCAGTTTTTATGGCCTACGGGGGAATTCGTGGAAATTCGACGGAGTGCTTTGTAATGCAGTGGTAGCAAGCTTATTCATTGGGTCCATTGCGCGGTTGGATACGATGACTTACGTTTGAATTCTCCGTTGCACCGTTGCACTACCGTTGCACGATTCAAAATCAGGAGGTCGGCCATGGCAGTCCAGAAACTCACGAAACGGGCCATTGAAGCGGCTAGTCCAGGTCAAGGGAAGCGGGCCTTGCTTTGGGATTCTGAAGTGAAGGGTTTGGGCATCCGCTGCATCGGGAACGGCTCCAAGACCTTTCTGCTGAAATTCGAGCGGCGCGGGCAGGCCACCTGGCTAACGCTTGGAGCTTTCGGCCCCTTGACCGTGGATGCCGCCCGCAAGCTGGCCGCAAAAAAGCTGGGAGAACTGGCTTCAGGCAAAGACTTGGCGGCGGAACGCGGGGCCTGGAAAGTAGATCCCACCGTGGCCGATGTAGCGGAAAGGTTCTTAGCGGAGCATGTCACGCCGAAATTGAAGCCCACAACGGCCCATGAATACCGCAGAGAGTTGGACGTCATCATCCTTCCCGCCATCGGCAAGCTGAGAGTGACCTCCGTAAAGACAACGGACATTACACGGATTCACCATAAGCTCACGGAAACGCCAGTCCTCTCAAACAGAGTCCATGCCCTTCTGTCCAAGCTGTTCAATGCCGTTGAACGCTGGGGTCTTCGTCCTCACGGATCGAACCCAACCCTGGGTCATGAGAAATACCGCGAGGCTTCCAGGGAACGGTTCCTTTCAGATGATGAACTGGAGCGGCTGGGAGTGATTCTGGATCAGTCCGAGTCAGACTTCTCCGAATCCCCCGTGGTCTGTAATGCCATCCGGTTTCTGCTGGTTTCAGGTTGGAGGCTAAACGAGGCGCTGAAGCTGAAATGGTCCGACCTGGATCTGAAAGCCGGGCTCGTGAGGCTTCCAGACACCAAAAGCGGCGCGGCCACCATTGACGTGAACCCGGCCATGGCCACGATCCTCGAAGCGATGCGGGGCCATCAAGTTCTTGGGAACCCCTACGTGTTCACCGGAAAGGAACAGGGCGGATATCTCGTGAATCTCCGCAAGCCCTGGATGCGGATCTGCGACAAGGCCGGAATCCACGGCGTTCGCCTGCATGACCTCCGCCGGACCTTCGGAACCCTTGGTGCGGGAGAAGCAGGGTTGAGCCATGAAACCATCGGGAAAGTCCTGCGGCACAAGCAAACCAGCACCACGGCCATTTATGCGCGATTGGCGGGAACCGCCCGCAAGGCAGCGAGTGAAAAGATTGGGGACGTGGTGGCGCGCAAGCTGAAGGGTAAGGGCGCATAATAGAGAGGATCGAGGTCGGACCATGAAACTGCGGGTCATCATTCACGAAGCGGAAGAAGGCGGATTCTGGGCTGAAGTCCCGGCCCTTCCAGGGTGTGTCACTGAGGGTGAAACCATGGAGGAGGTCAAGGCGAACCTCAATGAGGCCATTGAGGGCTGGCTGGAAGCCTCTGAATCCCAGGCCGGCCCTATGGAGAAGGGCATCGAGCTGGAACTGGCGGTGTGACGCCGCCCAGCGGATCGGACTTCATCCGCTTCCTGGAGGCCCACGGATGGAAGCTGGAGAGAATCAAAGGAAGCCACCACGTCATGGGGAAGGCGGGGGAGCGCGCCAAGCTGACCATCCCAGTCCACGGAAATCATCCCCTCAAGGTGGGAACGTTTCGGACCCTACTGAAACTGGCGGGGTTGAGCTGGCCCTGAGACATGCCATCGAACTTCTGAATCTTCCTGAATGGGAGAGGAACGCGAAGGCCTGGGCCAACAAGGTGCGAATCCCGAGTCGAATTACCTCCCACGCCGCCCAACATGCTTGGCAGTTAGATTCACCCCATAATCTTTCAATTCCGGGGGAACCGATAAGAGGCCCCCGTTTTGAATACCGCGATTGGAAGGAATATTTCGCAGGTGTCCCCCAGCCGGTATTTATCAATGCGGCTTGCTTCGCCCTAAACCCATTCCGGCCTGT
>JANXQX010000024.1 GCA_025353305.1 Holophagaceae bacterium
TCATTTTCGTTACGAGTTGGGCCAGCACCGACAAGGGCCCGTACTGCTTTTCCGAAGGCTTTCCCATGAGTTTCTGGCCCACTTCGAGTTGGAACATCAGGACCATCCGTTCCCATGGGATGTCCTCCACCAGGAACCGCGCAAGGATGGCCGTGGCAGCGTTGTAAGGCAGGTTACCAACGATTCCCCACGGCCCCTGCCCAGGAAGGCCAAGACTCACCGCATCCCCTTGGAGTAGATGGAAATTGGAGACACCTTTGAAACGGTTTTCCAGGACTGCACAGACTTCAGGATCCAGTTCCATCGCCCAAAGGGGCCGTCCATCCTCAAGCAAGGGGGCCGTAAGCACGCCTGGCCCGGGTCCGATTTCCAGTAATATCGGAGCCATCGAAGTCAGGCATTCGCCGACGATCATGTGGATCGCCCTCTTGGACACGAGGAAATGTTGGCCGAATTGCTTTTTAGCCTGGAGACTTTGTGGGGAGTCGGCCATAGATGGATTCATCAGCTCCATGCTCCCATTCCTGGAGTCCATACCCAATGAAAAAGGCACCGGCAAAAGCCGGTGCCTAAAGAACGGTATCATTCCGTTAACGGACAGTTCGCCAGACGCGGACCTTAGGGAAGCGTTCCTGTTGCCGACTTAGAAACGTATCAATGGTTGGGGTCGTAGCCGAAGCACCGACTGGAGGATTCGACACAGCCAGGGAACCCGCTTGGAGCACGCCTCGGGTTCCATAGGCCGTAAAAGCAGAGGCAATGCCAACATAAGTATTGAATTGGATACCACTTTGACAAGAAACTGTCGTCCGTGAATCATTGGCAATAGGGTAAATCACGTCACAGATTTTCACCGTGGATGTGAACCCGCTGCCCCCGTTGCATGGGTCGGCTGAAATCGGATCGAAATAAGAGTAGAAAAGTGAACCCGCTACGACCATTGGATCGCTAACTCCCTTCTTGATGAAGGGAGCGACCGACCCTCCGGGGAAATTCATGTAATAGCCAAAGTTGGGAGTCGAATACACATTCGGCGTACCCACCGTATAAGGGGCCAGATAGAACTTCGGATCGCCAAGGGTGATCTCAGGCGCAATTGCACTATTTTGAGCCGTGAACGAGCCCGAGCCATTTTTGACCAAATTGGAATCAAGGATTCCAGTATCCGGCCCGTTTGCCGTGTCCAGATTCCAGGCCCGACTGTCTTGCCGATCGAACACGACGGTCATCCGATGGCCAACGGGTGCTGGCGGTGTACCATTCGCATAATCTGAACCTACTCCGTTGCTTAGAGGGCTATTACGGTCACCACTGACCATGGCGATGCCCACTGCGGCGGGGGTAGGAGAAATTGACGTATTGGGCCGTCCTGGGAAACTCCCGATCCGAAATGGGGCCGGGAGGTTCCAGTAAAGAGCACTGACCCCAGTGCCATCCTGGGCTACCTTGCGGATACCCGCGGGTCCACTAGCCAACATTGTGGTGGTCCACAAGGACAAATCAGATGTGTCCATCCTGAAGTCGTTGAAGGGGTCCGTGGCTCCACCGCCAGAAGTCTTCTTTGATCCCCAGGCCCAGAGCCCCCCGTAGAAATCATTAAAGTAGGCCCGTTGAGCCATTCCGGAATTGACGATGAACTCAAAGGGAACCAGACCAGAAACCACGGGGCCCACAGTGCTGCCTCCGATATTGGCGTTGGTGAGATCGACCGCTGCCAGGACTTGCCCTGTCCAAACGTCAAGAGCCATCACTGAACGTCCCAACTTGACGTTTGAGAAATTTGCCTCAATTTCAGGGACGCTGAAGCCACCGCCCAAAAATAAACCGTCCCGATAATTCCCTTGAAACTGGATCCGACCTAAAGCGGGTGTGCAAGTGGAAAAACCGAAGTTGCCAAGAACTGTTTTAACGGTAGCTGCATCGGGCCCACCAGTAACCAATCGGGTTCCAACAGCCCCCGGAACAATAGTCGGGAAGAACGCGGCTTCATCCGGCACCAGAGACCATTTAAGGGAAGGGGCGAATGGGTCGTGGATGTCCAGGGCATAGTAGCTGCGACCACCTTTACGAAGACCAAAGATGGCTAGGGTACGCTCAGCGAAATCCACCACACCATTGGCTGGACCTCCTGCCGCAGGTGGCAGATCAAGGTGGTAGATGATCGGGGTCCCGTCCACCATGAAACGGTGGGGGTTTTTAGATGACGTGAGGTAGTCGAGCCTGGCCAGGAAATCCGTGGGCATGAATGCCCATAGTTCTTCCACTTTACCCTTTGTAGGGCCGTGATATGGCAGGGTGGTCACGGGGTCGATGTCACCATCTATCATGCTCACTTCGCCAAAGGCATGTATCCAACCCTGGTTAGTACCCACCAGGATCAGCCTGAACCTGGTTCCGGCATTCTTTAGGTTCGTGGACAATTCCGGACGCACGGATATTTCTGACCAGTTATATTCAACGGCGGTGGGGCTTGAATCGATGATGTCCCCTAACACCTGCGTCGTGATATTGCCTGACGAATCCACAGCGGTTCGCGACAACGTGGGCCGACCGGAGGCGTCCAAGGCTTTCGTGATGTCACCGCCCATGGAGAACTGCACGGCTTGCCTACGGGCCGAATCCGCTGCCTGCGCGACCGCCACAAATGGTTGGATCGTCTTGTAGGGCGCGACTTCGGAGGCCAAAGTGGCGTTATAACCCACATCCGAGAAAGGTGTCAATCCGGGTTCCGGAACGGCAAGCGTCCCCGGAATGCGGGTAAACAGCTTGCGTAGCGTCCATCTGGGTGTGAGTGGTGTGACTGGATTATCAAGGAAGGTAGTCGAAGCCGCCCACTGGGCGGTAGTGCCATCCAAAGTTGTCGTTTGGACCCCGAGCTTATTCAAGAAGTAGGTCTGTCCGGCGATTTCCTGGGTAGCGAACATATAGAGATCGCCCGGCCAGATGACATTCCCGCTCAAAGGAGGTCGGAATTTGCCCAAATAGACTTGTTTTCCGAAACTGCCACCAATGAATGGCAAGTTTGGATTCGCGGTGGAATTGATGTTCGAGGAAATCGCGGCTTCATTGAAGGCCGCATCCAGGCTGTTCACCAAGGTGGCCGGATCAACAGCATCAAAAAAGAAGACGGAATTCGGAGTCTTGCCCAGGGTGGGATCATTGGGATCCGCCAAAGTGAAAGGCGTGAGGCTCGCCGCGTCCCAAGTGAGCCTGGAAGGTTCTCCCACAACCGCCGCATAAAAAAGGCGACGTTTGGGAGATGTCGCGTCTGTGATGACACCGGCGAGGCTCAAGCCGATGGTCATGGTGGTGATGGCCCGGGGCTTGGTAAAGGTGACCAGGTTGGTTCCAGAACCGCGTTGTTTGATCCAGAAAGGGATCCAAGCTGAAACCAGCGGATCCCCTGTGTTACCAAAAGTATTCGTGGCGGGATAAGTGGGCACGGTCATGCCACCGTTGGTGGTTTCTCCGCCATGGGCCGCCAAGCCCGCGAGATTGATGATATTGAAATAGGGTGTTGCATTAGCCGTATCTATCCGAGTTTTATTTGCAGTAAAAAATGCATTCCCAGTATTGGCCGTTCCATAGGTCGCGGGCCAGGCGGGAACGTGAACAGGTTCCGCGCCTACGTAGGGTGTGTTGGTGTTGGTGGGGGTACCGGCATCCTGATTCGGCACACCATCCGTGAAGAGCATCACGTAGGTATTGCGGCATTCCACCGGTTTGTCTGTCCCAGTCTCGACATCATTGAAGATGGAATTGGGGTCGTTCAACTGGGCCATGGTATTTCCCATAGCTGAATTGAGTGTGGTGCTACCGCCTGCCGCAAACGAGGATAGCTTTGCTAATGCCACCTGGGAATTACCGGTCATGAGCGACCACCCCCGCTGAGCCGAGCCTTGGGTCGAGGTTGTACGTGGATCGGTGGAAGGCAGGTCGGTACGGCTGTCGTTATTAAGGTTAGATGCGCTTTCGGTAGACTTGTTGGGCGGGTTGGTGCCCGTGCTGTATTTGAGAAACCGATAGGCCCAGAAAACCTTGTTGTAGTACTTGGCCCATGTACGGAACGAAGCCTCTTTGACCGCCTGGATGCGGGTCCGCGATGGGATTCCGCTTTTGAAAGCCTGCCCGGCTGCTACGGAGGACTGCGGAATGGAAGAGGTGTTCCAAACCCAACTCCAATAATAAGGCCGCTGGGTGGCATTATTGACCCTGGCGTAATGAACCAGCGTGGTGTTCGCAGGCAGGGATGGGAAGGATACGGTGATGCCACGAGATCCATTCGCGATCGGGGGAGTGGTGGAAGGAAGACTGATGATCGTATTTCCGATGCGATAGCTGCGGTCAATCTCCACTTCCAGGTTGGAGGCGGCCGGATCCAGCAAGGTGGCCTTGAGTGGGTAGGATGTGGATGTGCCATACATTTTCATGTATTTACGCAATGTTACATCGGTGTTGGATGTATCAGTTTGAACCGCCGGATCGGCGGGATCGTAGAGGACAGTCCAGCAAATAGGAACATCAAAGGTCTTCCCGTTGTAGGTGAACCGCACATGGGAGGCAGAGCGGATCCAATTCTGGACATTGGAGGCCGCATTAGTGGAGGGGGTCACCTCCCCGGAGAGAATGGGCGAACTATTGGTGTAATACGAATTGAGATTTGCCGCTGTGAGCAGGCTGCCATCCGGGCGCACCAGAACGCCCCCCGTGAGCATGACGAAGGTCCCGCCATTGGCCTGGGTTTGAGACTCACTCATATCCAGCACGCAATCAACCGAATAGGGGAAGGGGCTGACGGTGCTTCTCATGAGGCGGAAGGTCATGAAGGCATCGCTTTTGTTTGTGCCATTATCGGTGGTATCGGTGTTCACAAATGAGGGATGGAACATGACGCACCACATGGATTGCGAGAAGTCGAAAACCGTCACGATTTCCGGTTTCATTACCAGATTCTGGCTCTGCTGGTACAAGTCCAGGAAAGACGGTCCGGTAGTTTGAAGCCGGGTGTCCAACTGCGCGTGTAATGGTGCAGTGCCAAGCAATAGGCCAACCAGCAGGCCGAGAAATGCACGCGGGTAGAGCTTGAATTGAGTGGACATTTTAAACTCCAAATCGACTTATTGGACTGGGGTGGTGATCCAAGCTTCCTTGGAGTGGTTGAATGTGACGCTCGACACCTTCACTTGGCCGTCCGAGCGAAACGCCCAAAGATCGGGGGCTTGGTTTGCGATCCCACCTTGAGCGGGAGAGAATGTGCCCTGGGTTACGCCCTGACTCATGTCGGTGATTGGCAATTTCCCCATGCGCGTCAGGGCGATGCTGAATGCCTGCGTTGTCCCAGGAACTGTGCTGAAAGTCTGGTCTCCTTGGAGCGCGGTGGATGGAGCTGTATAGAGATTTTGAGAAATGACATCGTAGGGTTGCCCGGCTAGTGAGTCATTTCTCAATAATTTGGTTTTTAAAGTTGCTAAAAGTGTTCCTGTCCCTGAAGCACTAGGGGTGTTAGCTAGGTCCATCCAATAGAGGGACCATTCAATTCCTGAATCAGCCGAGTTTCGAGCCATGGCCCCTTGACGGCTAGTTCCAGAGATAACGATCTCCCGAAATGAATTGCGGGACATGCTTACTGCGGCGATGGTAAGCAGAACAAGCAGAGAAAGTGCCACCAGAATGGTGATTCCACCAAACTGGGAGTGTCTTAAGGAGGCCTGCCTTAAGGACCTGAACTGAGAAAAAGATGTTGATTCATGTGTTGCTTTGGGCATGGACACTACTCCTCAGTTCAGTGGCAAACCAAAATGCCTTGGTACAATGACCAGACTTTGCACCAGATCGCGGTACACCAATGCAACCTGCTTCGGGTCGTATTCCGTGCGCTTCGAAGCAGTACGTGTGGTGATATCCAGCCTTACGAGAGTAGGAATCTTCCTGAACCAGGTCTCGTTCCCCTGGGTAGTCTGGAAACCCATCCTGCCCGCCGCCGGTATAGCGGGAGGACCGACCGAACCAGTCAGTTGAGTGTCGATATCAGTTCGGATCTGGTCCCAGGTTGTGTAATTTTGTGGCAGGTTCGTGACAGAATTGAAACCGGCCCATGACTTTCCCGAATTCACACTTAAGTAGACTTTAAAGCCAGAAACATTTTCGGTGATGATAGATTCTAAAGTAGCATCTGGCACAAAACCAAGGGCGGAGAAAGTGCCCTGGTCTCGAACCAGACATGTAATACCCGTACTGTTCTGGGGATCGAGGTTCTTCTTCTTGATGCTATAGCGAACCACCTGGGCCGGGTTGTAAAACAGGACCCTGGAGTTCGCAATATGTTTAAATTTGGAGACTCCTCCGGGATTGCCGACCCCAGTCATTGCTGCATTGGGAGTCGCGCCTGTTGTAATGGTGACCTGATGGCCGGATTGCAGGACAGAGGCGATCGTAAGGACCTGAAAGGCGTCTTTAAAAATAAGATTCTGACCTACCTTGACCATGTTTGCGTATGCGTCCTCACCACAATCAATGATGAACGTGGTGTCAGCATTGCCAGCGGCCGGAGCGCCCCCGGTGAGACCACCCAAACCAATGGCCTCGTCAGCGCTGCGTGCCGCACCGACTCCGGGCGGGTTATAGGTCCCCTCGAATGCTAGAGGTTGATCCACATAGAAAAGCAACTGATCGGCATTCTTAGAGCCAAGAAAACCGGGATCATCCGATGCTGCACCGATGACCACCTGGTTAGGAATGATTTGAAAAGCAGGGTTCGTGGGTGTGAACCCAGGCGGTGGCGCCGCGAGATCTGTCAAGTACAATCCTGCGGAATTTAGATCATCGTAAAGAAGGTCAATTGAGGCCCTGTTGCGGCGTGCGCTAGAGAGAATCTCGCCGGACGTGTAAAAAGTGGTGAGACTAGACTTGAACACCTGAGCCATACCGGCCATGAGCAATCCGGTAAAAAGGAGTGCGACCATCAACTCCAGCAGGGAGAAACCGGAATACTTGGTTCCCTTATGGGTCGTGTAATGATTGTTTCCCTTAGGCATGGACGATCCTCCGTGTAATGGTGACCGTGCGGTGAATCGCCGCGTTTGAAGCATTGGCGTTGGTCTGATCCACGAAGTCCACAGTTACAGTGAAATCGTGCATGTTGGCGGTCGCACCCCCCCCCACCACAATGGCGTTATCAGTCGGCAAAGCGAAAGTCGTCACTGTGTAGTAGGTGATCAGGTCCGTGGGATCCGTCGAGGTGGCAGGAATCTCCCGCCCTTTGATGTTGAAGGTTTGAGTGAATCCCACGGTTGTGCTGGGGGTCAAATTGACGTATTTCAACCCAGTCAGTGGAGAGGCGGCGACCGCGGCGGCGTTGAGATTCGTATCGGTGAGGTTGAGCCAAGTCAAACGCCCTTCCATCTCCACTTGATCCATAACCTTTTCACCCACTTGGACCGCGGTGGTAAGACTGCGACTCCCACGGGAGGCCTTGAGCGACATGACCTGCAGCATTGAAAGGCCAAGGATGCCGATGGCCAGGATGAATGCAGTCATCAGCATCTCGATCATGCTGAAACCTGACTGGGAATTGAGGCTCACTGGGACATTCCTACGATTTTCCAAATGCATCAGATCCTCCGCCATTTTCCATCACCATCTCGTGAGCCGGCATTGTAGAACTTATAGATGGTGGAACCGTTGTTCTGAACAAAGATGAGGCCCATAGGGCCACCAGGAATTGGTTGGCTATTCCTGATTCCAACGATGGGAATCCAGAAGGTCGAGTTGAATCGTTTACTGCTGCCGCTGATAGTGGCTCTATTTGGGTTAGTGCCGGGGGAGACAGGTGTAGCACCTTGAAAAAGCAGATTGCCAGGGGTGAGTGAAGTCTTGAATCCACCCATGAAGCCAGCCGTGCTACTAGGCACCGTGAAGGGAGCAACTGTGGTGATGTCAATATTTTGCTTACCACCAGCCACCAACATGGTTGTTGCCCACCAAGTGGTCCCATTGACTGCGACACCTGCGTTCAAAT
>JANXQX010000036.1 GCA_025353305.1 Holophagaceae bacterium
ACCGTTGCCCGCTGGGACGAGGTTTGTGGCTCTCACGAAGTCGGCTTCGGCGGCCTTGACCTGGAAACCGCCGCCAGGCGCGGCCATGGCGGTTTTCGGCGCGTTGGAATTCAGTTGGTAGGTGAACTCCTCACGCTTGCCGTCGTCGTGGCGCTGGATGGCGAACCAGCCAGTCTTGACCAGATTGTCGTGGAGCAGCAGCAGCTTCCGGTGGGCCTCGCTGCCTTTTTCCGCGGATACCTTGGCGGGTACGGGCACCATGACCAGTACTGGGTAGTCCTTCTTGATATCGTTCTCGGCCTCCCGCTTCTGCAATTTTGAAGAGCCGCAGGCCAGGAGGATGAGGACGACAGGTGCGAACAGGAAGCGGCGCATGGGATCTCCAGAGGTTCTGAAAATACTGCCACACTTGGGGCATGGATGATGTGATTGCCCAAGAAACCAGACTCCTGGATCTGCTGCGGACCCGCGTGGGATCGCGGCGGGCACTGGTCTGTTTTTCGGGAGGTGTGGATTCCACGCTGGTGTTGGCGGCCTGTGTCCGCGCGGGCCTGGATACGCTGGCCCTGTTGGCTGTGAGCCCATCGCTTCCCCAGGCCGAGCGGGCCGAGGCCCACGCACTGGCGGCGCAAATCGGCGCGGAGTTGCTCGAACTCCCCACCAACGAAACGGATCTGCCGGCTTATCGTGCCAATGCCGGAGACCGCTGTTATCACTGCAAGTCCACGCTCTATGGCGCTGCGGAGGGCGAGGCCAGAAAGCAGAATCTGGCAGGGTTGCTGCTCAACGGAACACAGCTGGATGATCTCGGAGATGTACGCCCGGGTTTACGTGCCGCGTCGGAGCATGAAGTCTTATCGCCGTTGCTGGAGGCGGGATTCCACAAGGAAGATGTGCGAGCCTTGGCCCGCCACTGGGGTCTTGAAAATGCCGACAAGGCCGCCGCGCCCTGCCTGGCCAGCCGGTTTCCTGTGGGGACGGAGGTGACGCCGGAGCGTTTGCACCAGGTGGAACAGGTCGAGGATTTTCTCCGCGCCAACGGACTCTGGCCCGCCCGCGCCCGTTGGCACGACAGCGTCGTGCGCCTGGAAATCGAGCGGGACCTGATGCATCTTGCCCTTGAAGAACCCCTGCGGACGGAACTGGAACGCGCATGCTGGCGTGCGGGGTTCCGATTCGTGGCCATGGACCTGGCGGGCATCCAAAGCGGGAGCCTGGCCAAGTCATTAAATTGAACCAACCTGCATTTGAGCGGAAAGAAACAAATCACCGCCAAGACGCCAAGAACGCCAATAGAACAAAGCCTAACCATCGTTTGTAGAGCGACATGAGAAGCTGGCGCTCTGCAAAACCGATCCGTGCACCAAGTCCCAGCTTGCAGCTACAAATTTGGACGGGGCTAACGCGACATGCGCGTCATAGATCAAGCACATCAATAAATCAGGTAGGCTTTTCTTGGCGCTCTTGGCGCTCTTGGCGTCTTGGCGGCGAGTCATTTTTTCAGAGGTGGCATGTGGACATCCGCTGGGACCATGAACGTGAGCAGCGCACGGGCATTCCGGAGATCATTTTTTCCCGCGGCAAGACTCCGGAGCAGTTGGTCCATCTCTTCGAAGAAGCACGGCAAGCGCAGAGCCTGCGCATTGCAACGCAACTCAATGACGCTCAGATGGACGTGCTTGATGCCATTGCCTCCGTGGATCGGATCAGCCGCACGGCGACGCTCAATCCACGGCCAATGAAGAACCTTGCCCCCGTTGGACTGCTTACCGGTGGCACCGGAGATATCCCCGTTCTGCTGGAAGCCAAGGCCGTGCTCGATGCCCTGGGCTACCCATCCAAATCCTTTTTCGATGTGGGCGTGGCGGGCCTCCACCGGCTCCATGGCGTGCTGGATGAGCTTCGGGTCTGTCCCGTATTATTGGTGGCAGCGGGCATGGAAGGCGCCCTTCCTTCGGTGGTCGCGGGCCTGGTGGATGCCCCCGTGATCGCGGTTCCCACCAGCATCGGCGCAGGCATCAGCGTGGGTGGCACCGTGGCCCTGCATGCCATGCTCGCCAGCTGCAGTCCCGGCATCGCCGTCGTGAACATCGACAACGGCTTCGGCGCCGCCTGCATTGCGATCAAAATGATCAATAGGATGGTAAACAACCCAAAGGCGTGAACTTGACTGCATACAACCCGTGTGCAGTCCGCGGCAAGGCCTCACGTATCCAAGAAGCGGATACCGTGAGAATGAACAGCGGGATGGCAACCAACACAAAGGCGTGAACTTGACTGTATACAACCCGTGTGCAGTCCGCGGCAAGGCCTCGCGTATCCGCGAGGCGGATACCGGGATATTGATCAACCGGGTGGCAATCAACCCAAAGGCGCGATCATGCGCCCACAGCCCACAGCCCACAGCCCACAGCCCACAGCCCAAAGCCCACACCCCTCCAGTTCTCAGGGCAGAGGGGGGAAGGCCTTCTCCTTCACCGAGTCCAGGATCTCGCCATCCCTCACCAGGATGTCTGCGGCCAAGCCGACGCCACCGGGCTCGAAGTCGGTTCCCAGGCAGCACAGGTAATAGTGATCGAGCTTGGTGTTGATACGCTGGCTCAACCTGCCCCGGCGGTCGGTGACATCCTCGAGGGGCACACCCACATAGGCGCGATAGGGGAAGGGATGGCCCCAGGGTGTCAGGGGTGGGGACTCCAGGTATTCCGGCACCAGTTCCAGGAGGTTGCTTGGATATTCACCCTTCTTGGTCTTGTACCGGGAGAGCGCGTCCATGACCCGTTTCAATACGGTTCGCACTTCCTGCTGCCGCTGGGCCAGATCCTTTTTTTGCAGCGCATCAATCTGGTAGATATCTTTTCGCGCTTTGGTGGCGGCCTCGGAATCCGGGAATTGCTTGACGATTTCCGCCATCATCAGGCGGGCCGCATCCCCCTGGCCGGCCTGGTTTTTCTGCAGGGCATCCTCGTAGAGCAGGGTGGGCAGCCGTGGGTCATCGCTAGTGCTGCAGCCAAGGGTCAGCAGCATCAGAAAGGACAGGCTGTATCGGAGTTTGGGTGACATGGCGCATTCAGCATACGGTGCGCTCAGCTTCATGGCAATGAAGGCACATACTCCCCGAAGGAAGGTACGATTGAAGCTGGACCGAGGGGCGGGCTTTGCCCGACCACGAGGTGGGGAGTCCCGGGGAGCGTAAGCGAGCGAAGCGAGCAGGAAACCACGCATGCGTGGTTTCCCCCGGAAACATGTCAGGGGGCACGATGCAGGATCATCCGTGGCTGGTGGGAATCGTCGGGGGCTCCGGCAGCGGAAAGACCGCCGTCGCCAATGAGCTGGTGCGCCGCATCCGGAAGGGATGGGCCAGCTCTGGGACAGGGGCCGGAATAGGCTCACTGCTGTTGGACATGGACGCCTACTACGCGCCCCTCGAAGTGGTGAAGGCGCGCTTCGGGAATCAGCCCATCAACTGGGATCATCCCCATGCCTTCGATCTGGAGCTGATGGCCGCCCATATGGCCGCGCTCCGTCGCAGGGAACCTATCCGGAAACCCATCTACGACTTTTCCATCAGCGACCGCACCGGCTTTGGCCCTTCGCTTCCGCCGCAGCCTGTGGTGATCCTGGAAGGCCTGCTGCTCCTCGCCCTGCCGGAGCTGCGGGAACAGCTGGACGTGAAGATTTTCGTGGACACGGATGCCGACATCCGCATTCTGCGCCGCATCCGCCGGGACACCAAGGAACGCGGACGAACCCTCGACAGTGTGATGGAGCAGTACGAGCAGAGCGTGCGGCCCATGCATCTGGAGTTCGTGGAGCCCAGCAAACGGTGGGCGGATCTCATCGTGCCCACGGGGGTGGAGAACCGCCGGGCCCTGGAGATGATCACGCATCACATCCTGGGGCGCATCCAGTCAGAGCGTGAGAAGGCTTGAGATGCGGCTCCTGGCCCAGCATTCCGAGGGCTTTGATCCTGGGGCACCCTGGATCGAGGGAGACATCAGCACGCGACAGGACTCGAGGCTCTTCACCCAGATGGTCGCCAAACGGACCTCGCCCCATACCGGCAGGGAACACGCCTTCTACCGCTTGCTGGGGCCGGATTGGGTAAACGTCATAGCCTTCACCCGGGACCTTGAACTGGTTGTGGTGGAGCAGTACCGGCACGGCATCAATGAGGCCACCTTCGAGATTCCCGGCGGTTGCTGCGATCTCGGCGAAAACCCCCTCGAATCGGCCAAACGGGAACTGGTTGAAGAATCGGGCTTCACCTCGGATCGCTGGATTTCCCTGGGCAGCTGCACCCCCAACCCGGCTACCCAGACCAACCGCGCCCACAC
Organism: Holophagaceae bacterium; assembly: GCA_025353305.1. The sequence goes on from JANXQX010000036.1 coordinate 4,338, forward strand.
CTTCCTGGCTTTGGATTGCCAAGCCACGGCGGACCTGCAGCTGGATTCCGCCGAGGAACTCCAAGTCTGGGCCTGCGCATGGAAGGAATGGGAGGAATTGCTCCGCAACGGCACGATCCACCACTCGCTCGTGCTCACTGCATTCCTGAAGCTGAGCTACTGGGACGGCTGGCCCGAACTGAGAGCACGGCTTGGGGAGTGATTTTCTTAAGAATCTTAGTTCTTCTTTTTTCGAGGTCCCCATGAATTCCGTTTTCCTGAACCATCTCCGCACAGAAACCGAAAAGCTGCGCGAGGCCGGGCTCTTCAAGACCGAGCGCGTGATCTCCAGCGCCCAGAGCGCGCGCATCGTGGCCAATGGCCGCCCCGTGATGAACCTGTGCGCCAACAATTATCTGGGCCTTTCGAATCATCCGGCCCTCATCACGGCAAGCAAGGAAGCCCTGGATTCCCGTGGTTTCGGAATGT
>JANXQX010000046.1 GCA_025353305.1 Holophagaceae bacterium
CCCTTTCCATCCACCCAAACGGGACATAAGCTCTTTATTAGGCAGTGGCGGCCTCCCCTCATCCTGATTTCTAGACAAAACCAAGATGACCTAAGACCGCTGCTGCTCACACTTTTCACTCAGATCCGTGAAGAACCAAAAGCTTTTCTTTGTGAACCTTTGTGGCGATTTTTATTTTTTGTGGTTTATTAAAATCCAGTTTGTCTTTGTGGTGCATTGTTTTTTATCAGACTGGCCGGATCCTAGCCGCGGTGACTTTGTACTCCGGTGTTTCGGTGAAGTTGTCGCGGCCAGAGCCGGTGGCGCGGTTCACAAAGGCTTCAGGATTGTGGAAGACGCTGAAACATTCGCCAGAGCGCACGACCTCCGTGATCCAGGCATGGGCCGGGAACTGGCCGTGGCGGGTTTCGACCAGCACCGGGGCGCCATCCAGAATGCCGAGCGGGTCGGCATCCTTTGGATGGATCTGGATCCAGTCATCCCGCTGAAGTTCACTGTTGCGCGTGCGGCCGGTCATGGTGGCCGCATTGAAATGGTAAAGCGTCCGTCCGGTGTTCATCAGGAACGGATAATCGTCCGATGGGATTTCGGCGCTGGGCCGATAGTCCAAGGCCCTGAAAGCGACACGGGGGCCTTTGGGAAATTGGTCGGCATGCAGCACGGTGGTGCCCGGATGGTCCCCGGCAGGGCAGGGCCACTGGATCCCGGCGGATTCGATCCGGAGATAGGTGATGCCGTTGACCACGGGCCAGACCTTGCGGATCTCATCCCAGACGGCTTCGGCTGCAGTTGAATCACTGGCGCCATCGTTGAGAAAAGCGAAGTGGTCTGCATACCCAAGGCGTTCGCCCAGCAGGCAGGCGACCTCGAGATCGGTCTTTACTCCGCCCCGGGGTGGGATGGCAGCCCGTACGCGCTGGATGCGGCGTTCACCGTTCATGAAAGTGCCTGCCTTTTCAAAGGAGCTGGCTACGGGCAAAAAGACGGTCCCGAAGGCCTTGGCCGTTTCGGTCATGAAGAGGTCCACGACCACCATGGCTTCGAGCTGGCTCAGAGCCTGAGCGGTGCGATTGGCATCCGGGTTGCTGAGCAGCACGTCATAGCCAAACACGACCATCCCTTTCAGTCGGCCCTCATGGGCCGCGTCCACCATGCCCATGACCGAAAGCCCGGCTGATTCTGGGATTGGCACGCCCCACACACGCTCGTGCAGTTCCCGGGCGGTCGCGATGGGCTGATACCCGGTGAGTCGCGAGGGTTCACAGCCCATGTTGGCGGAGCCCTGGACGTTGTTCTGGCCGCGCAGGGGGTTCACACCGGAGCCGGGCTTGCCCACATTGCCCGTGACCAGCGCAAGCTGGGCCAATGCCATGACGCCCTCGGTGCCCTGGATATGCTCGGTCAGGCCCAGGCCGTTGATGCTCATGGCGGGACGTGTCGATGCATAGAGCCTCGCGGCCTGGCGAATTCGCTCGGCGCTGACTCCGCATACCTGACCCGCGCGTTCCGGGGTCCATCCAGCAACGGCGGTACGGAAAACCTCCTGGTTTTCAGTTCTGCTTTCCAGGAAGGCGCGGTCCTCCAGACCTTCTTCAAGAATCACCCGGGCCATCGCCAGGAGCAGGGGCAGGTTCGTGCCGGGACGCGGGGCCAGATGGATCGTCGCGTGATCCGCCAGTTCGATGCGGCGGGGGTCGATGACGATGAGCGGCACGCCGGCCAGGGCGCGCTGCTTGATGCGGTTGCCCACGATGGGGTGGTTCTCGCTGGGATTGGCGCCCACGATCATGATCAGGGCGGCCTTTTCGACGTCTTCGAAACTGTTCGTGGCCGCGCCCGTGCCAAAGACCTGGCCCAGCCCCGCGGCACTGGGCGCATGGCAAACCCGGGCGCAGCAGTCTACGTTGTTCGTGCCCACTACGACGCGCGCCAGTTTCTGCACCAGGTAGGAATCTTCGTTGGTGGCGCGGGAGGAACCCAGGAAGCCAATGGCATCGGGTCCGTGCTTTTCCTTGATATGCCTGATCGAAGCCGCGGCCTGATCCAAAGCCTCCTCCCAGGAAACTTCGACCCACGCTCCGTCTCGCCGGACCGCCGGTTGCAGCACGCGATCCGGGGCATCCACGAAGCCCGTTCCATAACGGCCCTTAACGCACAGGTGGCCTTGGCTGACCGGGGAACCCAGGACCGGCCGCACACCCATGATCTGGCCATCCTTCACGCCCACTTCCATCTCGCAACCCGTGCCGCAGTAGGGGCAGATGGTGCGAGTCCAACTGTCCGGGATTCCCGACTGGAAGCAGGAAGTGTCGTCCAACGCGCCGGTGGGGCAGGTGTCCACACAGGCCCCGCAACTCACGCAGGGGCTTTTCAACAGCGAATGCGCCAAGCCCGGCGCCACATGGGTGCTGCCCCCGCGTTCGATCACTTTCCACACGAACTGGCCCTGCACCTCCTCACAGATCCGCACGCAGCGATAGCAGTCGATGCACCGGGACATGTCCACGCGGATGTAGGGATGGGTCTCGTCCAGACGGTCTGGATCGCTGGTCCCGGTGGCCGTCACGACATAGTGGCGAAGCCAGCGATGGAATGGTTGATGGGGGCGCGCCTCCACCGCGGCAGATGGATAATTCCTGGCCAGCATGGTTAACACGCCACGGCGGTACGCCTCCAGTTCGGGAGTGTGGGTGTGAACCTCCATGCCGGATTCGGCCTCGGTCGAGCAGGCACAAAGATTCCGGTCGTGGCCGACCACTTCCACTTCACACATCCGGCACAGCGAAGCCGGTTTCAGGCGGGGATCGTGACACAGGGTGGGGACTTCCAACCCCAGCCCGGAAAGTACCGCCAGGAGGGTCTCTCCGGGCTGAGCAGAGACTTGCTGTCCATTCACCATGAGGGCAAGTTCAGGCATTGAGATTCACCCCTTCGTAGGATCCATCGCACTCCCACACGTTGCAAGCTTTTGAAAACAGGGTTGAAGGGTGATCGTGGCAGGGGTTGGCTTCAGCTATTCCGGACTGAAAAACTCATGATACAAATCACAGCTGCCAGGACCCAACTTGAAGCCGCTTCCCGATGGCCCTGGGCAGTGCTCCATCGCCATGGTTTTGAAGCGAGTGCCGGTGGGAGTCTATATGTCGAGACTCGTCAGGCCGCCCCAGTCACAAAGATTTTTTCATGGGTGGTCGTGCCCACCCGGATTCCGTGTGGATTGGGTTGCGTTCAACCCGGAGCTTTGCCGATTCCATCCCAAGGATTTCCCCATCAGGGCCCCGCCGGGTGGTCTTGGCAAGCTGCAGACTGGACACCCTTCTTTCCCACTCAACCCTTCTCCATTCACGAGGTCACCATGTCCCTGCTACTCAAACAGCGTCCCAAGAATGTTGGGCTCGCCCGTGAATCGCTTTTTGAAGACCCACTCCGCCTGCTTCGGGAGACCAATCGCTGGGATCCATTCCAGGACCTTGGCCTACGTTCCTCTAACAAAATGGAAACCTTCCTGCCTGCCTTCGATCTGAAGGAGAACCCCACCGAATTTTGCTTGAAAGCCGACCTCCCGGGAATGAAGGAGGACGATCTTGACATCTCCGTTTCCGGAAATCGATTGACCATCAGCGGGAAGCGCGAGGAGGAGATCATCCGGGACGATGAGGTCTGCTACGCCTACGAGCGTGCTTTTGGCAGCTTCAGCCGCGCCATAGCACTCCCGGAAGATGTGGATGCCGATAAGGTGAAGGCAGAACTGAAGAATGGCGTGCTCTCGGTGACTGTGCCCAAGAGCCCAGAGATCCGCCCCAAAAAGGTCGAAGTGAAGACCATTTGAAACTTCCCGGTCGACCATGAACGACTGGAATGGTTCAAGGTCCCCGGCGCGGGCCGTATCGCTGGTGAATATCCGGTAATTTAGGCAGCCATCGCGGTTGGGTTGACTCAGCAACACTGGAACACGCACATCCATCGCCCGCCTCCGACACTTGCAAACCACTGAAACGCTCAGTGGGTCGAGGCGGGCGGAGTGCTGAAAGAGCCCAGAAAATCGGCCAATAGCGAGCGTGCCAGCGCCTGAGGCTTGGATTATCTAGCTCCACATCTCGAAATATGTGAGTTGTGATCTCGGACACGCAGTTTTTCAACCACATTCTAGACACGAACGAGGGGGACCAGGATGTTCTGGATGGCTGCGGCTTTGGCGATGACGCTTTCTGGCGCGGGGGTCCAGGGGGCCCACACCCCACCGGCCCTGGGTGTGAAACCCCAAAAGAAGGAACAATTGGTCGAAGCCAAGGCGCCGCCACTCACTGAGGGGATCTTTCCCTGCACCCAGTGCCATAACGAAAAAGTGAACGGGAAACTCAATACGACGCGCAGGGAACTGCAGTTCCATGACGATATCCAGTCGGAATTTCATCACGACAGTGAAAACCGGTGGTGCCTGGACTGCCATGATGCCAAGAACCGCGATGTGCTCCATCTCACAAGCGGGGCCGCAGTGACCTTCACCGAGTCATACAAACTCTGCGGCCAGTGCCACGGGGACAAATACCGCGATTGGAAGCGGGGCGTGCATGGCAAGCGGATTGGCCACTGGAACGGGGACAAGACCTACTTCCTGTGTGTCAATTGCCACAATCCACACTCCCCGAGATTCAAGTCCATCAAGCCACTTCCCCCACCCATCCGCCCCAGTGAGATGAAGCGATGAATCCGATGACTCCTTCCAATTGTTCCGGTGGGTGCGGTGGTTCCGAGGCTGTTGATCCCGGTCGCCGCGATGTCTTGAAATTCCTGGCGGTAGGTGCCGCCGTGGCCGCTGGAACAGGTTGCGACCTGGAAGGCTTCTTCCGGAAATCTTTCCGGGAGCTTTCTCCTGCGGATGTCCGGCGGATGACTACGGGATGGGAACGGAAATATACCCGCAAATATGGCAAGGACGTCACCGTCAGCGAAGCGGGCCCCATGGCTGGCGTCAAATTCGGGTATGGCCTCGACCTTTCCCGCTGCGTGGGCTGCCGGCGTTGTGTCTACGCGTGCGTGGAGGAGAACAACCAGTCGAGGAAAGAGCCACAGATCCAATGGATCCGTGTGCTGGAAATGGACAAGGCCCACGGCATCGATGTCAATCATTCCGATATCTATTACGATGCGGCGGAGGTCCCCCGGCCGGGCAAGTTCTACATGCCGGTGCAATGCCAGCAATGCGACGACCCGCCCTGCGTCAAGACCTGCCCGGTGGGAGCCACCTGGAAGGAAAAAGATGGCATCGTGGTGATCGACTATGACTGGTGCATCGGCTGCCGCTGCTGCATGTCAGCCTGCCCCTATGGCGCCCGCCACTTCAATTGGGCCGAGCCGAGTCTTCCGGCCCAGGAAATGAACCCCAAGACCCACGTTCTGGGCAACCGCCCCCGGCCCAAGGGCGTGGTGGAGAAGTGCACCTTCTGCATCCAGCGCACCCGGGAAGGCCTCTATCCGGCTTGTGTGGAAATCTGCCCCGTGGGAGCGCGCAAGTTCGGCAATCTCCTGGATCCTGAAAGCGAGATCCGCCAGGCCATGGACAACAAGCGCGTGTTCATCCTGAAAGAGGAACTCGCGACCCACCCGAGTTTTTTCTACTTCTACGCGACCTAGGACGGACCCATGGCCATCTCCTTCCTCCGGGGCTCCGCCCGCATCATTACATCGGGCGACCGAGCCTACAAAATCTGGGTGAGCGCCCTCCTTACCCTCATCCTGATAGGGCTTTTCGCCTATTCCTTCCAACTTCGCCAGGGCCTCATCGCCACCAATATGCGCGACCAGGTTTCCTGGGCCTTCTACGTGGGCAATTTCACCTTCCTGGTGGGCATCGCCGCCGCTGCCGTAATGCTGGTGATCCCGGCTTATGTCTACAACTGGGGACCCATCAAGGAGGTGGCCATCCTGGGTGAACTCCTGGCGATCTCGGCCATCATCATGTGCCTGCTCTTCGTCCTGGTGGACATGGGACGGCCGGACCGGTTCCTTCATATCGCGCCATTGTTGGGCAGCCCGAACTTCCCGGTATCAGTCATGGCCTGGGATGCCCTGGTATTGAATATTTACCTGGGTGTGAACTTGGCGGTGGTCATCCATATCCTGTACAAGGGATTTTACGGCAAGCCCTACAACAGGAAATTCGTCATCCCGCTGGTGCTCTTTTCCATTCCCATGGCTGTTTCCATTCATACGGTCACGGCCTTCCTGTACAACGGCATGGCCTCGCGCCCTTACTGGAACGCTTCCATCCTCGCGCCAAGGTTCATCATTTCGGCCTTCTGCTCTGGGCCTGCGGTTCTCTTGATTCTGTTCCAGATCCTGCGCAAGAGGACCGGCCTGCCCATCAAGGACGAGGCCATTCAGAAGGTGGCAGAGCTCATGGCCTATGCCATGTTCTTGAACCTCTTCCTGCTGGGCGCGGAGATCTTCAAGGAGTACTACTCCGCCACGGAACACCTGCTCTACACCCAGTACTTCTGGAGCGGTATCGGCTCCCACAAGGCCTTGGTGCCCTACGCCTGGGGTGGCCTTGTGGCCTCCATCACCGCCTTTTTCATTTTTCTGGTGCCCAAGTGGCGCCAGAACATGACGCTTGTGAATATCGGGTGCGGCCTAATCTATTTCAGCGTCTACATCGAGAAGGGCATGGGGCTGGTGATACCTGGCATGACGCCGGATACACTGGGGGAGATTTACGAATATAAGCCAACCTTGGTGGAGTGGGGCGTCACGGTTGGAATTTACGGCATCGGATTCCTGGTATTCACCTTCCTGGTCAAGTTGGCCGTGCCCATCATGGAAGGCCACTTCCATGCAGTCCACGCGAACCCAGTCACGCCGCCGCCAGATGGACTGGAGGCGGAAGCCCGCTAAGATTGCAGCTTGGGAACCTAGGAGCCTTGCTTGCGCGTCCTCGTGACCGGGGCCACGGGATACATCGGTGGCAGATTGGTACCACGCCTGATGGCCAAGGGGCACCAGGTGCGTTGCATTGCCCGGAATCCCGCCCGCCTGGAAGGTCATCCCTGGCCGGGCGTGGAGATCGTCCAGGGGGACCTGGGGGATCCTTCGGCTTCGGTGGATGCGCTCCAGGGCGTCGAAGTAGCCTACTACCTAGTGCATTCCATGGCCGCAGGCCAAGCCTTCCAGGAGCGGGACCGCATCATGGCGCTGGCTTTCGGTGAGGCTGCGGCACAAGCCGGAGTCAGGCGGATCATCTATCTGGGAGGCCTGGGCGATCCAGAGAAGGTCCACAGCAAACATCTGGTTTCGCGACAGGAAGTGGGCCGCTGCCTGGCCGAAGGCGGGGTGCCCGTGACCGAGTTTCGCGCGGCGGTGATCGTGGGATCAGGCAGCGCGAGCTTCGAAATGATCCGCCACCTTACGGAACGGCTTCCCATCATGATTACGCCGATGTGGGTGAACACCCGCTGCCAACCCATCGGCGTTCGTTCGGTGCTGGAATACCTGGTGGAGGCGCTGGATCACCCGGATGTGTCGGGTATTTTTGAGATCGGTGGCCAGGACATCCTGAGCTACCGGGAGATGATGCTCCGTTATGCCAGCATCCGGGGCCTACGCCGCATCATCTGGTCCCTGTCGGTCCCACGACCGGAACTCAGCAGCCACTGGGTGGATCTGGTTACCCCCATTCCCTTCCGCATAGCGCATCCGCTGGTGGAAAGCCTGCAGACCGAGGTGGTGGTCCGGGATGATCGCGCACTCCAGGTCTTCAGCGTGCGGCCCACGGGCTACGACGAAGCCGTCCGCCGGGCCTTGGGGCGCATGGCCTACGACGACGTGGTGACGACCTGGGCTTCGAGTCTTTCCAGTCTCTCCTTGGATCAACCTGAGGCGGATCAACTGGGCGCCCACGAGGGCATGCTTCTGGATCGTCGTCGTCGGCGCGTCCGGGCAGACCCCGCATGGGTCTTCGATGTCATCTGCGCTTTGGGCGGAGAAGAAGGCTGGCCTGCGGGTAACGCGCTTTGGCAGTTGCGGGGCTTTCTGGATCGCCTGGTGGGCGGGGTCGGAATGCGCCGAGGCCGTCGCCACCCACGGGAATTGCGGATCGGGGATCCGTTGGATTTTTGGCGGGTGGAAGCGCTGGAACCCCCGCACCTGTTGCGTCTTAGGGCCGAGATGAAATTGCCGGGCCGGGCCTGGCTGCAATTCGAGGTGCTGCCTGATCCCGAGGGCGCCCGGGTGGAGCAGACCGCCTTCTTTGAGCCTCGTGGGGTCCTGGGATACCTCTACTGGTACTCCGCGCTCCCATTTCATCGCTTCCTGTTCCCAGGTCTGATCGGAGCCGTGAAGGACAGGGCAGAGGCCCTGGAAAGCCCATAGAAATTTGGGAAGGGCAACTGCCTAGGGACTATCGCTGCTGCTCGTCAATTCTGATTTCACCCGTGCCCACAATGTATCAAGTTCAGAAATTCGATTCCGAACGGCGCCGATATCACTTTTGGACAATTGTTCCAATTCTTCACATAGGGCCACGAGACCTTTGGCCCCGACGGTACCGCTATTGGACTTAAGGTTGTGGAGTTGACGAATGGCGAGGATTGCATCGTTGTTTTCAAGGGCTTCGTGAAGGGTGTGGATTCGCTTGGGACCATCCTCCAGATATTCACTCAACAGGGAGGCCACCCAGCCATCAGAACCGTCTGGATCCAGGGTTTGAAGCGCCCCCAAGGTTACGGTATCGACGGCGCTGTTTGGTCCATCTGGGGCGGGCAACCAGATGGCCAGGGTGGCCCTCAGGACATCCGGGCGCAAGGGCTTGGCCAGATAATCGTCCATGCCTGCCGCAAGGCATTTCTCTCGGGTGCCACCCATGGCACTGGCGGTCAGCGCGATGATGGGCAGGCGCTCGCCACGGCGGTCCTTCAATTCACGTTTCCGGATCTCAGCGGTCGTCTCGAAGCCGTCCATGCCTGGCATGTTGCAATCCATGAGCACCAGGTCGAAGCC
>JANXQX010000047.1 GCA_025353305.1 Holophagaceae bacterium
CCCTTTCCATCCACCCAAACGGGACATAAGCTCTTTATTAGGCAGTGGCGGCCTCCCCTCATCCTGATTTCTAGACAAAACCAAGATGACCTAAGACCGCTGCTGCTCACACTTTTCACTCAGATCCGTGAAGAACCAAAAATAATTTCACCACCAAGACGCCAATAGCGCCCAGAAAAACCAAAACCAAGTCAGCTTTAAAATGACATGACGCCAGATTTCATTTTGTCTCGAATAGTGGTTTTCCCGACACTGAGAAGAAATCAAAATCGCAAGGTCCATCACTCCTTTTTAGCCATGGTTTTCTTGGCGCCCTTGGCATCTTGGCGGTGAGTTCCATTTCTTTACAAACGGATGCGAGTTGGAGTCACGCCCTCAGCATCCCCGCGATGAGGAAGGCCATTTCCAGACTTTGCGCGCCGTTGAGCCTTGGATCGCAGCCGGTCTCGTAGGCGCGTGGCAGATCGGATTCCGAGACGCCTACGTTGCCGCCCATGCATTCGGTGACGGCTTCGCCGGTGAGCTCGAAGTGGACGCCGCCCAACTGGCTCCCTTCAGCGGCATGAATCTCGAAAGCCTGGCGCAACTCGGAAAGCACCGCTTCGAAATGCCGCGTCTTAAGGCCACCGCCGGTTTTCACGGTATTGCCGTGCATGGGGTCGCAGCTCCAGAGCACTGTATGCCCAGCGCGTTTCACGGCATGGATGAGGGCGGGCAGATGCTCGCGGATCAAGCCTGAGCCGAATCGTGTGATGAGCGTGACGCGTCCAGGCGTGTGGGTGGGATCGATAAGGTGCAACAGCTCCTTCAACGTCGCCGGAGTGGCGGTTGGACCAAGTTTTATCCCGATGGGGTTCTTGATGCCCCGGAGGTATTCCAGGTGTGCCCCACCCACGTCGCGGGTGCGTTCTCCCACCCAAAGCATATGGGCGCCAAGGTTGTAATAGCCACCGCCCCGAGCCAGGGAAGAAAGACCCTGGCGCACGCCGCCGGTACTCGGCCCATCGCCCTCCGTATCAGGAATCCAACGAGTGAGAGCTTCCTCAAAGGGCAGTAACAGGGCCTCGTGACTCGTGAAGAAATCAATCCGCTCCAACGTGCCCCGTTCCACACCTCCCAGGGCTTCCAGGAACTCCAAAGACTCCCGGACCTCTTCCAGGACTTTTTGGTAGGACTCGGTGCTCTGCTGGTGCAACTCCCATCGCTCAGGGTGATGAAGATCCGCGAACCCCCCCTCGATCAGGGCCCGGATGTGGTTCAGGGTGGCCGATGCGTGAAAGTAGGCCTGGACCATGCGTTCGGGATCAGCCTTGCGGCCCTTCTGGCTGGGTTCCAATGAATTCACCAGATCGCCACGATAGACGGGCAGTTCGATCTCCCTCCCGCCCACGCGCAATCGTTCGGTGGTGCCGCTGCGCGGTTTAGCATACTGCCCGGCGATGCGGCCTACCCGAACAACGGGCCGCCGCCCGCTGTGGGTCAGGACCACGGACATCTGAAGCAGGACTCGTAGTTTGTCGGCGATGGCCTCGGCGTTGCAATCCTTGAATTGTTCCGCACAATCCCCGCCTTGCAGCAAGAAACGTTTGCCCGCAGCGGCCTCAGCAAGCAACGTGCGCAGGCGATTCACTTCTTCCGGCACGACCAGCGGGGGCAGGCGGCGCAGTTGTCCCAGGGCCCGCTCCAATTCGGAGGGGTTGGGATATTCGGGCTGTTGCGCGGTGGGCCGAGCTTGCCAGGAGTGGGGGTTCCAGATTGCCATTGCCTGTCCAGGTTAGCAGGGCATCAAGGCTCTGGTTCCACTGGGGCAGTCCAGCGGTAGCCCTCCCCACCCACAGTCGCGATCCAGGGCCGGCCTTCATCTTCACCGAGTTTTTTCCGCAGATTGGCGATGTGAACATCCACGGTGCGGGGCGTAGGCCTTGCATCGGCGTCCCAGGCCAGGTTCAGCAGTTCGTGGCGGCTGTGGGTGCGCCCGGGATGAGTGATGAGAATTTCCACAAGACGGAACTCTCGAGGCGTGAGGTCCAACGTTTTTCCATCCCTGACGACTTCAAGGGCTGGCAGATCGAAATGGAAAGACCCGCTTTTCAGGAGATGGGGGCGGTCCAGGGGCCGCGTGCGGCGCAGAATGGCTTTGATGCGCGCCAATAATTCAAGGACTGAAAAGGGCTTCACAAGGTAGTCGTCAGCACCCAAGGAAAGGCCCTGGATTCGATCTGCTTCAGCGCCCCGGGCAGTCAGCATGAGGACGGGTACTGAGTCCTGGTGCTCTCGAAGCTCCTTCAGGACCTGAAAACCATCCATCGTAGGGAGCATCAGGTCCAACACGATAAGGTCCGCGCGTCGGGCGGCGTGTGCGGAAATTGCCGCACCGCCATCATCAACGGCGGTCACCATGTAGCCCTCAAATGTCAGGTTGTTGGTGAGCAATTGGCGGAGGCTGGGCTCGTCTTCTACCACGAGAACGTGAGTCATCTGGGGAGCCTGGTCAGTAAACGTTGGATTGGATGTTTCAACGATACAGTCTTGAGGTCTGGGAATCCATGAAGAGTCCTACCTCCGCCTGGGTGTGTTCAGGTAATGGGGATTTCCAGCGTGGCATGAAAGCCCATTCCGGGAGCCGAGGCGAAGCTGAGGCCCCAGCCTTCCTTTTCCGCGACCTGGCAAAGGAGGCTCAGACCGAGACCCTGTCCCTCACGCTGGAACCCTTCCTTGCCTTGTTGGCGTAGCCGCAGGAATGGCTTGCCGATGGCCCGCAGTTGGTGGGGTTCCAGACCCTCGCCTTCATCGGTGACATGCAACTGCAGACGGTTCCTTAGGGGAACGCTTTCGAGCACGACTGTGCCCTTCCCATGAAAGAGGGCATTTTCCAGGAGCGTGAACAGCGCGGAACGAAGAGAGGGAAGGGGAGCCCTTCCCTTCATTTCATCCAGGCGCAACTCCAGCTTTCTGCCTTCCGCCTCGAAAGCTGGCACCAAATCTTCCACCACATCATGCAGCCAGGCCGGGTCCACTTCCACGACGGGAAGCATCTCGTTGCTGCCGCGAATCACGCGCAGTCCGTTCTCGATCATCAGCGCCATGTTGTCCACCTCGCTGCCGAGCTTGAGCAGTTCTTCATCTGCCTGATCCTGGGTCAAGCGGCCCAGGCGCAAGGTGTCGCACCGGAATTTGAGAATCGCCAAAGGTGTCTTGAGGCTATGGGTCATGCTCGCCATCCGGTCCGCATCCAGCAGTGCCCGTTTCTGGGAGCGGTGCCTCAGCCAGAATCCAAGGGCCACAAACAGGGCGATGGCGAAACCTACCGACCATGCTGTCCATCGCATGCGGGCGTATTGTTCGTCGAATTGGGCCAGTTCAGCGGCGAAGGGGACACCTACAAGATCCCAACCTTCACCGAAGTAGTCGCTGAGCGTGGGGACCGTCCAATTGGTTTCATTGATCCTGGCAGGATCGATCTGGAGATTGGGATGCGCACCCCATGCTTGCTTCGGGATGTTCTTCCGGTTCGCATCTGAACTGCGGCGGATGCCGATCCGAAGAGGGGCACTGCTTCCGAAGATCTGCCGCAGGGCCTCAGTGACCAAGGGGTTGCCTGCACGCCAGCGCTTGATGACCATGTACTGGTCCCCGCGTACCACGCTGCTGGGGATGCGGCCGTGTTCAGGGTCCTGGGATGCCCGCGGGGTCCATTGGGTGCGCGGGTAGGTCTCAGCCTGGGCGATCCAGGCGCGGTACATCTGGGTGGTGGGATTGTCCGGGGCCTTCACCAGACGCCCACCCTCACGCACCCACAGGATGTGGTTCCCCCAGCGATCCAATACGGCTTCAACGAGAGGCTGTTTCTGGAGGTAATCCAGGACCCCGGGTTCATTTCCCCGCTCGAATTCCTGGAGAACAGGGACGTCCATCCAGTGCTGTTCCACTCGAGCCATCTCGGGCATATGCCCCTCGTTATAGGCTTGGAGGACATCGAGCATTCGATTCATCGCGAACTGCCTCGGGGCCCAATACAGGCCGTAGGCCAAGGCCGCACCGGCCAAAACAAGAAATGCGATGCCGCCCCAGTTCAGGATCCGCTGTGAAATACTGGGTCCCTTTCTGCGGCTCCGGTATGGTTTGAATCGGGCGATCCTGCGGGTCCGCATCTGGCTCAGCCCAATGCCAGCATGCGTTCCACAGGCAGCAGGGCCCGCAGGCGGACACCCTCGTCGAGTCTGATTTCGGGTTGCAGATCCCGTAGCGCCAGGTAGAGCTTTTCAAGGCTGTTGAGCTTCATGTAGGGGCACAGGGAACAGTTGCAGCCGCTATCCGCTGGGGCCGGAATCAACTCCACATCAGGTCGTCGCTGCCGCATCTGGTGAAGAATGCCGGCTTCCGTGGCCACGATGAAGGCCGTAGCGGAATCCTTCGCGACGTAGTTCAGCAGGGCCGCCGTGCTGCCCACGAAATCCGCCATCTGGGAGACCGTGGCATCGCATTCTGGGTGGGCGATGAGCTTGGCTTCCGGATGTTTGGCTTTCAAAGCCGAGATGCGCTTGGCGGTGAACTGTTCATGAACGATGCAGAAACCTGGCCACAGCATCATGTCGCGTCCCGTCTGCTTCATGACCCATTTGCCCAAGTGCCGGTCCGGCGCGAAAACGATCTTCTTCTCCTTGGGAATGCTTTCCACGACGCGTACGGCGTTGGAACTGGTGCAAATGACCGTGCTGAGGGCCTTCACGCCCGCACTGCAGTTGATGTAGCTGACCACCTCGTGCTCCGGGTACTGCTTCAGCCATTCGCCGAACTGGTCTGCGGGACAGCGATCCGCCAGGCTGCATCCGGCGTCCATGTCCGGGATGACCACCTTTTTGGAAGGGCTCAGGATCTTGGCGGTCTCGGCCATGAAATGCACGCCGCAAAATGCGATGACTTCAGCATCGGTCTTGGCCGCCTGTTGGCTCAGTTGCAGGCTGTCGCCTACGAAATCCGCCATATCCTGGATTTCAGGCTCCTGGTAATAGTGGGCCAGGATCACGGCCTTGCGAACCATCCGTAACCGCTTGATCTCCGCGACCAGGTCAAGGCCTGGCTCGATGCTTTCCAGATCAGGCACATAGAAGGGGCTGGTGGGGTCCAGGGTGGAGGGGCCGCTGATGCTCATCTGGCAATTTTAGGGCCCGTTTCAAAATAACCAGTGCTTTTCTGGTTATTTTGTTACGGGCCCTTATGTCGGCCAAAGGCCGACGCGATGGATGATGCGCATAGGCAGATCGAAGGGGTTACGGGCCCTGAGCTGTCGGGCGCAGGGCGCCCTCCACCTATCGCACGCTGTGCGTGCTCCCACCCGCTACGCTCTTGGACGCGGAGCCTCCCTGATCACTACGTTCTCAGAGGCGGAGCCTTGTGTCGGCCCGCAATCCAAATGACCAGGCTATTTTGTCCTAACGGCCTACTTTCCCTTAGACAGGAAGGCCTGGACCCTTCGGCGGGGTTCATCCCCAAGGAACGCTATGGCAAAGGCTAGGCGCTCCCAGGCCAAGGCGGGGCTGCGGGGCAGGCAGGTTTGGAAGTCGCGGAATTCCTGTAGTAGCGCGAGGGCCCTGGGATCGGCCTTTTCCACTGGTTTACCGTGGCTTTCCCGTCTACCCTGGACTTGGCGCTCTGCCGCACACGGGGCGTGGCTCACCGGGCTTTTCGGCTTGGCTTGGGACACTTATTTTTCAACCTTTTTTGGGCAAGGGGAATGCAATGGCCAAGGTTCAGGCTAACAGCGACTTCGATATCGTTCGTTTGGATCAGGTGAAGGTCAGCCAGTACTTCGGATGCAATACCTTCAGTGAGCGCACCATGAAGGAGCGACTGTCCAAGGACAGCTACAAAGCCTTCAAGGGCGCCCTGCGAAGGGGCGAACGCCTTCCTTCTGACGTGGCGCACGCCGTGGCGACAGCCATGAAGGATTGGGCGATGGAGCAAGGTGCCACTCACTTCACCCATTGGTTCCTGCCCATGACCGGTGCCACAGCCGAGAAGCACGATGCCTTCATCAGCTGGGACGAGCCCGGGCAAGTCGTGGAGCGTTTCAGCGGCTCCATGCTCATCCAGGGCGAGCCTGATGCGAGTTCCTTCCCCAGCGGAGGGCTTCGCGCCACCTTCGAGGCCCGGGGATACACCGCCTGGGATCCCACCAGCCCGGCTTTCCTGATGGAAGGGCCGCTTGGCATCACGCTTTGCATTCCCACCGCGTTCATCGGCTATCACGGCGAAGCTCTGGATCAGAAAGTTCCACTCATGCGCTCCATGGATGTGGTGAGCAAGGCCTCGGTAACCGCTTTATCCCTGCTTGGCACCAAAGCCACCAGCGTGGTGGCCCAGTGCGGCCCGGAACAGGAATATTTCTTGGTGGACGCTGACCTCGCAAAGCAGCGCCCGGACCTGCAGTTTGCAAACCGTACGCTGCAGGGCGCGCGGCCGCCGAAGGGCCAGGAACTTGAAGACCACTATTTCGGTTCCATCCAGGCCAGGGTGCTGGGCTTCATGCAGGAATCCGAACTGGAATGCTTCAAGCTTGGCATACCGGCCAAGACAAGGCACAACGAAGTGGCCCCGAACCAGTTCGAGATCGCACCCATCTACGAAGCGGCGAACATAGCTTCGGACCACAACCAGTTGCTCATGGAAATCCTGAAATCCGTGGGCGAACGGCATGGCTTGGCTGTGCTGCTCCATGAGAAACCTTTCGCGGGCGTGAACGGCAGCGGAAAGCATGTGAACTGGAGCCTCGCCACCGATGAAGGCCACAACCTGCTGGAACCAGGCCACACACCGGAAGAGAACCTGCAGTTCCTCTACTTTTTGGCGGCGACCCTGAAGGGTATCCATCGCCATGGCGACCTGATCCGGGCCACCATCGCTTTCGCGGGCAACGACCATCGCCTGGGGGCCAATGAAGCACCCCCGGCCATCATGTCGGTCTTCCTTGGCCAGCAGGTGAACCGCGTGCTGGATGCTATCGAAGCTGGCGAGGACATTGTTTCCCGGGCCAAGGAAAGCCTGGGGATCGCGAACTTCATGACCATCGAAAAAGACGCCACCGACCGCAATCGAACCTCACCTTTCGCATTCACCGGCAACAAATTCGAATTCCGTGCCGTGGGTTCCAGTCAGGCCATCGCGATGCCTTTGACGGTCATCAACGCCGTAGTGGCCGAGGCCTTGAATGAGCTGAATCAAGAGCTTGAAAAAGCGCTGAAGTCCGGCAAGGACTTGAAGGCTGCCGTGCAAGCGGTGGTGCGGGAAGCGGTGGTGGAAACCAAGGCCATTCGTTTCGAGGGCAACGGCTACTCCGAAGAATGGAAGCAGGAAGCTGCCAAACGCGGACTGCCTCTTGCCAAGGACACCGTAGAGGCCCTTTTGGTCTGGGAACAAGAAAAGACCCAGGCGGTCTTCACGAAATCAGGCATTCTGACGGCAGATGAGCTTGAGGCCCGCACCCACATCCGCCATGAGCAGTACCAGAAGGCTCTTGGCATCGAAGCCCAGGTCCTCCGCGAAATGGCCGAAACTCAGCTGCTGCCCTCCATAACCGCGGATCTGGGCGCCCGCGCCGGGGCCCTGGCCAAAATGGCCTCCGTGGGCCTGGAAATTCCCGAATCACTGAAATCCGCCTTGCAAGCCCAGGCCCATCTTGCGGGTGTGGCCCAGGATCGCATCGAAGAGCTGCGCAAACAGTTGGCCATAGCGGAATCGGTAGAGTCCCTTCATGCCCGTACAGTTGTATTTGGCCACCAGGTCCGTCAGGCGCAGGACGATTTGAGAGATGTGTTGGACAGCTTGGAAGAAAGCTGCGATGCAGATCTCTGGCCAATTCCGAAGTACCGTGAAATGCTGGCGCCGCTTTCCTGACATTGGCGAGCATGGTTAAGCATCAATCGACGATTCGATGATGTGGTGCTTGGTGTTTCGGAAGGAAGCGGTGATTCTTAGTAGAGATTGAATTGAACCTGAGGGAAGATCGCGGCACTGGAGGCCGTAGGAATCCCAGCTTGAAGTCCCACCGAAACCGGAGGCAGTGGTATGGCGCGATGGATCACCATGAGCAGAGGCTTGGCCGCTACAACCGCACCAGTACTGCTGGGGCTCCTGTCGCCGATCCTTACTGCCCAGACCATTGCCATGCCAGCCTCCGACCCCGTGGGTATTTCACGCAGCGGCACAGGCGTTGCCTATGGCAAGAGCCTGGAAGCCGCGGCCTTGAATCCCGCCCTCCTGCCTACTCTCGAAGGCCGTTTCCAATTCTATTTTGCTGCCGGTCAGGAGTTGGAGTCATCTCAAGCCTCGCTGCAAAGCAGCTCCCAAACGGTATACAGCACGGATCGGAATAGATTCCTACCGGCTTTTGGAATGGCCTGGAAAGTGGGGAGATCGGTTGGCATCGGCCTCAAGGTGGACACCCCTTTTCTGCGCCACAGCAGGTTCAGTGGCGATACGTCCGCGCGGTTTCTCGGGGATGAATTGGACCTTAGTGCGCAAAGGGTTGAATTGCAGGTGGGCTTTGCCCTGCGCAACGATTTTTCCATCGGTTTAGGGGCTGGCGTCGTGAAGATTGATACCACCTCAGGCGCATCCCTGCGCGGCCTGATCCCCCAGAATCCGGGCAGTGGGGCTTCCATAGCCAATCCTCCACAAGGGCTCTTCGAGCAACGCGTCACGCAAAAAGGAAGCGCCACGGTGCCCGCTTTTTCTGCCGGATTTCGCTGGGCCATCGGGCCGCGCTGGACCCTCGCCGGCGCTTACCAGAGCACGATTCGCGGCACCACCGCTCAGACTTCGCGCTTCGCCGACGATCCTTATCGTGTCTACGCCAATGATGGCTTCTCCACACCGCCCGGGGGCACGGCAGCCAATGCCGCCGTGGTAATCGGTCTCAGCCGCCCCAGGGCCGGCAGCGAGAAAATAGCCCTCCCCTCGCAAGCGACCATCGGTCTGCGTCAGCGCGTAAACCAGATTTTCACCTGGGAAATGGATGTGCATTACACCCAAGGCGCGCAATTCGATTTTCCCTCTATGCCTTCCATCACAACGCCCAGTGGTGTTGTGACGGTGCCCTACACCGCCAGCCCATTCACCAATTCAGTGGGTTTTAGTCTCATGGGTGAACTGAAGCTTACGAAAGCCTGGTTAGCCCGTGGTGGAATATCTCTTCAACAGGCCTCACGCAAAGAGGAGGATGTGGAACCACTTCTCGGCGGCCAGAGCAACGCGGGGTTCTCCATCGGATTCGGCTGGCAGGTGGCAAAGGGTGAACTGAATTTTGGATACCAGCTTCGATTATCCCGGGATAATGCTCCTATCAACCTTGATGGCGTATGGAGCAGCACCGGCTATCGCAGGACGGGCACCCCCACACGCGTGGAAGGGATGGGGCATATCTATTCCATCGGCTATAAAAAGAGTTTCTGATGCGTTTTCTGGGGCCGCATGCGTGTGAAGAAGCTCTGAGCCGTGGTGAGCTGCATGTGCTTCGCGTGGCCCCGCCGGTCTGGGGGCGCTTCGCAAAACTCCGGGAAGCCGCTCGTGACGCCAGTGTCGTGGTTCATCAGGAGCCCATGGAGAGCCTGGATCGGCGCTCAGAAGGCGGCCGTCATCAAGGCGTCCTGGGAGAAGGTGCCGCCCTTCGGCTTCAGGAAATGGCGGTCCTCCTGGACACCATTCGGGAACGAGGTTCTGAAGCCCTCGTGCTGGTCTTGGATGGAATCACCGATCCTCACAACCTTGGTGCCATCTTGCGTTCCGCGGCGGGCGCGGCGGTGGATGGTGTCATCTTTCCAGAGCGCCGCTCTGCTCAAGTCAACGACACAGTGATCCGGGCCAGCGCGGGAACAGCCGGGCGCGTTCCCCTGGTGCGCGTAGTGAACCTTGGTCGCGCCCTTGATGAACTGAAGGAGGCCGGAATGTGGATTTACGGTTTGGCAGCCGGGCCGAAAAGCCATGATTACCGCCGTGAATCCTTCGGTGGTCCCACTGTGCTGGTCCTGGGTTCCGAAGGGGAGGGCCTGCATCAAAAAATTTCCGAACGCTGCGATCATTTGCTTGAAATCCCCATGCCTGGGGGCATTGAAAGTCTGAACGTATCCGCCACCGCGGCCATTTGTCTCTTCAGGGTGCTGGCCATGCGTGAGCTGGCCTGAGTGGATGAGTCGTTGAATCGGCCACTGGGCTAGGGTGGAATTTTTTTATTGGAGTGGCCGGATTTCCCGTGATATATTCGTGATTCCCTATTCAGGAAAGCCCTGCCTTGCAGAGCACCTTTTCGAAGGCTTGAATGGGGCTTGCTGGATCCTCCGTCAGGAGGTCCGGGCGCTTAAGTTTGACAACGGAATGCCGAGATGGCCGAGTGGTTAATGGCAGCAGACTGTAAATCTGCCACGCAACGCGTTACGAAGGTTCGAATCCTTCTCTCGGCACCAGCACCTTAACTTTATGTGTTGATTCCGTAACAAACAAAGCGGGAATAGCTCAGTTGGTAGAGCGTCAGCCTTCCAAGCTGAATGTCGCGGGTTCGAACCCCGTTTCCCGCTCCAT
>JANXQX010000063.1 GCA_025353305.1 Holophagaceae bacterium
TTCTTTGTCATTCTGGTTGACCTGCTCGGTACCGGGCCAACAAGTGCATCCGACGGATCGCCGCCCGTAAAGCCAGTCATTTTCGAGGTTTTCATGTACGCAGTCATCCAGACCGGTGGCAAGCAATACCGCGTGGCCGAGGGCGATGTCCTCCGCGTGGAATTGCTCGAGAAAGAGCCCAAGCAGGCCGTCAGCTTCGACAAGGTGCTGCTTTTGGAGAATGGCGATTCCATTACCGTCGGCCAGCCCACGGTGAAGGGCGCCACCGTCGAGGCTGAGGTCATCCGCCATGACCGCGCCAAGAAGGTGATCATCTTCAAGAAGAAGCGAACCACCACCTACCAGCGGACTCAGGGCCATCGTCAGGGCTTCACTGAGATCCGCATCAAGGGCATCAAGGGCTGACCTTCCCCGGGGGTCCCGCGCTGCGCGCACACCCCCGGACCCCCGATGCTCGCGCGGGATGAACCCGCACTCGCATCCTTCCCCTGCGATTCACAGTTCCGAATTCATCGAGAGGTTCGTCATGGCACATAAAAAAGGCGTCGGCTCTTCCCGCAACGGCCGCGATTCCAATTCCCAGCGTCTCGGCACCAAGCTCTTTGGCGGCCAGATCGCTTCCGCAGGCGCGATCATCGTCCGTCAGCGCGGCACCCAGTTCCACCCTGGCAAGGGCGTGGGCATCGGCACTGACCATACGATCTTCGCCACCATCGAAGGCAAAGTCCGCTTTCAGGACCGGGGCCAGCACGGCCGATTCATCCACGTGGATCCCATCGAGGCTTGATGCCCACGAAAACGGACCCGCGAGCAACGATCAAACCTCAACGCGCGATCAACCTTTTGGTCGCGCGTTTTAGTTTTTCTTAGATTGGTTTCATGTTCCTAGATCAAGTCCATTTGAAGGTTGAAGCCGGCCACGGCGGAGCAGGCTCTACACACTTCAGGCGGGAGAAGTTCGCGGAAAAGGGCGGCCCGGATGGGGGTGATGGGGGTCGCGGCGGTTCGGTCTATGTGGTGGCAAACCCATCCTTGAATACTCTGAACATCTACCGCAGCGTGCGGGAATACATCGCGGAACGAGGCGCCGCGGGCGAGGGCGGCCGGCGGCAGGGCAAGGATGGCGTGGATGTCATCCTGGACGTGCCCCTTGGAACCGTTTTGAAGGATGCGGATAGCGGCGAGGTCCTGGCCGAGGTGCTGAGCCCCGAGGATAACATCTGCGTGGCCCGGGGCGGCCGCGGGGGCCTGGGCAACAATAATTTCAAGAGCAGCACCAATCGTGTGCCCATGCATCATCAGCCGGGTGAGGAAGGCGAATTCCGGACCCTGGCCCTGGAATTGAAAATGATCGCGGACGTGGGCCTGGTGGGCTTTCCCAATGCAGGCAAGAGTACCTTGGTGAGCCGCATCAGCGCCGCTCGCCCCAAGATCGCCAACTATCCCTTCACCACGCTGGAACCTCAATTGGGCGTGGTGGAAGTGGACGAACTCGTCAGCTTCGTCATCGCGGACATTCCGGGCCTGATCGAGGGTGCATCCCAGGGCGCCGGTCTTGGCATCCAGTTCCTGCGGCACGTGGAGCGCACGCGGATGCTATTGCAACTCGTGGATCTCACGGATCCCATGAGCGAGCCGGAAGAATCCATCCGGATCATCGAAGGCGAACTGAAAGCCTTTTCCGAGGTTCTCTTCCAGAAGCCGCGCTGGCTCGTGGGCACCAAGCTGGACGCTTTGCAGGACGAGGATCGTTTGGCGCGGTTCAAAGCCTTGTGCAGCGAGCGGGGCCAGGAGCCCATCGTGATTTCAGGCGTTACCGGCGAGGGCTTGCGGCCCCTGGTGTTCAAGCTCGGCGCGGCCCTTGCCGTGATGCCCAAAGAGCCCATAGGCTGATGCGAATCGGACTCCTGGGTGGCGCCTTCAATCCTCCCCATCTGGGGCACCTGAAGGTTGCCGAGCTGGCTCTGCAGCATCTCGAACTGGATGAGCTGCGCTTCGTGCCCACCGCGGTCTCACCTCATAAACCAAGTGTCGAAGGCCCCGATTGCAGCGCTCGCCTGGATATGTTGAAGGCCGCGTTGAAGGGTTTTCCGGGGCCAGTGAGAATCGAGACGGCTGAGCTGGATCGCGGCGGGACGAGCTATTGCGCGGAAACCTTGGAGACCTTGGCGGAACGTGAGCCTGAAGGCGAATGGATACTCCTGCTTGGAAGCGATCAATTGCCGGGCCTCCCGAAGTGGCACCGTTTTGCGAGGGTGATGGAACTCGCATCAGTCGCTGTGGCCCCCAGACCCGGTTTCTCCGAAGCCCTCCCCGATCTCCTGAAAAGCCGCGAACGGCAGCGCTGGTCAGGCAAGGCTGGTGAGATCGTTTGGTTGCCGGGCACCGAACTGCCGTATGAATCCTCTGCCCTCCGGTTAGGTTTGGGCCGGCTTTCAGATCGGACATCGGTGGCCGAAGGCCTTCCACCCCAAGTAATGGCTGTCATCACAGCCAAAAACCATTATCTTAATTAGCGCACGGGAGCCTTGAATGACATTGACGGATCGCCTTTTGACTGTGGTGGAAGCTGCCTGGTCCAAGAAGGCTTTTCAAATCCGACTTCTGGACGTGTCGGGCTTGGCGAGTTTCACGGATACTTTTGCATTCATGAGTGGCGGCAGCGATCGGCAGAATCGTGCCATCGCTGATGAAGTCGAGATGCAGTTGCGCGCGAAGGGGACCAAAGTGCTCTCGCGTGAGGGTGAGCAGACCGGAACCTGGATCCTGCTTGATTTTGGTGATTTCATCATTCACGTCATGGACGAAGAGACCCGCCGCCACTACAACCTTGAAGATCTTTGGAAAGAGGGCCGGGAGCTGGAATTGCCCACGGAACCCGCCCCTGCCAACTAATTCACCGAATTCCTGGGAGAATCCCATGTCTGACATTCATAGCCACAACCCCTTCGAGGCTATGCAGGCTCGACTGCGCGCTGCAGCCCATATCTATGGTCTGGATGACACTTTGTTCCAGGTGTTCATGGCGCCCACCCGCTCCATGATCGTGAGCCTGCCGGTCTGCATGGACGATGGTCGTTGGGAAGTTTTCACCGGCTACCGTGTCCAGCACAACATTGCGCGCGGCCCCGCCAAAGGCGGCATCCGCTACGACCTGAATGTGAACCTGGATGAAATAAAAGCATTGGCTGCGTGGATGACCTGGAAGTGCGCCGTGGTGGACGTGCCTTTCGGCGGTGGCAAAGGCGGCATCATTTGCGATCCCAAGAAATTGAGCAAGGCGGAGCTGGAGCGCCTGACGCGGCGCTACGTCGCCGAGATCATGGATGTCATAGGCCCCGATCGCGACGTGCCCGCACCCGACATGGGCACGGACTCGCAGACCATGGCCTGGGTGCTCGACACCTATTCCATGCATGTGCGCCACACCGAAAACGCCGTCGTCACCGGCAAGCCTGTGGGGCTCGGCGGATCCCTGGGCCGGAACGAAGCCACCGGCCGCGGTGTGCTTATCGTGGCGCGGGAAGCCATGCAGCGCCTGGGCAAGCCTCTTGCTGGCGCCAGGGTGGCGGTCCAAGGGTTCGGCAATGTAGGGTCCCAGAGCGCGCGGCTATTGCATGAGGCCGGTGCGCGAATCGTTGCCGTGAGCGACCTCAACGGCGCCATCAAGAATGATCGTGGCCTGGATATCCATGCGCTGGTCAAACACGTCACGGAAACCAAATCCGTTGCCGGTTTCAAAGGCGGCGAGGCCATGGAACGCGCAGAACTGCTCACCTTGGCCGTGGACATCCTGGTGCCCGCCGCGATGGAAAACCAGATCACCGAAGAAAACGCCGCACAGATCCGCGCCAAGATCGTGGTGGAGGGCGCCAATGGTCCCACCACGCCTGAAGCGGATCCCATCCTTTTGGAGAATGGCATTCTGGTGGTGCCGGACATCCTCGCCAATGCCGGCGGGGTGACCGTCTCCTATTTCGAATGGGTGCAGAACCGGCTGGGTTTCTACTGGCGCGAACGGGAAGTGAACGAGCGGCTGGTGGAATACATGACGCATGCCTTCCACTCCGTATTCGCCGCCACAGACAAGTACAAGACCAATCCCCGTCTCGGCGCCTACATCCTTGCATTGGATCGGGTGAGCCAGGCCATGCACTATCGTGGTTTCTACGCCTAGGCGTCGTTCGATCCTGTGCCCGTGGCCGCTGATCCTGTCGGTGGCCGCGCAGCTATCGGCGCAGACCCCCATAGGCGTACTCATTTCCGAGCAGTCGCGGGCCACCTTCGATGTGCAGGGTGCGGGGGCCCGGGCCATGGGCCTGGGCGGCGCATTCATCGCGGTGGCCGACGATGCCACTGCGGTCTCATTCAATCCGGCCGGACTGGCGCAGTTGCTGAAACCCGAAGCGAGCTTCGTGGGCCGTGGCCAATCAAAGCGCCTGTCCTTCCAGGATTTCGAAACCACCAGCAAAGGGCGGCAATTGGCCGTCAGCGATTCGCTTGCGACCGAGACACGCTTCGATCCGCTCTTCATTTCGGGGACCATTCCGCTCCGTCTGAATGGACACAGCCTGGTGCTTCAGCTTTCGATGCAGAGGCAGTTCGCCCTGGCGGAAGCCAGCGACCGCGATCTGACGGAAACGGATGTAGCCGGGGGGACCCCCGGATTCGTCCATCAACGCATTGAGCAGACCGGCCAGATTGACGTCTACTCCTTTTCCGCGGCCTATGAGGCCTCCGAACGGATCCTGATCGGAGCGAGCTACAACCAGTGGCGGGGCCGCTGGGAACTGAACTCTGCGAGTTCCAAGGTGCAGGGCCCGAGCAGCACCTTCGCCAATTACCGGCAGGTCAATGCCCTCGATGGCAACAACTTCAACCTCGGCCTCATCTGGCGCTGGCCCACATGGAGTCTGGGGTTGGTGCGGCGCACGCCCTTCCACGCTGATTACGCTTTTGGCACCGCGCTGGACACGAATGCCACCGGCGTCACCTTCAAGGGCAGCCCCTATGCAAGCTATGGCCTCCATTGGCCGGCCAGCACTGGAGTGGGCTTCGCCTGGCGGCCCAGGGAACACTGGTTGTTCACGACGGACCTTCAGCACACGCTCTGGTCGGATGCGCGGTACATGACGCCGAATGCGAACCTGGACAATCTCAGCTTTTTTGATCTGGATCGCGCCAATCGAACTCCCAATGTCACCTCCCTCCACACAGGAGCCGAATACCTGTTGTTGACGAAAAACGCCAGCGTGATTCCCCTGCGCTTCGGCTTGTCAAGAGAGCCGCAACCTTTGGTTGACCGGACCACCGGAGGCCAAAGGGTGGTCTTCAATGTGGCGGTGGGGACGGGTATCAAGCGTGGGAACATCTCCGTGGACATAGCCTACCGCTACGGTTGGGACCACCGGGCCACCACTCAATTCCTGGATGTGGACCAGCTCGTGAAGGCTTCCACGGCGCGCTCCCGGGGCACGGAGCGTTTGGATATGCATCGGGTGGATATTTCCTTAATCTACCAATTCGAGCGGCAGCCCGTGGAGCGGTGGCTGCGGCATATGTTCGTCGGGGACTGAGCGATGGGCAGGCATTTTGAGGGTTGGGGGCTACCTGCGCTTATCCTTCTCGCCGCGGTTCCGCCTGCTCCCGCTCAATCACAAGGGACCTTTTACTCGGCCTATGAAGATGGACTCGACGCGGAGCGCCAGGGCCGCTGGCGAGCTGCTCTCGATGCCTTTCAGAGGGCCACGATGCTGCGCCCATTGCCCGCTGCCGGGGTCTTCACCTACGGCAACAATCGGCTGGCGAACTACTATCCCTATGCCCGCATGGCGCGTTGCGCCGCGGAGCTTGGGGACTGGAAAGCCGCGGCCTCGCACCTCAGGGAATCTGAGGCCAAGGGGGAGCCCGCAGCTTTGCGGGAGCCGACCGCGAAGCGGATGAAGGAAGCTGAACCTAAAACACCCAAACCCAATGAACCAGACGTCGTTGCCAAAACAGCTGCTACCGAAAAGCCGGAGCTTCAGCCGCAGGCAGAGCTTTTGCCCAGTTTGCCAAGGCAAGAAGCTGTGCGGATCCCCGATTTCCATCCTGGTGTTCCGCCGCCACCCGAAAAACCCGTGGTGGCACCCATCCAGGTGAGTCCGCAGCACTCAATGGCACCAACATCAGCATCAGCCCCCCGGGCCAAAGCCATGCCGACCGTGGAGCCCGTGGCGCCAAAGCCCTTCCCCACCTGGTGGTGGATCATCCCGGCCTCCATGTTGGCGGGAATCCTGGGAGGGTTATTTCTATGGCGACAGCGCAAAGCCGCCTTCAAGGGTTCCCGGCAATTTCAAATCCATCCCAGTAGCCTGGGTCCCTACCGTATCGATCGGCTCCTGGGCCGGGGGGGATTTGCCAACACCTACCTTGCCAAGCATCAGCAGACGTCCGAGATGGTAGCCCTCAAGGTGTTGCATGCCCACCGCTGGGAGGACGAAGAAATGCTGGCCCGGTTCCGCCAGGAAGCCAAGGTCGGCGCCATGCTGAAGCACCCGAACATCGTGCCGATCCTGGAGGCCTTCCCAGGCGGAATGAGCTCTTCCGATCCGCCCTGGATCGCCATGGCTTTTGTGGAGGGGGAGACCCTCGATGCGCACATGCAGGCCCATGGACCCTTGGCCGTTGCTGAATGCGTGGCCATCGGTTTGGACCTGGCCGAGGCTTTGGCCCACGCCCACACCTTCGGCGTGGTGCACCGCGACCTCAAGCCTGCAAATGTGATGCTAAGGCAGGACCGCGCGCTGGTGATGGATCTGGGCATCGCGAGAGTGCTCGATTCAGCCACCGTCACCAGCACCTATTCTTTTCTGGGCACGCCGAGCTATGCCGCGCCGGAAGCTCAGAAACGCTCCCATGTCGGCCCGGCCGCCGACCGCTACAGTCTGGGGATCATCCTGTTCGAGATGCTCACCGGCACACCCCCGTTTGAAGGCGAAACGCCCTTCGAGGTGCTCGACCATCACCGAATCCATCCGCTTCCAGATATCCGCTACCTGAGGAAGGAGGTGCCGGAGGCACTGGTCTGCCTCGTGGAGCGGTTGGCCCAAAAAGATCCGGATCTTCGTCCAGAGGATCTCGAAGTGATCGCGATCCTTGAAGATCTCACCGCAAGGTAGCGATTTCTGCACCTGTTCCAAACCGAGCGGTGGCAGACTCTTAATCAATCCTGTTTGCGATGAAAACCACAGAAGACGTCCGGCTTAGGCGCACCAAAGGCCGAAGGCATCACACTGGGAATCCTTGACCCTTGCCGGCATCCTGCCATCCTCTCCCCGAGGCCAGTAACCTCGTTCATCGATGGTGGATATGCCCTGGAAAGCAGCACGCATCACAGCCCCGGCATCCAAACCCCAGGGCCGCCATCGGGGTGAGCGCAATGCCAACGTGCCGCCGGGTGTCTCCCCAACATTGGAATTCCCTGGATTTTTCACATGAGACTCACGGCCACCTGGAGTGCGGCTCGCCAGGCCTGGTCCCTCAGTGCCTCGGCCTATAAGGCGGACGGATTGCTCCGCAGGATGAAACAGAATGTTCGTTGGGCCTTGGCCGCCGCTGCGCGGCCCGATGCCGCCCTGACCTGGTTTGCCCTGATGAAGACCCAGGGCCTCCGGCCCTTCTCCGACAGCAATCCCCACCTTGTCTTCAAGCCCATGCGGGTCTATCTGTCGGCCCGCTGGAGCCTCAAACAGCGCACCAAGGTGATGCGGGATACCTATGGGTTCATCCTCTGGAAAGGCGGCGCCATCCGGGAGGCACTGCTGCGGCAAGAGGGGGAAGGAGTCATCCTGGCGACCTTTCCCCTGGGTGACCTGGGACCCGGAGAAATCTGCCTCGGTTTCGACAACCGGTTCCGCAAAGAGGGCGAATTCACCGTGTCACTCCAGTGTCCACAGCAGGGCGGACGGGTCAGTTCATTGTCCTTTGCCCTGGAGTGGGACTCGAACGGCCTGGTGCTGTACGCCGGATGCGTGCAGGGTCGCAATGAGGGCGACGAGGATTTGATGAAGGCCCTCGGAAAGGCCATGCACGGCTTCCGGCCCAAGGCGCTCGTCGTGTTCGCCGCGCAGGAACTGTGCCGGGCGATCGGCGTGAGGGAATTCCTTGGCGCAGGCAATTCCATTCAGGTCCACAGGCGCAAACACTTGATCCACCTAGAATGGGCCCATGCCCTGACCTTCGACTATGATGCCTTCTGGATGGAATTGGGCGGCCACAGGACTCTGGATGGGTGGTTCTACCTTCCACGGAAAGCCAAGCGCCGGGCACGGGACGAAATGAAGCCGAACAAGCGGGGCATGTACGCCAAACGCTACGCCATGATGGATGCGATCGCCGCGCAGATCCGTACGGCCGTGGCCCAGGCCGCTCCCATGGTCTAGGCTGGACTAGAACACCCGCAGCAACGCGATGAAGCCATTCACGGTTTTCACGCCGGCGATATCGCTTTTCAGGCCGATGCCCAGATTCAGGCGCAGGGCGGTGAACCACCAGAAACCGGGTAGATCCCCGGCGATGCCAAGGCCTGTCAGGCCATAGGTTTTCTGATCGTCCAGGCTGCGGGCTTCGCCGTGATCCAGAAAAACCGAAAGGCGCAGATTGGAGCCTGCGGGCAGGACTGCCCCCAGGCGTGCGTAGGCGATGCGGTCGGCCGTGATGGAATTGCTGCGGATTCCGCTTACGATTCCGTTCAAACTGAGCGCCTTGAACCGATCGAAGCCCTTGCCGCCCAACACGCCGCCACTCCCGTGCAGCCAGAGCCCATTCTTGAGTTGATGGTCATAGCCGACATTCCCGCCCCACCGCGTGAAACGCCCGTTATCGGGGACCGATTGGGGATCTTCGGGGGTACCGTAGGTGCCTTCCGGACGTTGGCCTTTGCCATAGAAGCCCTGAACCTGAAGTCCGCGGTAGAGCCAGCCCAATTCCCCCCGAAGCTCTTTTGTGATTCCAGAAGGCGGCAGAACGTAACCGGGAGTCTTGGCCGCGTCATCCTTGGTCTCTGAGTAGCGGTCGTACTCAAACAGAGTCATGGCCTCGAAGCGGAATCCTTTCCCCAGATCGTGGCCAAGATTCAGATTGAGCGTTGCGAATCGGCGGGCAACTTCATCCTTGCTGGAGAGAGCGCCGTTCACGACGGGCCGTTCTCCCGCGGGATAAAGCAAGGCTTGAGAATCCAGGTTCAGGCCGAAACCGCCGGGAAGGCGAGGCACCACCACCGCCGCGGTATTGAAGAGCAGGGCGGTGAGCGCATTGATCTGGATGCCGCGATCAAAAGCGTTGAAATCGTAATAGACCAGGCCTGCCAGCGGGAGCACTGGCGGCTTCAGGCCTGGATCCACCACGATGACACCGGCGATGGCGCGGCCCGCGGTGCGGGGTTTCTCTTCCATCTTCCGGGTGCCATCGGCTTGCCGGGTGAAGTAGCGGATGCCTTCAGGGCTTTCCCTCAGCATGGTTTGTTCAGAGTGGCGGGCAGCTTCGCGCGCCGCGTCGAAG
Organism: Holophagaceae bacterium; assembly: GCA_025353305.1. The sequence continues at coordinate 9,541 of JANXQX010000063.1, forward strand.
TCCGGGCCCGCGATGTTGATGTTCAGGTTTGTCAGCACGAGCTTGCGCTGGACCTGGGCGACTCCGCCAGAACTCACCCAGCGTTCGAAGGTTTGGGTCTTCAAGATGCGCCACACGCCGGGTGCGGCCCCACCGTAAGTCAAGGTGCGCTGCTCGGATTTCACGGTGCCCGGCAGGTTGAAACGTTCGCTTCTCTCTTCGAGAACACGGCCCGTGGTTTCATCGACATCCAGTTCGCCGTGGAAAAGGGTCACGTCGTTGTCCACCGGGTCGAAGCGGATGATGCGGCGGTTCGGACCCGCAGGGCCACCATCCCGGTACCGGTAGCGTTCCGTAAGGCTCAATGCCACCGGGGCTGCAAGGCTGGTGCGGCTTTCCACGATGGGCAACTGGATCTCGCCTTTGAGATTTGCGGTCACGCCGTTGAACCGCACTTGCTCCTGCAGGAGCTCCGGTGCCTCGCCTGCACGTTCGAAATACTTGAAGGTGAACCCCAGGTCAACGCCCATGCTTCGGGAACCTTGCATGTGCAGATCCACATCCAGTCTGGCCACAAGGTTGAGCTGCGCGGCACGGCTGCGCAATTGCTCCGCCCGCATCTTGGCCAGCAGGGTGCCCACGTCGTAGGAATCCGCCGCTGATACAGCCACTTCGGTGCGCTCCTTGGGCAATTCCGCCGGGATCCATTCGCCATTGATGAAACGCCAGCGTTTGGCTTCATGGCCGCCATGTTTGCGCAGCATCAGATCCCCGTTGCCGCCTTCCACCTCGGTAAATCCTGGAGGGAGACTGGCGGCCAACCGTGCGGCAGGACCGCCTCCGGGCACGATGATCCGGCCGCCATCGCCAAGGAGGGTGGAGGTCAGGGCCCCGGGATCAGTTGGCAGCCAAAGAAACCAAGACCGTCCGGGGAAGCTTTCCTGGGCCTTGGCCAGGAGCTCTCTCCAGAGACCAGGATTGCCGCCGAGGTCAGTGGAGACGAGGACACCGCCATCCACAGCACCCCAGGCCGTTTCATCCACCATGGAAGAGGCCTCCGGATCGAAGGCGACGAACAGCTTGATGTCGGGGTCCTGGGCACGAAGAGCCTGGCTGGCGGCCAACAAAAGAGGCACACGCTGGCCGGTCCTTGGCAGCAGGATCCGAACGGAAGCAACATTGTGAAAGTTCTCTATTCGAGTCAGCCAAGCCTTGTTCGCGGCTTCATTCTGGGCGGGATCACGGGTATCCATGGGAACCAGAGTGCGCACGTCCGCATCTCTCAAGTCCAGAAACATAGGCTCTGACGTTCCGACTTGGATGGGCGCCTGAGCGTGCAGCAGAGGTGCCGCCACCGCTCCAGTTATAAATGAAATGACCAGAGCCGAAACAGCTCTTGCGCAAAACAACATGGGGACTCCGCCTGAGACACAAAGGGATCTTGATTCTGCCCATGTCCCGCATTGTGCGGAAGGGACAAGGTAAGCGGGTATTCTTAGAGCAGTTCATGCATTCGAGCGAGCGAGGCCCATGCGTTTCACGGTGAAATTGACCACTCCCAACGGCGACATCCAGACGAAGGATTATGAAGCCGCATCCACTGAAGACGTGCGCGCGCGCGTGATGTCCGAAGGCGGCTTCCCCATCGAGATCACCAAGTCCTCCAGCGCTTTCAAGAGCACCAAACAGCTCAAGGCCGAGACATTGATTCTCTTCAATCAGGAATTCGTTGCCCTGCTGAAAGCAGGCATCCCGCTGTTGCAATCCCTTGAACTTCTGAAAGGCCATGGCAAGGACCCTCTGCTCCGCAGCAGCCTGGAACGCGTGGTGGAGCTGGTTAAGGAGGGCATGGCTTTTTCTGAAGCGCTGGAACAGGCCGGTACGTTCCCGGCGGTGTATCGCGCCAACGTGGTGGCGGGCGAGCGCAGCGGCACCCTCACAGAAGTGATCGCCCGCTGGCTCTCCTTCCAGAAATTCGCGCAAACAAGCCGTCGCCGCATCACCGAAGCCTTGATCTATCCTACCTTCCTGGTGGTGGTGCTCTTCGCGAGCCTGCTGATTCTGTTCAATGTCGTGCTGCCGCGCTTCAATGAAATCTATTCTGGCGGCGGCATCGAAATGCCCGCGGCCACCCGCATTCTGCTGGGCCTGGGCAGCTTCATGCGGTCAACGATCTGGTTTCAGGGCATCCTGCTGGTCGTGCTGATCTTCGTCATCCGCTGGATGGTGAGCACCGATGCCGGCAGGCGGGCCAACGAGCGGATCCTGCTTGCCATCCCGCGCATGGGCACCCTTTATCGCATGTACCACTCTTCTGTGTTTTCAAGGACCTTGGGAGTCCTGATCGCCGGCGGCATGCCGGTGTTGCAATCCATCGAAGTCATTCAAAAGACCACCGCCTCGGAGCGCATGAAACTGCGGCTGAACATCGTGGGCGAACAGGTGCGCGCCGGTTCCAGCCTTCACCTGGCGCTGGATCAGGCCAAGCTGCTGGACCCCCTCGCGGTGGAAATGTGCCGCGTGGGCGAAAGTGCTTCCGCTCTGCCTGAAATGCTCAACCATGTGGCTGATTTCTTTGATCAGGAAGTCGAAAAGGCCACCACCGCCGTGACCAGCCTCATCGGTCCCATTCTCATTCTCTTCATGGGCGTGACAGTGCTAGGCCTTCTTCTGGCCGTCTACGTGCCGCTGTTCAACGCAGGCAATGCCGTTAGGTAAAGAAGTCCCGAGTCCTGAGTCCCGAGTCCTGAGTCTTGGGTCCTGACCCCCAGGACTCAGGACGCAGGACTCCTTTCACTTGTACTTCTTCCTGAGCCACTTGTTTGGGTCTTCGGGTTTGGTCTGGTAGCGGATCTCAAAGCCCAGACGGGGGCCGTCCAGGGTTTCCCCCACGGTTCCCACGCTGTCACCTTGGCGAAGGGTTTGGCCCTTGGTGACCACGGTGCCTTGCAGGTGCGTGTAAAGGGTGAACCAGCCACTGCCATGATCCACGATGACGATGGGGCCATAGCTCTGGTAAGGCTCGGCCAGGATCACTTTGCCGTCTGCAACGGCTGATACGCGCGACCCGATGTAGGCTTCGATGAGCAGGCCGCTCTGGAACGTTTTGGTGTGGAAGCGAGGATGCAGGTGTTCCCCGAACGCTTGGGCCAGGCTACCTTCCACGGGACCCGGAAGATCTCCTCGCAGGCTCGTGAAGCTTACCGGCGTTTCAAATGATTCGGTCTTCGATTTCCCGATCAGGTTGGTGAGCATGCGCTCCAGTTGGATCGATTCCTCCGCGAGTTCTGCCTGCACCTGTCTTTGGGCCTGCTCATCCTGCTGGAGCGCGCTCATGAAATTCCTGAGTTTTTCTTCGCTGATCGTGAGCCCCCCTTGAAAGCGGGCCGCCTCCTGCTGTTCGGTCGAGAGACGCACGAGCACGGATTTCAGCTCGTTTTCCCGCTGGACGAGGTCTCCTTGAAGGCGCTGGATCTGGCTGATGCGCTTCCGCTCCTGCAGCCGCCACCAGGTCAGGTGGCGGGCCTGAGCGAGAGAAGCTTCAAAATTCGAGGAGTCTGGCAGGAATGCCAGCCCACCTAGTTCTCCTTGGGCCTGGATCAGGCGGATCTGCTTGCGCAGATCTATGCGCAACCGGTCGATCTCGCTGCGGACCTTGGCCTGTTTCGAGGTGATCTCCTGCACTTCCAGCTGGGCTTGGTCCTGTTTCAGTTTCGCGCCATCCAACTGGGCCCGGACCCGGTCCCGTTGCAGTGAAATTCCCTGCAGCTCCACCATTACCCCCTTGCGACGCTTCTTGAGTGCTTCCACCTGCTGATCCACTTGGGCCATGCGGGATTGCAGGGCCGCAAGGCGCTGTTTGAGCTGGTTCGAGTCGGTGGAATTTGGCAGGTTCGCCTGGGTACTGCCTGGCACGCTTGATGTACCTAGGACCAACAGCAGGAAAGCCGCTTGATACGTCAAGTCCGCTTGCCTTTCCGGGCTGGAATGGCGCAAAGCATGGCCGCGAGGAGCAGAGGTCCGCCGATAGAAAGAGGCAGCGCCGAAAGCGCGAAGGGGTCGCTGGGGATCTGCCCCGAAGGCAGCATGTTGACAACCGCCCCAACGGCTTTTACGCCCTTGGCGCTGAAACCCATCTGTTCACCGAAGTCCACTATGTAGACGAGTTTCGATCCGATCTCCTTCAATAACAGGGCCAGGAGTACCGCCAGCCCCGCGTTGCTCTGCACAACGCGCATCAGGAGGGCGGACCAGAGGAGCAATTGAAGGCCTAGCAGCAGGCCCAGCATATCGGCCTGGAGCAGCGCCGCTGGGAAGGGTGTGCCGAGCAGCTTCCAGGCCGCGGCCCAAAGCGGAATGAGTGCGATCTGGCTCAGAAACAGGCCATGGACGAAGGCCAGGCCAGTGGCAACGAACAAGCCTTTGAAGCGATCCCCGAAGGTCGAGGCGCCAAGGGCGCCTGCCAGACCCATGAAACCGCCCATCAGGATCACGAAGGGCACTACCCAATACACCAGCACGCCGAGATTGGCAGTGGTGTAGGTATCGATTGTTTCATCCCCTTTTGGAAGTGCCCCACCGAAGACCAGCAGGTTGGTTCCGTCCGAGCGGATGCTGGCAAGCACCAACCCCGTGAGCAGCAGGAACACACAGGACCAGACGATGCGCAAACGGGAACTGCCAAAACGATCCATGTGGGCTCCTGTGATCGGGTTAGTTTAGCTCGGCTGCCTTGGTTGGCCTGGACGGCTTGGTGAATTGGATGTGGCGGCTTAAGGTAGAGGTTCCGAACAGGAGTCCTTATGAACCTCGACCTGTTGACTCGCGAAGCTCTTAGTGACTTCGCCGCCGACCGCCGTGAAGCTTTTGAAGCCGAGTTGCGCCTGCTGGTGGAGATCCCCTCGGTCAGCGCCGATCCATCCCGCGCGGGCGATGTGCGTCGCTGCGCCGAGGCGGCCAGAAACCTGTTCGAACGCCACGGTGGCCAAGCCGAAATTCTGGAAACGGATGGCAATCCCTTTATCCACGGCTGGTTGGGCAATGAACCGGGGTTTTCAACCATCACTGTTTACAACCACATGGATGTGCAGCCCGCCAACGAGCCGGAATGGACCGCCGAGCCGTTCACGTTCGTGGTGGATGGCGACACCTACCGTGGCCGTGGCAGCACGGATGACAAGGGCCCGGCGGTGACTGCCTTCTTCGGCGCCCTGGCCGCGAAAAAGGCTGGCGTTCCCTTGAACATCCACTTCCTTTGGGAGTTGGAAGAAGAGATCGGTTCGCCGAATTTCGCAGGCGGGCTGGACAAGTACAAGGATCGTTTCAAGACCGACGCCATCGTCGTGAGTGACACGGTCTGGATCACCCGCGGCAAACCCAGCACCCCGGCGGGCCTTCGGGGCCTGAAAGGTTTCATCCTGACCCTGGAAACCGCGGACCACGATCTGCACAGCGGCGTGGTGGGCGGCGCGGCGCGCAATCCGCTCGCGGAACTCATTGAACTGGTGAGCAGGATGATGGACGGGAACACCGGCAAGGTGAAGATCCCCGGTTTCTACAAACAGGTGGTCAAGCCCTCCAAGAAAGAGTTGGCGGGTTGGGCCACCAGCGGCTTCACGACGGCAACTTTCATGAAAGACCACATGCTCAAAGGCTTGCGCACCAAGGACCCCATCGGCATCCTCAAGCGCGTGTGGGGACGGCCCACCATGGAAGTCCACGGTGTAGTTGGCGGCTACACGGGCCCCGGCATCAAAAGCGCCGTGCCGCCGCGCGCCGAGGTGAAACTCACCTGCCGTCTCGTGCCGGACATGGATGAGCACAAGACCATGGACCGCATCAAGAAATTCGTCAAGAAGCACAACCCGGATGTGGTGGTCCACGAAGAGCACGGCTTGGCCCCCTTCAAGGGCCACGTGACCGGACCCTACGCCGAGGCCATCCGGGACGCGTACCAGTTCGCCTTCGGCGCGGCCTGCACCTTCACCCGTGAAGGCGGCAGCATCGGCGCGGTGAAGACCATGGAGGATGTCCTAGGCTGCCAGGTTTTCTTCCTGGGCCTGAGCCTTCCCGAACATGGCTACCACGCCCCCAACGAGAACTACGACTGGGAGCAGGCCGGCGGCGGCATGGCGGCCTTCGCTCGCTACTTCCAAACCGTGAGCGGCATCAAGAATTAACCAATATTGTCTCCCTTTGTTTCCGGTCGACTCGTGAATGGATGCCCTATCAATAGCCTCTTGACGAGTAATCAAAGTGATATCATATTGATTACTCTCGGAGGACCCGATGTATCAAGAACGTACCCACCCCGCCCTTGCCGGTCTGCCCTTGCTGGTGTTGGGCATCGCCTTGGTGATCGCAGTGCCGGCCTGCATCATCGTCGCCGCAAATACAGGAGCGCCCCTGCTTGTCGCGGCTGGGGTCATCTGCTTGATTGCCGCGATCTTTGTGCTGGCCGGCCTCTTTGTGGTGAATCCGAACGAGGCGGCGGTGCTGCAGCTCTTCGGCGACTACAAGGGCACCGTGCGCCGTGAAGGCATGGCCTGGGCGAACCCTTTCCTTTCAAAGCGCAAAGTCAGCACCAAGGTCCGCAGCTTCGAGAGCCAGAAGCTCAAGGTGAACGACCTGGACGGCAATCCCGTGGAGATCGCCGCCATCATCGTCTGGAAGGTGGTGGACACCGCCGAGGCTAGTTTCCAGGTCCAGGATTACGAGAAATTCGTACAGGTTCAAAGCGAGGCGGCCCTGCGCAATCTGGCCATGCGCTTCCCCTACGACCAGCACGATGACCAGAAAGTATCGTTGCGGGGCCACACCGAGGCCGTGGCGGGCCACTTGAAAGACGAAGTCCAGGCCGTGCTGAACCAGGCCGGCGTGGAGATCATGGATGCCCGCATCAGCCACCTGGCCTACGCGCCGGAGATCGCCCAGGCCATGCTGCAACGCCAGCAGGCCGGCGCCATCATCGCCGCGCGGAAGCTGATTGTGGAGGGCGCGGTTGGCATGGTGGAAATGGCGCTGGAACGCCTTGATGAACACGGCGCGGTGCATCTCGACGAAGAACGCAAGGCCGCCATGGTGTCCAACCTGCTGGTGGTGCTTTGCGGCGAGCGGGCCGTGCAGCCTGTGGTGAATGCCGGCACGCTGTACAACTGATCTCATGGCTGAACGCAAAGCCTTCCTGCTCCGGATGGATCCGGAACTGCTCGCGGCCCTGCAACACATGGCTGACGAGGAGTTGCGCTCGCTCAACGGGCAGATCGAATTTCTGTTGCGGGAGGCTTTGCGCAAGCGCGGCCGGGAAATGAAGGCATCATCTATCAGACCAATCCGGGAGCGCCCATGACCATAGGGGCCGTTATAGAATGGCCAGCGCTATTCTGGTTATTCCATTGCGGCCCCTTATGCCGTTCTTGCCCGCGGGATTGAAAGGACAATTTTGAACGACGGCCTTGCCTTGGAACTCACCCATCTGACGAAACAGTTCGGCGAGTTGACCGCTGTAAACGATTTGTCCTTCTCTCTTGAAGCAGGCACATTCTTAGGCCTGCTGGGGCGCAATGGCGCAGGGAAAAGCACCACACTGAAGATGGTGACGGGCCTGCTGAAACCCACAGCAGGAAGCATCCGTGTCCTGGGCCTGGAGCTTGAAGCGGATCCCATTGCCGTGAAACGGCAAATCGGTGTCATGCCCGAGGACATGGCCTTGCTCGAGTACCTGAGCGGCCCGCAATACCTTCGGTTCGTGGGGCGGATGTACGGGTTGGATGAAGCCACCATTGATGCCAGGCGCGAGGAACTGTTCGGGAAACTGGATCTCAGCCCGGCGCCAGGCACGTTGGTGGCTGAGTACAGCTTCGGCATGAAGAAAAAAATCGCCTTGTGCGCAGCGCTCATCCACGGGCCGCGCATTCTATTCCTGGATGAACCCTTCGAGGGCATCGACGCAGTCACCAGCCGCACCATCAAGGACATCCTGCTCACCTTGCAGCAGCGCGGCGTGACCCTGATTCTCACCACGCACATCCTGGATGTGGTGGAACGGCTTTGCCCTCTCATCGCAATTCTCGATGAAGGCAAGCTCAAGGGCTACGGCACGCTGGATGAAATACGTGGGCGGGCGAATGGCGAGAGCCTAGAAAGTCTTTTCGTGGAGCTGGTGGGCGGCGCGCAAACGGGTGAACTCTCGTGGCTATGAAACCAGCCTCGCCCTTTCGCGCTGTTCTCGCAGCCCACTTCCAGGCCACCTGGAACCGCTCCGCCAGGGAGATGGGCAAGAGCGGGCGTTGGGCCATGCTGTTGGTGATGGGCCTGGTGGCGGTGTTGGGTGGGCTGCCGGCGCTGGGCATCTCCGCCGTGGCGGGGTACGCGCTTGGCACGCACTTTGACCAGCGCACCGGGCCGCTGATTCTCGGCGGCGTGCTGGCTTTTGGCGCGATCACGGTAGGCGCCGTCAGCGGAATCCTGGGTGGCACCAAGGAACTTCAGTGGGAGAGCTATCGCGTTTACCCTTTGCCACTGCGTCAGCTTTTCGCCGCTGAATTGGTGGCCGGCATCGGGGATCCGTGGCCGACGCTGGCAGGCCTCAGCGCGCTGGCGTTGTGCATGGGCCTTTCCGCCGCGCGCCCATCCTTGCTGCCTTTCGCATTATTGCTCTGGTTCCAGACAGTGCTTTGGATGCTCCTCACGCAGCATTTTGTCGGCAGTCTCGCCGCCGCCTTGATGAAACGGATGAAGCTTGCGCTGGTGCTCTTCGGGCTCTTTTTCTGGATGCTTTCGGTCATGACATCCATGCTCCCGAAATATTCCGCGCCCAATCCGGGCGCACACCTGAGCACGGTCCTGACACCGGAGCGCATCGCCCAGATCAAGCAGGCGGGCCAGGTGGCGCTGTCTATTTTGGGCGCACTGCCCAGCACCCATGCGGCACGAAGCCTAAGCGAAGCCCTTCAGGGTGCTTGGCTCTCCGCGCTGCTGCACCAGCTTGCGCCAATCGCGTTGCTGTTGATCGCGCTCACCTTCCAGGCCCGGCAGATGGAACGGGAAGCCGACCCCCAGGCCCTGGAAGTGAAGACTGCCTCGAAGGGAGCCGAAAAACTATGGAGTTTCAGGAGCCCGGCCGCGGGCGTGGCCCAGTTGCATTGGAAGACCCTGATCGGCAGCCATCTTGGCCGTTTCGGCCTTTTGATGCCCGTGATGACCGTCGTGTTGTTGAAGGGTCCCTTTTCCCATATCCGTGGCCAGGCGATGTGGGCGATTCCAGGTGCCTTTGCATATCTTGCTCTGGCCGGGAACCAGATGCAGTACAACCAGTTCGGGCTCGACGGCCATGGCGTGAAATCCCTGCTGCTCCTGCCCATCCGGGCCCGGGACATCCTGCTGGGAAAGCTCGGCGGGCTGGCCATGTACCAGGGTTTGCAGGCGGGGCTTCTACTCCTGCTTGTCGTGCTGGTGATGCGCCCTTCCCCGGTTGAACTGCTAGCAGCGCTTTGCCTGGGCGGTTGCCTTTTTTTCGTGCAGATGGGCCTGGGCCACTGGACTTCCTGCTGGCTCCCCAGGGCCATGCCCAGGGACAGCCTGAAAAGCGGGAGCATGCCCATGCCGGTGGTGTTTCTCGGCATCGGGATGGGCATTGTGAACTTCGGATTCTTCGGCGGGACGTTCATGCTCTGCGCGTGGAGGGCGCCGAACCTTCTTCTGCCTGTGATGGCCCTCCTCCTTTCCACTTGCGCCCTGATCTACCGCCACCTGCTCCCCACTTTCGAATCCTATTTCGATGCTCGCCGGGAAAAGCTTCTGGAAGCGCTGGGGTAAGCATTCTGGGAGTCGCCAAACCGGGTGGGAATTTCTCGATCCATCTGGCGCCAAATGCCCGCATAGGACTATGCTCGGACCGGACTTCAGGGGGATACCCATGCGCCATTCCACCATCCATGCCCCACTCTTCACCTGTCTGCTTGGTCTGGTTGCGCTCGGTTGCGGCACGACAAAGCCGCCCCCGCCATCGCAGTCTCCCGCTTCGGCCCCATCACAAAGTCCAGTTCCTGTGGCGGCCCCCGCAAGGCCCGTGAACGAGCCCGCGCCAACCGCTGCTCCTACGGTTGCTCCGGTGGGAACGGAATCCACGAAAGCGGCGCCTGGAATTTCTGCTGGTGAGCCTTTCAAGCCATCTGCCCCACCTCCAGCGCCACCGATAGCCAAGGAACTCACGCCAGCGCCCGTGGTAGCACCATCAAAGCCGCCTACCGTGGCGCCCGCTCCGTCAGTGGCCGTCGAGCCGACCAAAGCGATCGAGGCGGCCACGGCCCCTGCACACGCGAAGCTGGGGCCGGAGAAGTGCATGATGTGCCATCGGGTCCAGTACACATCGTGGAATGAATCGAAGCACAAGGCCAAGGGGCTCGACTGCGAGGGGTGCCACGGCAACGGCGCCGATTACAAGGCCATCGGCGTGATGAAAGACCGTGCCGCAGCCATGAAGGCCGGGCTCATCCTTCCTGGGCTGGTTTTTTGCAAGAAATGCCACGTCAAGGCCGACGCCTCGATGCTGCCATTGGTCCACGCGCACAAGGCAAAGTGATCGGGCCGCGTCCCCGGGGGCGACTTCCAGACAAGGTGTGACGAAAAGTACAGCAAATCGGGACTAGGGTGGAAGAAACGTCCTGCTCCTGCTGTCGCATGGGGAGGCCTTTGTTCATCAACAAATTCTTCAATCCTCATCAAGAGGCACCCATGCGCAAGGATCTCGTTTTTGGTATGGCAGGCTCGGGCGGCGATGGCATCGTTTCCGCGGGTGAGTCCCTGCTCTCTGCTGCGGCTGCGGAGGGCTATCACGGCATGATGACCAAGAGCTTCGGGTCGCAGATCCGGGGCGGCGAGTCCTCCTGCCGGGTGCGGATCTCGACGACGCATCTGCTGAATCCCGGGGGAGACCTGGATGTGGCCGTCGCGCTGAATTGGGAGGATTTCCTGAAATTCGGCGGAGAATTGCCGGTCAGCGGTTCCACGGTGGTGATCTACGAGGCCGCCACGGGTGTGGACCCCGACAAGATTCCCTTGGTGGGCGTGACGCCACTGCAAGTGATCCCGGTTCCCATCGCTGCGATGGCGAAAACAACCGCCGGAACCGAGCGTGCGAAGAACACGGTCGTGCTGGGCCTTATCGCGGGCTGGTTTGGCATCGGAAGCGAAGCCGTCATGAAGGGATTCCGTAAGAAGCTCGCGAACAAGGGTGAAGAAGTGCTGTTGGCCAACGAACGTGCCTTCAACGAAGGCATCAAGTTCGCGAAGGAGCATCCCCTGATCACACCCATGACCATCGCCCTTTCCAAAGGCGCGGTTTCGGGCAAGCTCATGACCGATGGCAACGATATGTGCGCTGCGGCGGCGATCTTTGCAGGCTGCCAGTTCTTCAGCGGGTACCCCATCACGCCGTCCACAGAAATCATGCAGTTCTTCACGCAACACGTTTGGAGATATGGCGGTGCGGTGCTTCAGGCCGAAGACGAGATCGCGGGCATCGGCGCCGCGATAGGCGCATCCTTCGCGGGGAAGAAATCGATGACCGCCACCTCGGGTCCCGGCCTTTCGCTGAAAACCGAGATGATGGGCCTGGCCAGCATCGCGGAACTTCCATTGGTCATCGTCGACGTCCAGCGGGGTGGCCCTTCCACAGGGATGCCTACCAAGCCGGAACAGTCCGACCTCTTCGCGGCGGCCTTCTCGGCCCACGGCGATGTGGTGCGGCCCATCCTGGCGCCCACCTGCGTGGCCGATACCTTCCGCATCACCGTGGAAGCCTTCAACCTGGCGGAGGAATTCCAGACGCCGGTAATCATCCTTTCCGACCAGGAGATCTCGCAGCGCAAAGAAACGCTCGATCCCATCGATACCTCCCAGTTCAAGATCGTGGATCGCCTGCGGCCCTCTGAGGCCGATCTGCAGAAATACAACCGTTTCACAATCACCGAATCCGGCATCAGCCCCATCAGCCAGCCGGGAATGTTGGGGGGCACCTACCTGGCCTCGGGCATCGAGCACAACGAGGATGGTTCGCCCACCGCCAGCGGTGAAGTTCACCAGCGCATGAATGAAAAGCGGATCCGGAAGTTCGATCCGCTACACAATCGCCGGGATCTTTTCCAGATCGAGGGCAATCCGGCCGCGCCCCTGGCCCTGGTGGCCTGGGGCAGCATCGCCGGGGTCTGTTCCGAGGCGGTCTCGATCGCCCGGGAAGAGGGCCTGAACGTGAAGCTGCTGGTTCCCTATCTGGTCTATCCGGTGGCGGAAGCGGTCTACCGGGACTTCTTTGCTTCCGTGCAGCGCGGCCTGGTGGTGGAGCAGTCCCACCTCGGGCAGTTCTACCGTGTGCTGCGAATGTACGTGGATCTTCCCAAGGGCGTCGAATCCATGGCCCGCAGCGGGGCCAACCCATTCCGGCCCAGCGAGATCGTCGTCGTCCTGCACCGTCTCCTTGCCGAGCTGCAACGCAGCAAGGCAGGCAACCTTCAGCCCCAG
>JANXQX010000086.1 GCA_025353305.1 Holophagaceae bacterium
CTTTTTTCCATAATGGAAGAAAAGGATTCTTTATATTCGAGAAGTAATTTTAGTGATGATGATGGAATAAGAATTTCTGAACTTGAAGGAGAATTTGCGGATTTAAATGGATGGGAAGCAGAATCAGAAGCTGCTGAATTATTAAGCGGATTAGGTATACGGGATGAGCTGCATACTAAACTAATGAAAGAACTTTCCGGAAATGAAAAAGTTAAAGTACTGCTTGCCCAGGCATTATTTGGCAATCCTGACATTTTATTGCTTGATGAACCTACAAACCATCTTGATATAATATCAATCGGCTGGCTAGAAGAATTTCTAGAAAAGTTTAAAAATACAGTTATTGTTATATCGCATGACAGACATTTTCTTAACCAGGTCTGCACGCACATTGCAGATATAGATTACAGCAAAATACAGATGTATACAGGCAATTATGATTTCTGGCTTGAGAGCAGCCAGTTAGCATTAAAACAAGCTAAAGATGCGAACAAGAAAATAGAAGCAAAGCGGCAGGAACTACAAGAATTTATTTCGAGGTTCAGTGCAAATGCTTCAAAATCAAAACAGGCAACATCCAGGAAAAAACAACTTGAGAATCTAACACTTGAAGATATAAAACCATCCTCCAGAAGAATGCCATATATAGCTTTTAAGCCGACACGTGAAGCCGGAAACAATCTTCTAGAAGTCAATCAACTGACAAAAAAGAATGGAAAAGAAAAAATATTAAATAATATCACTTTTAAGGTAAACAAGGGAGACAAGATTGCATTTGTTGGACCAAACGACCAGGCAAAGGATACTTTATTCAGGATACTGACAGATGAATTAAAAGCCGACAGCGGAAATTATGAATGGGGGGTTACAACATCGCAAGCATATTTTCCTAAAGATAATACAAAGTTCTTTGATGTTAATCTGAATTTGATTGACTGGCTTAGACAATACTCTAAAGAAAAAGACGAGACTTATATACGCGGATTTTTAGGAAGGATGCTATTCAGCGGGGAAGAATCTTTAAAGATGGCAAATGTTTTATCTGGAGGGGAACGGGTAAGATGTATGCTGGCAAGGATGATGTTAACAGGGGCGAACGTTCTTATAATGAATGAACCGACCAACCATCTGGATCTTGAATCCATCCATTGGCTGAAGGAATTCCTGTGCCACTACGATGGCACGGTGCTTGTCATCTCCCACGACCGACATTTCCTCAACGCGGTCTGCACCCACATTGCCGACATTGACTTCCAAACCATCATTCAATACACCGGTGGTTATGACGACATGGTTTTGGCCAAGACCCAGACCCGCTCGCGCATCGAATCCGATAACGAGCAGCGCGAGAAGAAGATCGCTCAGTTGAACGAATTCATCGCACGTTTCGCGGCCGGCACCCGATCTTCCCAGGTGAATAGCCGACGCAAGGAAGTTGAACGGCTTGCGCCGAGCGAACTGTCGCGGTCAAACATCCAGCGTCCCTTCATTAAATTCGACCAAAAACGGCCCAGCGGGAAACACCTGCTGGAATTCGAGAAAGTCAAGAAAGGTTACGACGGCAAGGAAGTCATCAAAGGGTTTTCCGGCACCATTATGCGTGGGGAAAAAATTGCCATCACGGGTCGAAATGGCGTGGGCAAGTCCTCCCTGTTGAATGCGTTGCTTGAAGGAGCCACAGGTGTTACCGAACCCAGCTTGAAGCTCGACAGCGGTGTGGTCCGATGGGGCCATGAAGTCCAGGTGGGCTATTTCGCCCAGGATTTTCGAGAAAGCATTCCATCGGGATGGACCATGGTTGACTGGCTTCGCCAATTCGACCCAGATGCAACCGTCGAACAGATTCGAGGCGTACTTGGCCAGATGCTCTTTCGCGGGGAGGAAGGCACCAAGAAAACCGAAGTTCTTTCTGGGGGCGAAGCCTGTCGGTTGATGTTCTGTAAGCTCATGCTACAGAAACCCAATGTTCTGGTGCTGGATGAGCCCACCAATCACTTGGATCTTGAAGCTGTGGTTGCGCTCAACATGGCCCTTCAAAAGTACGAAGGCACCTTGTTACTCGTGACTCACGACGAGGATTTAATTGACGAAGTGGCCACCCGAATATGGCACTTCGATGGTCACAAAATCATAGATTTCCATGGCGTTTACGAAGAATTCCTGACGAAGGCTTGAGCTTCACGCAGCTTCTCAGATTCATAAAAAAGGGCCTCGCGAGAGGCCCTTTTTGATTAAATCTTATCCTTCTACTTTTTGTCAGCCTTGGGAGCTTTGGGAGCCTTGGCAGTCTTAGGAGCGGCCATTGGAGCAGCCGCGGCTGGAGCAGCGGCATCAGCAGCTACAGCAGCCTTCTTGTGGTGGCGGGGGCCACCGGTGCGAGTGTGGTCAGGGGCGGTCTCGGTCTTGCCCGTTACGCGGAACTTGGAACCGTCCTTGAAGGTGACATCTGTGCGGCGGTTCAAGGCGCGGCCTTCTTTAGTGTTGTTGTCGCCAACGGGCTCATCGAAGGCATGGCCCTCGATCTTGGCACCGTCGAGATTCAAGCCATTGGTCTTAAGCATATGAGCAACATTCTCGGCACGCTTCATGGAAAGGCGTTCATTCCATTTACGGGAACCGCGGCTGTCGGTATGTCCAATCACGGCTGTGACGCTTGGATCAACGACACTCTTGTATTTCTCAACCCAACCTTTGACAGCTTCGGCCGCGGCCGTGTTGGCCACAAACTTATTGGTGCCAAAGTGGACCGTAAGGCTCTGTATTTCCACCATCGGGGCCGCCGGAGCTTCAGCAGGTTTGGCCTGGGTGGTCTCAGGAGCCGGAGCGGGCGCTGGGGTCTCGGCTGGTGCTGGTGCTGGAGTTGGAGCGACGACCGGAGCGGGTGCCTCTTCCTTGGCAGGAACTGGAGCCATGGCAACGGGTCCGCAGGCATTGCGTCCGAAGCGGATGCCACCAACCAAGGCTACCTGGAAGGTGGGGAAATGCCCCCGGGTCAAACTTTCAGGACCTTGCACTCGTGAGCGTTGACCAGCTGGGAATGTATTTGTTAAAACAACGAGATCCTGATAATAGTTCTGGTCGTTGACCTCGACTTTACCTAGAGCACCGGCGACTTCCAGGCCCAGGAATGGCTGGGTTTTCTTGCCATCATCCCAGACATAGCGGACCATGCCGCGAACCCAGGGACGCCAAGCTTTATCTTCAGTTGGGGTACCCCAATCACCGGTGGCGCGCATGGAGTCGAATCGCTCATCAACACCGACACCCCACTCCCAGCGACGACGGGGTTCGTTCGTGCCAAACCGGGCCATCACGCCAATTTCAGCCTGCGAGCGATGTTTGAGGTCAAAAGGAGCTTTCTGCCCGTATTTGATAGTTACATCACTAGGAGCCCGGTACCCGGCAGAAAAAAGCACTGATCCCCAGGATGTGCAGATGGGGTCAATTGCGAAACGAATGCCAAATCCAGTGCTTGGATCAGCACCGGCCTTGAAAGAACCTAGCGGGCCTCTGACATCGGCGCTGGCGTAGCTCATTTGATCGAGCTGAAGTTGCACTTCCCATGGCCAGCCCCTGGACGGAGTTTGCGTGCCCGTATCCCCCGCAGCTGCTAACAGGCCAACCGAGGCGCTGAGGGGAAGAATCCAACTCTTGAGTGATGCCATATCAATCCTCCATGAACAAGACTGCGTGCAAATGAGCATAGCTCCGTGCTTGGATAGTAACAAGAGTTTCAGAAAAAAACTTCAATCTTGAAAATTGAGTTGAAGTTCAACCATTGCACCTTAATGGAGGTGCAGAAATGCCTCTATACGCCATAGATACCGGGGAATTTGTGAGCCAGGGCAATATTTCCTAGCTTGTATTTTATCGATGGGAAGAGAAGTACTCGAACGAATAAATATTGTTTCCATCCGGCAATCTCGCTTATTTCATCCATTGAGCACCTTAAGGGACTCCTTAAGAGTTCTGGTGGTCCCGGCGCGACTTGAACGCACGACCTATCGCTTAGGAGGCGATTGCTCTATCCACTGAGCTACGGGACCCGCTTCACCACTGCATCTGCATTCATCATACACACCAAGCCCTCAGCGGCATAGAGGCTCCAGCTGTGCGCTGGAAGACTCCAGCTTTGTGAAGGCCAGAAAACAAGAGGGCGCGCTACTACAGGCAGTTGGCGCGCTCTTGCAAAAGAGTTCCTTTAAATATTGATGGCGATGGAACCTGCTCCAGGCTTGGCTCGCATATTCTCTACCAGTGATATTTTCATAAATGAAGGAGTAGATCCATGCCAGTTGCCCTCATTACCGGGATCACGGGTCAAGATGGCAGCTACCTGGCGGAGCTGCTGCTGTCGAAGGGCTATCAAGTCCACGGGATCATTCGGCGGGCCTCGCTATTCAACACAGACCGCATTGACCACCTGTATGTGGATCCTCACCATCAGTCGCAGTTCCATTTGCACTACGGCGACCTTTCGGATGCAGGCGCGCTGCGCAATGTGTTGGATGATGTGCAACCGGACGAAGTCTACAATCTGGGCGCCCAGAGCCATGTGCGGGTGAGCTTCGACCAGCCCGAATACACCGTGGACGTGGTGGCCGTGGGCGTCATCCGCTTGTTGGAATCCATCCGCAATTACCAGAAGCATAACCAGAAACAGATCCGCTTCTACCAG
>JANXQX010000127.1 GCA_025353305.1 Holophagaceae bacterium
GAACCATGTGGTCTCCGAAGTCGAGCGGAACCTGATGCTCCAGAGCCTCGCCATCACCCGCGGCAACAAGAAAAGAGCCGCGGAACTGCTGGGCCTGAAACGCACCACCTTCCTGGAGAAGATGAAAAGGCTGGAGCTGGAGGACGACGAAGACCCCACCGCGGAATCCGGATCCGCCTAGGTGTCGCGGCCAAGGATGTTGTTCAGGATTTGAGTTTGCGGTTTATGTCTATCCGATACTTGTATCCAGCTTCCCCGTAAACGATGAGGATCAGCTGGTAGGGTTCAGGCAGCACATTCTTGACGGCGAAACCTGTGGACCGGACCGGCTTGGGTTTCCGGTTCACGGCCTTGATGGGCGGGGTCATTGGATTGGGCACCAGGGGTTCCCCCAGGCGCATGCACAGCCTGGAATGGCTCTCTCCCGACATCTTGAAGGCGATCTCCTCGTTGGGCTGCAGCGTGAAGCCATAGAGGCGCATGGCCGTGATCTGGTCGGCCTTGTCGGTGGAGGCCGCGTCCACGAAGCCGGCATCATGCCCCACGGGACCCATGGTGGTGGTCGTGACCTGAGGAGGGGCATTCCCGCTCGCGCCGCTCAACAGCTTATTGTTGGGCCCGGTGTAATCCTTGCCCTGGATCTGGGTTGCCCCCCCCAATCTGGCATTGGGCAGGAGGGTCTGCGCCTCAATGATGGTAGCGTCGTCGGGCACCGGAACAATCCTGGTGGAAGATTCCTGCTGGGTGGGCGCAGCTTGGGGATCCGATGCGGGTGGTGTCGTTTGACCGAAAACGGGGGTCAGAATGCACAGGGCAGCAAGAATCAAGGATGCGCGCATCGCGGAGCTCCACTATTTCCTCATACTCTTCCCATTTCGGAAAAGAAGCAAGGTGCTCTGAAGTATCCACATGAATGCAGTCAAGCGACTGCTGGCAATTCTTCCCATGGAACCCAGGCAATCTTTCTTCCCTGCTCTACCCTCGGTGCTACCTTCTACACCTGGGATGCTCCCCGCAAGATGAAGGATTGAAATATGTCAAAGCCGAATAAAGTCCGATACGCAGCCATGATCTGTTCCATCTTGATGACCACCGGTCTATCGCTGGCCGCACAATCCAGCGTAGGTGGAACCCCCATAACTCCCAAGGGGGAAGATGGGATGCGGAGCGCTGATATCGTCCCTCCGGACGTCAAGGTTCTCGAGGAAAAGACGTTGTTTTTCGACGCCACCCTGGGTGGTCCCAACGACCCCGGGGGGGATCGCGCCAACGGGAACCGGGCCTACATATTCCAGCTCAAGCCAGGTGAACGCTTGTTTCTTCGTTTGAAAACCAGCGATCCAAACAAGATATCCATGAATTTCCCGCCACCGCTTCAACCGGGCATCCTGGCCGCCCAGTATCATAGGCTTCAAAGCATGCCGGCGGCTCTGCGGTCCAGCAAAGTGGATTTCACGAATATCTCAAAACAGCCTTTGGATTTCCTGTTGCTGCTGTCCGGACAGGTCAACTACAGCTATCGCCTGGGGATTGAGCGGAAATTATAGATGCCATTCCGTCCCGCTCCCAGGTTAAGCAGGGAATCAGGGTTTCCAGGTCGGCAGGGCGGTTCCCCAGAAGTAGTCGTCAAACCATTTCTGGTAGTCCTTGCCGGTGATGGCTTTGAGCAGGTCCGGCACGTCCTGGTTGTAGCTCGGCGGGTACCAGGCGAAGGACTTCTGATAGGCCCTGAAAAACCTGTTGAACTTTTCGTCCCCCAGCTCGTGGTGGAGGTTGGCCAGCAGGTAGGCGCCCTTGAAATAAACCAGTCCCTGGCGGTAGCCACGGTGGGTTGCCAATTTTGCATGCAGATGGTTGCTTAGGGGAATGGGGCAGACCGCGGAGGGCTCTTTGGCGCGATTCCCCCAATCGAGAATGATGGCGTCAAACACCCCCGGTCCCTTTTTCTTCATGGCGCGAATGGCCAGCGCGGAGGTGAACTCGGCGAAAGATTCCGTGATCCACTGATCCTCCTCGCCCCACATCTTCACCTGATGACCCCAATACTGATGGGCGATCTCATGGGAGATCAAGCGGTTGACCCAGCCTCCGACAGCCCCTTGCGAGGCCACCATCCGGTTCACGTCGTCCCCGATGGCGTCAAAGGCTTCACGGGTCAGCCAGATCATGCCTGCGGGGGCCTGGCCGAACCCAATGACAGGGACCTCCACCAGGTTCAGCTCATCGAAGGGCACATTGCCGAAGAGATCCTCGTAAAAATCCAGGATTCCGTGGGCGGTTTTCATGAGGGGCTCCGCCCCATGGCTGATGCCGGCGTAGCCCCACGCGCGCACGGTCCGGCCATTCCGGACCATTTCCACGGACTTGTATTTTCCGGCGGCGATGGAAAACCAGGTGGTGGGCTTGTCCAGCGAGGCTTCCAGGATGTTGTGGGTCTCATTGGAACTGCGGCTGATCGTTTTGGCTGAAGCGATGGCTACAAAGGGTTTTTCCACCGCTACACGAGCCTTCACCGTGAAACTCTGGCCCGCGGAATCCGGCTCGGGGTACCAGCCTTCTCCGGGGGTGAGCCGCCAGTATTCGCTTGCATCTCCAACGGTACCCAGCAGGTCGCCCTCGAATTCGAATTTGAGTTTGATCTTCTGGCCATTGGCCAAGGGCTTGGGGACCTGGACGAGCAAGTAGCCCCCACGGTGGTCGAAATACAACTCTTGGCCCTGCTCATCGGTGACGCGAGACACCTCGGTCTTCAGGAGGGTTTCCTTGGTCACGGCACCAAACCCTGGCCGGACGCTGGTGAGGTGGAAAGAGAGCAGGCGGATGTTGGGGCGGATGATTTCCAGGGTCTCGGTCAGAATCACTTTGGCAAACTGCTTTTTGGTGGCCACCACGTCGACATCCATGTGGGCCATCCGGAAATCCGGGTCCTTGGGGGCCTTCCGAACCCACCCGATGGGTTGGGATGAAACATACATCATGTCCACCTGGGTCACACCGCCTCCAGAGACAGGGTGCTGGATCATCAGAGACTCCATATAGCTGCGGGCCTCGTCGTAGGTATAGACCCAATGCTCCCGTTCGCCGGTGATTTCCGCTGAAACCACCTTGGCCTGCGGTGCATTGGCGGTCCGGTAGGCCATCAGCTGCCCTAGTGGCATGCGATTGAGGAGACTGGTCTCAAACGGCTGCAGCGCCTCGTCCCTCACATTGAAAAATCTATTCGCAACGGCGAACCCCTCTTTCGGCATCACAGCGGGGGCGGCATTGATCACGGGGAGGACGAATCCTCCCGCCCAGAGAATGACCTCCGTCAAGGGCTCGCCAACTTCCATGCCTTTCGGGCCTTTCGTTGGGACCAGCTTCGTGTTTTCACCCATGTTGAAGTCCATCAGGGGGTATTCGATGGACTCGGCGGAGAGATAGGAGAACCGCCCAGACCCCTTGAAATACAGGCCCTCGGGCTTTCCATCCACCTTGAGGACGACCACGACTCCCTTGCTGAGATTCAGCGACATGTGTCCGTATTGAAGTTTGAGATTTTCGACGGGATAGGCATTGGCATCAGCTTCGGGTTGATGATATCTGGCGGCCTCCACCAGGACCCGTTTCGATAGCACTTCCACTGTCGCGGAAGGTATCTGGGTCTGGGCAGCGAGGCCCGAAGACCAGCACACCCCAAGGCTCAGGATCAGACAGGCAAGCAATCGGCTCACGATAGGCTCCTAGGTTGATGGAAGTCTGACACCGGCAGGGGCTGATCATTGTCACAAATTCAGGTTGCCGCTGAGACAAGGTCAGCTTATCTCTCTTCCATTTCAATGATTTAAAGTGATCCGGTTACAACCCAACCGCTACCAATGCTACCAATGCTACCAATGCTACCAATGGCTCATCATTTGGCCCGCTTGATATCGATCCGGTATTTGAACCCCGCCTCTCCATACACCATCAAGATTTATTTTATGGAATCGGAAAGGGTGTTGTTGGCGGATTGAGAAATAACGAACAGCAAAAGTCACGAAAAAAAGGGGGGTCCGGAGACCACCCCTTTTTCACTGAAATGACCAGGTCTAGAAGTGGTACTTGACGCCGAGCTGGAGCCAGGACGGGTTGAAGGCATTGGTTCGGCTATCCCCATTGGTGGCACCGAATTCCACCATCTGGAGAAGGAGTTCACCCGACCAGGCTTTGTTGACCTGGTAGTCGAGGCCGATCCGGAAACCCACCTTCAAATCGCCCGGTGCCTTGGAGCCCTGGAGATCGTAGGGGTGGGGGCTGGGGACGATGTCCCCCGCACCCGGAGAGCCGGGGACATAGCGGGAAGCGGCCTGATAGCGCCACAGGTTAACCGACAACCCGGTGACAATCTTGGCCTTTTCCCAGGGGGTCCCGATGAGCAGATCAACGGTTCCCTGGACATTGTACAGACTGGTCTTGGAGATGGTGCTCACCGGGACAGACAGGTTATTTGGATCGTAGATGTAGTTGTACGTCCCCTCCTTGCCGGACAGGATATTCAACCCGAGCCCCATCCGAAAGGTGGTGTTGGTATCGGGAAGCGTGTAATCCCAACCGCCGTTCAGATTCAGGCCCGGAGTCTGGTTGGTGACTTTCCGGAGCGAATCGTTGGCGAAGGTCACGCCGCCACCCAGGAAAGCCTTGCCATCGCCCGCTTTCAGCGAAGGCGCCAGCAGCAGGACCGCTGCAACACCCAGGCCAATCTTTTTCATGTTTTTCATCATGTGTTTAGCTCCTCAATGAATGGATCCAACGGCTGGGTTAGAACTTCACGCCTAAGGTCACGAGGACGTTTCGGCCGACAATGTAATTGCCTTGAACCCCGGTGTCCGTCCCGAACGTAGCCGGGCTGGCAACTCGGATGTTGTTGGCAACGGACGTGGAGGCGCCAAAGCCGGAGCCATATCCGACCTGAAGTTGGTGATTGAAAATATTGCTCACCTGGACGTACCCCATCAGCTGCAGTTTGCCTTTGATCGGCAGGGACCAGTCGATCTTGGAGTCCACCTGATACGAGTCATTGAAATGCAGGGCGCCGCGTTCCATGTAGTAGCGTGTGTAGGTGCTGGGCGCAGGGGGGGCACCGGCAACGCTCGTGATGTTCGAGGGGTTGCTGGAAGTGGCGTTGAACGCATTTCCGGAATCGTAGCGGAGCAGGAAGGAGTAGGAAATCTTGCCCTTGCCCATGGGCATGTTGGCCGTGACGTAGACGCGGCCTTTGTGCGTCTGATCGGAAACCAGGGCGCCTTCGGGAGCAAATTGCTGCTCTGTCTTACCCGTGGCCAGCAAGGCATTGCGGAAGAAGCCATTGTTGGTGGCGAGGTTGTCGCGGAAAGCCTGGGAGCCCTGGTCGCCACCGTTGTTGTTGCCGGTCAGGCGGGAGTAGGTATAGTTGCCGCCGAACAGCCAGGTGGCGTTGATGATCTGCTTCCATTCCAGTTCCCCGGAGTTGTAGCGCCGCTTGCCCAGGTCCGAATTCCCGTACTTGGTGGCCTGGCTGATCTTGGAGGGCAGGCCGTGGCCGGTGGGATCCGGCACCACCACCCAGTAGCTGGGATCGTAGTCCTGGCTGATGAGGAAATCATTCTTCCATTCACGATTGATGCCCGTGATGGAGAAGTACGACCCGTTGGTGTAGGCCCGCTTGTACCCCAACGTGAACTCGATGACGTAGGGATTGCTGAGGTCCGTCAGGATCGCGTTCTTGGAAACGTCGGAGAAGACGAACGGGGTGTTGAGGTTGTTGCCATAGTTCGCGGGGTTGGTGACCGTGGCGTAATCCACATATTTGGCCGTGCCTGCGGCATCGGCCACGCCAGTGTAACCGTAGCGGGCAAAGGTGGAGTTCGCCTTCTTGATGAAGGCATCCGAGAAGCCCGCGCTGATATCTTCGACGAACTTGGCGGCGGTCACGGTGAAGAGGTGTTTGCTGGTGCCGTCCACATCGTAGCGGACCTGCAGGCGGGGCGAGAGCGGCCCCTGCTTGTCGAGAAGCACCACGCCAGTGGTATCCGTCAGCTTGGATTTATCAATGCGCAGGCCGAACATGCCATTCCAATGGCTGTTGACGGTCCAGGAGTCATTGACATAGAACGCCGTCGAACGATTCTTGGTGACGCCGTCACGTCCGAAGAACTTGGTGTAGACCGGAGCCTGGCCGAACACGCTGGTGGCCTGCTGATCGCCGGTCTCCCGCAGGACCCAGGCCCAGTTGGCCACCTGGTAGCCCACCCGGGCGCCGTAGGGGTCAAGGCCGGTCACATTGTAGAAGTCCAGGACATCCTTCTGATCAGTCGCCCAGGGCACGTTGAACCGGTGGTTTTTTTGGCCGTTCTGGGTCTGCGTGCCGCGCAGGGATTCGAAGAACTGGAAACCAAGGTCCAGTTCATGGGAGCCCGCGGCCTCGAAGAACTTCTTCAGGTTGAAGTCGCCGCTCTGGTTGTTGCGGGCGTCGGTGGCGGGCGCAATGTTGAACCCGTAGGGGAAGATGACCCCGGAGTTGCCGTAACCGAAACGGACGTGATCCAGCGGCGGGGACGGGAAGGTCACTTCACCGGCGACCTTGGAGTAGCGGGCCTCGAGGAAGGTGCTGGAGTTCAAGGTGCCGCGGTAGCCGTAGGTGTACAGATTCTCGAGCTGGATCTGGGAAAGGCTGTTGGAGCCCAGGGTGGCCACGATGGGCACGCCGTAGGGGTTGCGGTTCGTGATGACCAGCTTGTTCTGGCTGTAACCGAAGTCGATGGTATGGTCCTGGGTCAAGGCAACCGTCACCTTGGTATCGATGAAATCCGAGGAAGTGCCGACGACATACTTTTTGCCCAGATCCCAAGCGTAGGCGGAGCCATTGCGGAAGGTCGGATCGTAGGCTTCCATGCCGGAACCGCTCAGTGTGGCGGGTTGCCAGTCAGCGGGGTTTTCACCGGAAAGAATCTCGCCCGTGCTGCCTGAGGAAGGAACCTGAATGGAGGACACCGCGAACCAGATGCGATCTTTGACGATGGGGCCGGAGAGGAAGATATCGATCTGCCGGTTGGACGAAATGTTGGAGCGGGTGCCGTCGTCATGGGGACGCACCGCATTCCAGTCGTCGCGGCTCACATATTTGCGGATGGAGCCGGAGAAATCATTGCCGCCGGACTTGGTCACGACATTCACGAGCCCGGACCCGGTGCGGCCGAAGCGCGCATTGAGGGGGGACTGGATGACCTGGGTATCTTCCACCGCGTCATCAATCAAACGCGTGGTGTTCTGGCGGCCTTCATATTCGTCCTTCACGCTCACGCCGTTCAGGGTGTATTGCGTGGACTGGGTCTTGCCGCCGCGGATGGACGTACCACCACCGGAGTTGACCGAAAGGCCCGGGGCCAGATCGGAAGCTCCGAAGAAGCTGCGATCGCCGCCTGCCGTGGGCAGGGTGTTCAACTGTTCAGCGGAATAGGATGTGGACGTCTTGGTGTCCGTCTTGTCGACCGCGCCGACCGAGGAGATGACCTCGACCACAGTGCTGGCTTCAGTCACGGGCTTCAGCGTGAAATCCTGACGCACATTCGCACTGATGCTGATGCGCAGGTTGGTGGCCATGGCGCCGGCGTAGCCCTCCTTGGAGACCGTTACGCTGTATTCACCAACGGGGAGCAACGGGACCCGGAAATTTCCCTGGGCATCCGAAACCACCGTGCGGGCCTGAAGCATTTGCGGAGAGCGGATCAGAATCTTCGCACCGGCCACGGCGACATTTTTGGGATCCTTTACGGAACCCACGAGTTGACCTGTGGTCTCCTGGGCGCACAACGTGGCGCCAACGGAAAGGGCCAGGGCTACCTTACCGAGGAGTCTCATTTGACTCACAATGGACATGTATCCTCCAAATGGATGATGGAAAATCGGGATTTCAGCATTAGAACTTGAAGGCGTAGCCCACTTCGAGCTTGATATTGTTCACGGACTTGTCCCCGATGGCGGGGGTGACCCGCTGATTGAGGACGGTCGCCGAGGCGTTGTAGATCGGTGTGACGGTGATCTGCTTGTAGGACGCGCCAATGAGGTTGAATTCAATGGCACCCATGTCGCCCAGATTGTACGTCACACCCGCGAAGGGGGAGACGGCGAGGGCAGACTTATCCGGGTTGATGGCCCAGCTGCCGTAGTTGAGGGTGGTGGTGTTCGTCCCGAAGGTTCCGACGGCCTCATCTTTCGACTTCATCTGCATGAAGGCCGCACCAAGATGCCAGTTCCAGTCGCCTGAGAGCTTCATCTGATAAGAGGCCCTGATCCCCAGGCCCGTCACGGTTGACTTGTGGGAGTCCACCGCGGTGGTATCGGTGAGGCTGAAAGGGTTGGTGCCGATGGGCTGGCGGTACTGCTTGCCCGCGTAGTACTGATAGGAAAACTCGGCATTGAGGGTACCGGGGCCCACCTTGAACCCATAGTTCAGGCCCGCTCCGAAGCCGTTACGCACGCCTTGAGTGGTTTCGGTTCCGCCTTGGGCGCGGATCTTGAAGGAAAGCGGGGAGGTGTCTTCAGCATGAAGCACCCCACCCAAAAGCATGGCTGAAAGCCACAGACTCGTTTTGTTCACTGACTCCTCCTTAAGAAATCCCTGGGTTGAATCTCGACGAAAGGCTCCATCGAGGTGGTAGTTGGGATCAAAGCACAAAGATCAAAAGGTATTGAGGCACTAGGTCTGGAAGGAATGCGGGGACTGGAAAGACCGTTGGGGAAGGCTGCAAGAAAAAGCAGAAAAGTCGGGAACCTACGGGGGAAAGGCGACACCCAAGGCTGCACGCTCGTGTTGAAAATCAACATATAGGAAAGATCTGGCCGGGTGGAAGGTGGCTAGCGGAGGCTAGTCTCCTACCTCTGCTAAAATGAGTCAAGCGGTTTAAAAAATAAATGATATATCTGTAATTAGCTATGCCATCTCATTGGTGGGTATGGGTTTTCCCGTTTCGGCATCCATTGTTAGGTTCCGGGGCAGCGGAGTTTCCGAACCAGGCCAAGGGAAGCTTCAAACCCAGTGAAGCCGCGTTCGGGCCCTTCTGCCAGGCCTAGTTGGCTGGCTTTGGCGGCAACTCCCGGGAACCGAGCCCTTGAACGTTTAATTAAAATCAAGGTGGTTTCAGACCTGGTGGGTCCTTGGATCAGACCAGTGTCCTGGTGGCGCGAAAAGGATGCGGACAGAATCTACAGCGGTCCGGTGTCCTTATATAAGGGGTGGTGATGAAGGGACCTTTTGCTCTCGCCATCGGTTCTTGTAATTGAATAGTAATTCGAAAAATTAACAAAAATTAACCACAGGCTGCATGTATGACCTCGGATTCTTGAATGAACCAGCTCGTCGAGGTCCCATGCGAATGCGCCGTTCCTGTCTCTCTCTCTTGGCCACGCTGCTCATCGGTTCCGCCCTCCCGGCGCAATCGCCAGTCCAAGCGCTTGGCGCCCGCATCCCGCATCCGGATCACAGCGAATTCGAGGCCGCTC
>JANXQX010000131.1 GCA_025353305.1 Holophagaceae bacterium
CGCAGCTTCTTGTACATGCCGAACAGGTAGCCCACTTCGCGGCCGCCCACGCCGATGTCGCCCGCGGGGACATCCGTGTTCGGGCCGATATGGCGCCACAGTTCCATCATGAAGGACTGGCAGAAACGCATGACCTCGGAATCGGATTTGCCGTTCGGATCGAAATTCGAGCCGCCCTTGCCGCCGCCCATGGGAAGGCCGGTGAGGCTGTTCTTGAAAGTCTGCTCGAAGCCCAGAAATTTCAGGGTGTCCATGGTGACATTGGGGTGGAAGCGGATGCCGCCCTTGTAGGGCCCTATCGCGCTGTTGAATTGCACACGCCAACCATTGTTGATGTGGATCTGCCCCTTGTCGTCCACCCATGGCACGCGGAAACAGATGGTGCGTTCTGGTTCGACGATGCGCTCCAGGATGGCGTTCTTTTTATACTTGGGCTCTTTGTCCAGCACCGGGGCCAGGGAATGGAGGATTTCGGTGGCCGCCTGGATGAAAAGCGTTTCCCAAGGAGCCCGCTTTTTCAAGCCTTCAAGGACTTCATCGACGTATTGACTCATGGTTTCTCCTTGTGAAAGGTGTCAAAGCGGGGATCCGCGCTAGGGGCGTGATGGACCCCGTCATTAAAGCTTAAGGGCGATAGACGACATGGACGACAGCCGAAACCGGACATTAGAACTGTACCGTTCCATATCTTGATTGGCATCACAAGTGAGCTATGAGGCAAACTCATGGTTGGCAGTCATGGAGTCTCTGTGTCCCACGTTCCCACCCACGCACCCATCCGTGTCGTCATCGCCAAGCCGGGCCTGGACGGCCACGACCGGGGCGCCAAGGTCATCGCGCGAGCCTTGCGGGACGCCGGTATGGAAGTGATCTACACCGGCCTTCGGCAGACCCCCGCGCAGATCGCGGCCGCCGTGGTGCAAGAGGACGCCGCCGTCCTGGGCCTCAGCATCCTGAGCGGCGCCCACAACCAGCTGTTCCCCGAAATCATCCGCCTGTTGAAAGCCCAGGGCGCCGACGACGTGCTGATTTTCGCCGGCGGCATCATTCCCGACGAGGACATCCCCGCCCTGAAGGCCCAGGGCATCCGCGAGGTCTTCCAGCCCGGCACCAACACCGATGACGTAGTCGAGTTCATCAAGCGCGAAGTCGCCGCGCGGGACTGATCTCAAATTGCATCCAACAAATTCATCCACCGCCAAGAAGCCAAGAGCGCCAAGAAAAGCAAAACATCGCCACAAATGACTTCAGCCCAAACTCGCTTCAATGGGCGTAACTTAAATTGCCTCCCTCAGTCTGCAAATTCTGGTGGTGCAGGGCCTGCCTTGCACTACGTGTGGCCCACCTCAGGCCACCGTACTTTCATCCTTACGACAAGCCTGTAATCATTTCTTGGCGTTCTTGGCATCTTGGCGGTGAGTTTTTTAAATTATTGAACGCAACCTGGCCTCACTCTTCCACATCGATGGTCCCCAGCGTCACGGGTCCTGCCCCGGCCAGCACGACGCGTTCAAAACGCCAGCGGCGCTCGGTGTCGGTGCCGCCATCCAGCACGGCCTCCACGGTGATGCGGCAGGGCTTGGCGCCCCGCCATCCGCCGGTCCAGCGCAGCGTGTAGGTACCGGGCGCCGGGGTTGAATGCGTGTACTCGCCACCCCAGCTGCACAGGCCGCCGCTGGGCGTGCGGCGGCCCGCCGTGGCCAGCTCTCCGCCGGGCTCGAGGACCTCGAGATTCCCCGAATAGGGTTCCTCGCTGAGTATCTTGGAGATCCGCAGACGGGTGCGGCTGGAGGATACCCACCAGGTGCGCACCACCCGCTTCCCCGCGTCCGGCACGGAGATTTCGAAGCGGTTCTCGCCATTCGCCGCATCCAGATTCAGCAGGTAGCTGCGACCCACGCTGAGCGTGATTGGCTGCACCTGGCCATTGAACCAGACCGTGGCTTTGCGCTCCCGCCAGGCATTGCGCTTTTCTTCGGCCTCCCGGGCCAGCCGTTCATTCCTGAGCTGGTCGGCACTCTTCTCGGGAGCGTCCTCTCCCTCGCCTTCGCCATCGTATTCGCTGTCGTAGTTGGGTCGTTCCGCCTCGTCACTGGGGGGATTCGGGTCGTGGGGATCCACGACCTTGATCCGGATGATCGGGTGGGGCTCGCTTTGCCACCCGCCCAGTTCGGGCTTGATCTCCACCCGCCACTGGCTCGGATCCGGCACATAGTCCGCCGGGGCGGGTTGCTTCGCTTTCTTCTGGGGGGCGGCGGCCAGGAGCGCGGGCAAGAGGAAGAAGATGATGGCTTTCATTTATGGCCTCCTTCCGTCACGTTCAAAGCCACGCCATCGCAGGTGGTCCACTTGGTTTCGTTGGACATCAGGCTCAGCTTCGCGGGCCGCAGCTTGTAGCTGCCCGCCATACCGGCCCGCAGCAAGAGGCGGACCCGTGGGTGATACCAGCTCCACACCTGCGGAAACAGGAAGGTCACCTTGTCCGCGCGAACTTCGATGCGGGGCTTCACCCAGTTTTCCGAGGTGGCATCGTTTTCCGCGTAGCCATGGCCTTCCAGGACGAAGCCTTCGAGCTTCACGGTGGGTTCGAGGCCTGCGGGTATGGGCACTTCCAGCACCGCGTAATCGGCACTCTGGCTGGAGCCCAATTCCAATTCCATCCAGGCTTCTTCGCCTTGCTTGAGGGTGCCAGTCCAGGGTTGGCGCACCCAGCCCTGCCTCGCGTTGCCGGTTTCCTGCGGTGTCCGCAGGCGCCACATTTTGCGGCCCAGCGATAGCCGCAGGGGCGCGCTGGATTCAGCGACCTCGGGCGCGTTGGCGCTGCCTGGCACCTGGTAGGCGTAGGTCCACACCAGCACGCCGTTGCCGCTGGCGGTGATGCTCGCGGCCTTTGGAGTGTCCATGGGATAAAAGCCCGGACGGGGCTCCTTGGTACCCCAACGCTTGTAGGTGGGCTTTTCTGCGGTCTTGAAATCCCAGCTGGGGCCGCCCTGGATGGAGGCCTGGAGGTCCGTTCCGCCCCAGGTGAGCGGGCGGGTCTTCCCCAGATAAGGAACCAGGTCGACCACCTGCGACGTGGTCCAGGTCGAATACCAGCCATAGCCCTGGTACTGCGTGGCAAGGAAGGCTTCACCACTGCGGATCAGGGGGCTTTGCGGCTTGGCCAGGCACAAGGCCTTCAGGGCCGTTGCGGTGGGCACCAGTTCGCCGCCGATATAGCCGTGCCAGGCCTGGGGTGTCGAGCCCCAGTTGGCCAGGCCACCCCGTTGAAGGGCGCTCTGTTCCAGCCTGGCGATCAACGCGGCGGTCTTGGGATGCCTGGTTTCCGCGGCGGCGAGGGCGATCATGGCGAGCACGTGGCCGCCGTGCCAGTTGCCTTTCAGCACCTTGTCCGCAGCGCTGTCCACCATGCCGCTGATGGGCTCATCGGTGGCGGCCAGGCACATGAGCAGGAAAGCCGCGTCGCCTTGGGGATCCGCCAGCTTGGCTTGCCCCGCTCGCGGCGCATCCTTTTCATCCGCCTGCCGCGCCACCGCTCCGTACAGCCGCAGGGCGGCCAAACGGCCCCTGCGGTAAACGCCTTCGTCCACTTCGTAACCCATGCGTTTCATCTGCGCGAAGCTGCGGATGGCGTAGCCCGTGGTGTGCGGGTTGGCATCCACACCGAAATCCCCCGGCGCATACCAGCCCCAGCCACCGTTGGACATCTGGTAGCCATAGACCCGGAACACGCCGTCGCGGATATTGCGGTCCAAGTCCACCAGTTGTTTCCAATCCAGCGTCGGCATGGCGCCGTGCTTGACGAGATCCGCCACCAGCACGTTGGGCACGAAACTCGACAGTGTCTGCTCCACACAACCGTAGGGATACCCGATGAGGTAGGGCAGCGAAGGCGCCATCAGATGTTCCAGGCTGCCCACGGGCGTGAGCACGAGGCTGGCTTCGCCCGCCGCTTTCGAAGGCACCGGGATGTTGATGGTCTTTGAATCCCCATTCAATACGAGGAAACCCGAGGTGCTGGCGGGCACCAGCGGGTCCAGCACCTGCACCTTCTGGCGCTCGGCATCCTTGAGTCCGCCGCCTTCCACGCGGGCCGTGACCGCAAGGCTGCCAACCTTGTCGGATCCCAGCGGCAGGGCGAAACGGAACTCGCCCTGATCGGCGATGTTGAACTTGCTTTCGGTTGCGCCCTTCAGAGCGCCGCCGGTCGCCTCAAGCTTGACGGTTCCCTGCACAGGTTTTCCCGAGAGGTTGCGAACCACGGCGATGGCGCGGGCTTCTTCACCCACGGCCAGGGTGCGCGGCAGGGTGAGCATGACTTGCAAGGGCTTGCTGGAAGGCTTGGTGGAACGGCCGATGCCGACCTTGGTGTCACCGGTCACGGCCAGGGCCGTGGCCCGCCAGCCCGTGAGATTGTCAGGCAATTGCAGTTCGGTGGATCCATGGCCGTCGGCGCCCACCGCGATCATGGGTGCCCAGTGCGCCGTGTCCTTGAAGTTCTGGCGCACCTTGTCCGCGTCATCGCTCTTGAAGTCGCCCCGCTTGGTCTGCTTGAGGCTCCACACCGGCCGCTGCTTGCGCAGGATGTCGTAGAAGCTCCAATCTGTGCTCCCGGAACGCACCACCACATGGCGCCTGGTGGGATTGAAAAACCGCACGGGGTCTGGGTTCAGTTCCTGGCTCAACGCATAGATGGCTTCATCCACCACGCCGACGGAAAGGTCCGCCGCGCTTGGCTTCCCAGCCGAATCCCGGATGTCCACTCCCACCTTCATGGTCTGTCCCGGCTGGTAGCGGTCCTTGTCTGGGTGGACTTCAACCGAAAGGCGCCGGTCGAGACGCGGCACGCGCAGTGGGACTTCCACCATCTGGCGGCGGCCTTCGGCCACCACCTCGAACACCGCCCAGGCGTTGGGTTGCATGGCCGCCGTGATGGGCACTTCGAGAATGGCCGTGGTGCCCTGCACCACCCGCGTGCGGCGCTCGCCCAGGGCTTCATTTTCAATTGCCCAATGCAGCGTCAATTGTGGCCGCGGCAGCTGCACCAGGATGCGCGCTGTGTCGCCGGGCTGGTACTCGCCCTTGTCGGCGGAGGCTTTCAGATCCGGGACCGAGGGCAGCGGCGTGCCTTCCCCAGCCACGGTCAGCAGCCGCTGGGCGCTGACCACGCGGCCCGCGCGGTCCTTGGCTTCAGCCACCAGCAGATAAAGGCCACCTTCCGGAACGGTCAGCTTCGCTTTGGGTCCATTGCCCGAAACCACCGTCTCGCCAGGTTTCAACGCCGTGGGGCGCATCCACCAATAGCTGTTGGCCTTCTCGGCGATGATCCTGGTGATGCGGAGACTCACCGGCACATCGGTCACTTCCTTGCCATCAAGATCCAGCACTCGCGAAGTTGCCGTGAAGGGCTTGCCCGGGGTCGCCACCTGGCGGTCCGCGCCCACCAGCAGCACCAGATCGCCCTTCGAGGCCCGCACCTGCGCCTGGCCGGAATTGCGCTGGCCCGAGCTGTCGGCGACTTTCACGACCATGCGGTAGACGCCTTCGCCGTCGGCCTTGGCGGTATTGCCCACACTGGCCTCGCCGGCCTCATCGAGATCCACCTGCCCGCTCTCGATGAGTTCAGGCACAGGACCGGCATCTTCGTCGCCATACCAGACCCAACCGCTCTGCCGCTGCTGCACCTTGTAGAGGAACCAGTCAGCCTTCGCGTTGCGCACTGGCGCGCCGTAAAAATAATTGGCCTTCACACTGAAACTCAGGTCATCGCCGAGTCCGATCTTCGGTTTGGGCGTTTCCACCGTCACGCCGAAGGCGGGCTTGACGAAGTACTCCACCTTGAACTCCGCCTGGCCCGGTCCTTTCGGCGCCTGGAACACCACGCGATAAAGGCCCAGACGGCCAGCATTGGGCAAATGGATGGTGGCTCCAAAGGTCGCAGTCCCCGCATTCAGCAGCTTCGCGCTGCCTTCGGTGACCTTGGTGTCCTCGGGATCCAGCACCTTGTAGGGCAGGCTCTCCACACCCTTGGTGATGCGATTCTCGCCGTCCTCCACGCTGCGCAGGATGGCCTTCACGAAGACCTCCTGCCCCGGACGGTAGAGCGGCCGCTCGGTGTAGGCATAAAGCCGCTGCGTGGGCGCGGCGGCGCTTTGGCCCTCGATGGCCAGCAACGCGAAGCTCGCGCCAGCCTTGGCCAGCACCACGCGCCGGAGGCCCGGCGAAGCTGGAGTCTCGGCGAGCCCGCTGCCGTTGAATACGAGTGGCTTCGTCAGTCCACCTTCGAAAAAGGAACCGCTCACGTCAGCGCGGGTAGCGCCATTGGCAGCATTCACGGCTTCCACCCGAAGCCGTCCGCCGTCCTCATCGGCCATCAGCGCGAGGTCCGTCACCAGCCAGGGCACGTAGGCGGCATCGGTGCCCCGCAGGGCTTCGATGAGGTAAAGGCCTGCGCCCTGGGCCGGGAGATCCACACGGCTGAGATGGCCGCGATCGCCAGCTTCATCGGCGGAATCGCCATCTTCGGAATTGCCCGTGTCTTTGGACTTCGTGATTTCTTCCGTCACTTTCGGAACCAATTCCGTGATGAAGGTGATGCCCGGTTGCCCTTGGATCGGCAAGGCCGCGCCTTCCCGCACCAGACCCGCGGATGAGCGAGGCGAATGCAGGCGATCAGTCTGTTTCGCGGCATCGCGAAGATCCCTGGCCGCGGTGCGATGGGCCGTGACGAAAGCCCGGCGCCCGCCCCATAGCACCGCTTCGCGCAGCACATCCAGCGGATCGCTGCCCGCGCGGCTGCCTTCCTGAAAAGCCTCCTCGCGATTTTGCGCGAGGGTCTTTTTCAGGAAAGCTTCTGGATCTTCCACACGATAGATGCGCAGCCGCAAATCCGTGGGGATGGGACCTGCGCTTTCCAACTGCGCCACCTGACCGGGCAAGGTGGGCCGCGGCATGGCCAGAGCACCCATCCAGCCACCTTCGCGCCAGGGCGCGTCCGATGGCTTGATGGTGCCCGCCATGGGCAGCAACAGCGCCAGAGGAAGCGCAACAGTAAGAATGGATCGAAGCCATTTCATTTCAGTCTTGCGAACGATCGAGAGGTTGAAGGATCTCATTTTTTCCGTGCCTCCAGGCCGCCTGCCGTCCAATCCAGGGCCAGATCAACTTTGCCCATCCCGCGTAACGCACCAAGGAAAGGGCCAAAGCTGGAGGCCAGTTCAGCTGAGGCCTCGTCCGAATCCGGCGGTGGCTCCCCCCACCACCAAGGTGACCCGTGCTGGGTGCGCAGATAGGCCAGCAGCAGGTTTTCCATCTGTTTCGAAAGGGCGGCGCCATCCACTTCCGCACGGCCGAAAGACTCGCTTTTCAAGTCCGCCAAGGTCGGCGCCTGTCCCTGCAGGCCTGCGGCCACCGCTGCAACAGCGGCATCGTCGCTGCCCAAGACCAGAACATCATTCGCTATCGTCCAGCAGGGGGTGAACGCCTGGCTGGTTTGGACGCGATGCAGTTCGACGCCGCCAATGGTTCGTTTCTGCGACTGGCCTTTGAAGAGCAGATGGAACTGGGCGGTGAGTGCCGCCTCCAAAGGGGCTCTCTGTCCGGTTTTGACAGCTACCGCCAAAGCCAGGCTGGGGGCCAGTCCCGGCTCCCCAAAACCGCCGTAGAGTTTCGCGGCTCCCGTGCGTTCCAGGCGCGCGGCGCGATCCGGGGCTTCCCGCTTGAGTTTGCGGAACTCGGCCTGGGCCGCCTTTTCTTTGTCGCTTATCGGCGGTGCTTCCACCCATCCGTTCCAGTAGAGGGAGGCTCCGCGCAGATCCAGATGTTCGTTTACCTTCGCCAATTCTTTTCGAAGGGCATCGCGCTTGCTGCGCCGAGTCCGGATCCTCTCTGCCTCCAGTTGATAGTCTCGCTTTTGTTGGGGACTTAAAGTGGCTCCTCCACTTGCCAGGGCTGGTATTTCAGGCTCGACCATGGGCTGAGGATCGTCCAGGCGGAACAGTGATCGCAGCATGGCCTCCGTTGGACCGGCACCGATGGATAGCGCCAGCGCACCGCTGCGGGGGGCAGCCTTGGCGATGGTGGGATTGGGCCAGGTCTGCTGGGTAGCATGTTGCAGGAGACGGCGTTCGGCCAGGTTTTCAAAGGCCGCGCCCGCCGCCTGTCTTGGGGCCATCCAAAGGGACACTTCCGTATCTGCGTGGCTGCCAGCCATAGCCGTCCGGCACCACTGGGGACGCGCACCCAACCGTGCGGATGGTCCCCCGAAAATCAGATCCTTCAATGGAGCTTCGCGATCGCAGATCCATGTCCCGGAAGAGGATGAATAAAGGCTCAATACACCACCAGAGCCGCGCACTTGCTGGACATCCGCACTGGCACCCGGGCCCTTCCACGTGGCGCTCCGGGATCGTGCGCCTTTCGAAGTTGGATTGAGCTGCAACAACTGGAGCGCCAGTTTCGTGCGGGCGGGAAGCTCGCCGGGAATGAAGATCAAGGTGCCTTCCCGGGGCGCCGAAGTCTCGCGGCCGGCTCCGTAGTGCAGAATCCAGGCTTCGCGATGAGCCAGCGGATCCAGCGCCGGGGCGGCCTCCTTCAGCCAGGGTTCAAGGTGGCGAAGCAGGAAGCCAGCGCGCGTGCCCTGGCTCAAGGTGCCAATGATTCCACCGTCACCTTCTCCAGCGAGAGTGCGTAGGCGCTCCAGGCCAGGCCGCAATTCCTTCAAGTGGATCAGCACGCCGGGCTGCGAGGCCTGCTCCAGGGCCTTGGGCACCCCCGCTCCGGCTTTCGTTTGCGGCATGAGTGAAGGAGTTGGAATCCATTGGAAGCGCCATGCTCCACCGCGATCGAGGTGAAGCCCCAGACCCTCGGTCCAGGGCCGGTCCAATTGGTCCTTGTTGCCCAGATAGGCAAACGGATCCGCGCCAGGTTGCTTGTAGCCCAGGCGGTAGAGCAGCCAGGCGATCTCATCGCGGTTTCGCGGTGATTTCAGCTCGAGGGCCCGGGCAGCCCATTGCTCCAACGGCCGCTCTGAAAGCAGGATCAACGCAGCCTGGGCTTGAGTTCCTGTGTCATTGCCGCCCTCCAGCGCGAACAGCAACTGGTCTGTCTGCTCGGTCCAGGACACATCCTTGAAATACTTGTCGCTCCAAATCCGCTCGCCCCGGGTGTCGCGCTTGATAAGCCTCCAATTCGTCGACTGTTTCTGGGCCCAATCGCGCGCCCCCTCGTTGCCAGTCAACCGTTCGTTGGCCGGCGTTTCGGCCGCGGCAACGATGCCAAACACGCTCGAACAAACAAA
The DNA here is from genome assembly GCA_025353305.1 of Holophagaceae bacterium. The sequence continues at coordinate 9,299 of JANXQX010000131.1, forward strand.
GAGTCCGCAAGCGAACCGTTGCCGCTCATTCATTGACCTGAACACTGGTGCCTCCGTGATGGCGTGAAACGATACTATCCATGCTGGCGGGTACAAGGGGATGAGAGACTGCTTGGATGAACGGCGCAATGGTCTTGACGAACCTCAAGGGACTGCTGACCCCAGACCCAAATTCGCCTTGGAAGGTCGATCGCATTGACGATCCGGCGATCGCCATGGCTGATGGGCGGGTGGCTTGGATGGGAAGGCGCTCCGACCTGCCTGCGGAATGGTCGGATTCCCGCACGGCGGACGGCAGAGGAGCCTGGGCGTTGCCTGGATTCGTGGATCCCCATACCCACCTGCTCTTTGCCGGGGACCGCAGCGGGGAATTCAACCGGCGCCTGCATGGCGTTCCTTACGCCCAGATAGCCGCCGAAGGCGGCGGCATCCGTGAAACCGTGCGGGCTACTCGGGCGGCTTCGGTGGAGGAGTTGGTGGAGCTGGGCGAAGAGCGCCTGGGAACCCTCCGATCCCGCGGCGTCATCCACGTCGAAGCTAAAACCGGGTATGGGTTGGAATTGGAGGCTGAATCACGGCTGATGCAGGCCTATGCAGAATTGAAGCGACGCGGCTGGAGCCTGGATGTGACCTTGCTGCCAGCGCACGATATCCCCCTGGAATATGCCGGGGATGCTGAAGGTTATTCCCGCACCGTGGCCGAGGTCTGGCTGCCGGAGCTTGTGCGGCGACACCCAGGTGCCGCCCGATTTTGCGATGTCTTCATCGAAACTGGCGTATTCACCATCGAACAGGGTCGCCGGATCTTCGATTCGGGGAAAAGGCTCGGTCTGCTGCCCCGGATCCATGCGGATGAGCTGAGCTGGACCGGGGGCGCAGAACTCGCGGCGGAACTGGGAGCGGCTTCGGCGGATCACCTGATGTTCTGCTCAGAGCAAGGCATGAGAGCCATGGCGGCGGAAAACGTCACTCCCATCCTGCTGCCCACGACCACGCTGTGCCTGGGCATGCGGGACTGGGCCCCGGCCCGGAGAATGATCGAAGCTGGCTGCCGTGTGGCGCTCGCATCGGATTTCAACCCCGGATCAAGTCCCTGTCTGGATCCCCTGCTGGTGCTCCGCCTGGGCTGCCTGCAACTCCAGCTCACCTTTGAGGAAGCGCTCAACGCCATGACTCTGCATGCGGCGCGCAGCCTCGGCCACAGTGATCTCGGCCACCTGCATCCAGGAGCCCGCGCAACCATCGCGCTGTGGTCCGTCCAGGACCCCCTAGAACTGGTCTACTGGATGGGAGAAGCCTATGCGCCGAGGGTGATCTCTCCGGAGGATCCATGCGCCTGATGCCCTGCCTGCCCCTGGCGCGGAACGGCTGAGCATGAAGGAGCCCTTACCGCTCTCCTACAAGCTCCGCTGGATGCTTTCTCCCACATTGCCCATCGCGCTCCGTTGGCTGCGCAGGGACCCGCGGGGCCTGCTTCCAAGGAACTTGCACCGGGCCTCCGGGCTGCTGCTGCGTGCAACGGCCTCCAGCCTGCTGGGTGGCCTAGGCCCGCCCCGGCTCCGGAGACAAAGGATCCCGCCGGTATTCATCGTGGGGTTCTGGCGTTCAGGCACCACCTGGCTTCACGAGCTTCTCTCCCTGGATCCACAGGTCGCCTTCCCCACTTCCTACGACTGCATGGCTCCGGGGCACTCCCACAGGACGGCGGCCTGGGCAGTGCCCTTTGCCCGAGGCCGATTCGCCTCTCGCAGGCCCATGGATGATATGGAGATCAGTCTGGATACCCCCATGGAGGATGAGTTCTTCCTGCTGAACCAAGGTGCCAGAAGCTTCTACGAACTGTTCCTCTTTCCAAAGGAGGGCACCCGCCACCTGGAGGCTCTCGATCCTGGGGGATTCCCTGAGCCGGAGCGCCGGGTTTGGCTCGCAAGCATGGATCGCCTGTTGGCACTGCTCGGACGAGGTGAGGCGAGGCGGGCTGTTCTGAAGTCCCCTACCCATAGCTTCCGGGTGCCCTTCCTTTTGCGCCACTTCCCAGAAGCCCGCTTCATCCACATCCACCGTGACCCGCTTCCGGTCTTTCTCTCCACGCGGCACACCTGGCTGGCCAACGCCCGGATCTATGGTCTGGACCCGCGCAGCTCCCAGCAGGATTTAGACGAACTCGTCCTGACCTGCCACCGGCGTTATCGGGCGGGTCTCGAACAGGCCCGAACCGAGGCCGGCGGGCAGCGTTGGGTGGATCTGGAATACGAACAGTTCCGCGCGGACCCCATTGGCACCCTCCAAGGGATCTACCAGGCATTCCACTGGGAAGGATTCGAGGCGCTCGCACCTCGCATCGCTGCCTACCAGGAGGCAAGGTCCGAGTGGCGGACCAATACCTTTGAGGCGACGCGTGAAGAGGCGGAGGCGCTCCGCATCCGCCTCTCGGACTGATTTGCATTGAAGTTCCAGCCCTGAAGCTGGGGTGGAGGGCATCCTGGTAGCGCTGGAGGCACCATCAGCAAGAAAGCCCCCTGGAGATGGTCTTCATGCAGCACTTGAAGGTGTTCTGTAAAATTGCTGCGCTCGAGCTGTCCTCTGTCCCCATGCTTAAATGCGCCATGACCTTCGAGGAGCTTCCATGACCCATCCCAGTCTCGGCCCCGGCAAGTTCGCGCCGGATGTCATCAACACCATCGTGGAGATCCCCACAGGATCACGGGTCAAGTACGAGATCGACCATGAAACCGGCCTGGTGTTCGTGGACCGCGTGCTTTTTTCACCCTTCCACTACCCGGCGGAATACGGCTTCATCCCAAAGACGCTGGCACCGGATGGGGATCCCTGCGACGTGCTGGTGCTCATCAACGGCACCACTTATCCCGGAGTCGTGATCAAGGCCCGCCCGGTGGGCCTGCTCAAGATGCACGATGACAAAGGCCGTGACGACAAGGTGCTCTGCGTCGCCAACGACGATCCCAACTACGCACATGTCGGGAGCCTGGCCGATCTGCCGCCCCACTTCATGAAGGAGGTCGAACATTTCTTCGTCACTTACAAGGACCTGGAAGAGAAAGACGTCCATAGCGATGGCTGGGCCGGAATCGAAGAGGCCAAGGCCTTCGTGATGCAGTGCATTGCCGCCTATCCAGGGATGAGTTGATGAGGGACGAGAAGGCGAGGACAGCAAAGTGAGAGACCACCGCAAATTGAAAGCATTCATCGTGGCCGATGAACTGGTGCTGAGCATTCACCAATGCGTATTGAAGTTTCCATCAAGAGAGACATTCGTGCTCGGCGCGCAACTGCGCAAAGCCAGCCTCTCGACTGCTTCTAATCTTGTTGAAGGCTGCGCCCGGCAGGGCCAAGCAGAGTTTCTTCATTTCCTCAACATCGCGATGGGTTCAACCATGGAAGTGGAGTATCAGCTCTCGGTAGCTCGCCGCCTCGGTTATTCGGTTAACTCCACCCTTGAAGCATCTGCCTCCGAAGTCTGCAAAGTTCTCCGAGGCCTCATCCAATACCATCTCTCAACCTAATCCCCTCATCCCTCATACCTCATCCCTCCTCCCTCACTCCTCATCCCTCACACCTCATACCCGAATCACCATGGCCCTGATCTGTTTTGATCTCGACGGCACCATCGTCAATCCGCTCCTCGGGGTGCGGAACTGCGTGGCCAGGGTTTGCCGTGAGATGGGTCTGGCGTGCCCCGACGAAACTACGATCCGGGGGTGGATCGGATTCGGCATGCGAGAAAGTCTGGCCTTGATTCCAGGGCTGGAAGATCCCATCAAACTGGAAGAAGCCTTGGACCGCTACGTGGAGGCGTACCGTGAAGACGGCGTCTTCGAACATGAAGTCTACGATGGCGCGCACTTGATGCTCGGCCGGTTGAAGCGCCAGGGGCACCGCCTCTACATCGTGTCCAGCAAGCCAGGAATCTTCGCTCGGCGCATAACCTACCAATTCGATTTGAATCTCATCTTCGATGATATTTTCGGCGCCGAGTTGAAGGGCGCCTGGCAGCCGAAGACGGTCGTGCTGGAACGTCTGCGGTTGGAGGGCCGGATCGAGCCGGGCGGCTATTTCATCGGAGACCGGGGTGATGACATGCGAGCCGCCAAGGACCACGGGCTTCATGCCATCGGCGTGACTTACGGTTACGGCAGCCGAGCAGAATTGTTGCAGGCGGGCGCTGAAATCCTCCTGGATTCCGTGGCTGAATTAGACGCCTGGTTGGCTCAGGAATTGACCGGCCCGGAAATCCACGACGCGTTCACAAGATCCGAGTGAACCCGGATGATCCCAGTTCAAGGTCGGGAAATGGTGACGGGGGCGCGGCGATTGCCGAACGCGCCTGAAAACTTTTCGAAGTGGCCCGCGATTTCCGCGCCGCAGTCCGGACAATGGCCATCTTCCGTCAAGCGGTAGCCTGAGATCTCGTACCAGTCCCGGACGATGAGCAGCGAGTTGCAGCATGGGCAATAGGTCGAACCGCCGGACGTGTCATGCACATTGCCGGTGTAGACGTGATGGAACCCGGCGGAATGCGCGATGGCGCGGGCTCTTTCGAGCGTGGCTAGGGGCGTGGCCGGAATGTCGGTGAGCTTATAATCGGGGTGGAAAGCGCTGAAATGGAGCGGGACATCCGGACCCAGCTCTTGTGCGATCCATTCCGACATGGCTGCGAGTTCTTCGGTGGAATCATTCTGGCCCGGGATGAGAAGCGTCGTGATCTCCAGCCAGGTATGGGTTTCGTGCTTGATGTAACGCAGGGTATCAAGCACTGGTTTTAGATGCGCCGCCGTGAGCCTGAAATAGAAATCATCTGTGAAGGCCTTCAAATCGACGTTGGCCGCATCCATTTTCGCGAAGAAATCCAGGCGGGGGCTTGGATGGATGTAACCCGCTGTCACGGCGACGGTCTTGATGCCCCGCTCGTGGCAGGCATCCGCGACATCCATGGCATATTCCGCGAAGACCACTGGATCGTTGTAGGTGAAGGCCACGCTCCGGCAATTCCATTCCCCTGCAGAGCGCGCAATTTCCTGGGGCGCGGCCTGATCCATTAGCCTATCCATGTCCCGGGACTTGCTGATATCCCAGTTCTGGCAAAACTTGCACATCAGGTTGCAGCCAGCGGTGCCGAAGGAAAGCACGCTCGAACCCGGATAGAAATGGTTGAGCGGCTTCTTCTCGATGGGATCTATGCAGAACCCGGACGAACGCCCGTAGGTAGTCAGCGCCATCTCTCCAGAGCTGTTCTGACGCACGAAGCAGGCGCCCCGCTGGCCTTCACCCAGCCTGCAGTCACGAGGGCACAAATCGCATTGGATCCGTCCATCTTCGAGCGCGTGCCACCAGCGTGCGGGAAAAAGAGACGCTTCCATCGCTTTCACCTGCGAGCCGCGCAGTTTTCAGGTTTGCTTTCGTGTTCACGCCACTTGGCCACTGTGTAGCGGGAAATCCGGATCCCCGCGGACCAGAAATCCAAAGGCAGCCCGGCTTTTTGTTTCAGATGGGCCAGAAAGGTTTTTGGATCCGGCAATTGTTCCCATACCTGCGGAAGGAACGTGCCTCTTTGCCATCCATATTCCAGGACCACACCGTCCACGCCCGGGCGCAGCAACCTGAGAAGCTGCTCCTGGCTTTCAAAGGACAGTTCCTGCAGGGGCGAAAGCAGTGAAACTTCGACCTCTATGCCCAGATATTCTCGCCGCGAAAGGGGTGCGAACCGGGGATCACGAAAAGCCGCGGCGCACGCATTGGCTTTCACATCCTCAAGCAGCGGCCGCTGCGCCATCAGGCTTCCCACGCAACCGCGAAGTTCGCCGTGCAGTTGCAGGGTGACAAAGGTCGCGCCAGGTTCTTGTAGCCACTGGCCTGGCTCGAAAGGAGGCGCTTCCTCCCCGAGGTGCTTAGCGATGGCGCCCCGGGCGATGGCCAACAGCGCTGGCCCGCGATCAATCTCCATGCTGAGGCTCCCCGGTGAAAGCGAACGCCGCATAGCCGACGACCCGGTCATGATCGCCGGCTGTGTCACCGGAATTCCTCCGATCAAGCAAGTGAGGCGTAAGCCGATGTTGCCGTGCCGCGAGCAAGAGACCGTTCACCGGCGTGGCTCCGCAAGCCTGCTCGTGGCTTTCGAGTTGATGCAATTCCGCGATGCTCGCGCAGGTGCGCTGGTCAGCTTTCCGGGCGACATCGTAGGGGAGATAGTGGGACAGGTCTGAACTCACGACGATCAAGGTTTCCGGGCCTCCCCACAAAACTTCAATCACTTCCGCCACTGCCTTCGGCGTGGCATCGCCCACGGCCAATGGCACCAGTTGAAAAGCTGAAAGAACCTGCTGAAGGAAGGGCAGCTGCACCTCGAGTGAATGTTCCAGTTCGTGCACAGCCGGGTTGGTGGACACCTGGCGTAGCGGTTTCAGGAAATGGACCGCATCTTGATCCACGGGAACCCTGCCCAGGGGTGTTTCAAATGCCTGGACACCTGGCAGGGCGAGGCCTGTCACGAACACGCGGTGGGCGGGTCCCAGCAGCACCACGCGCCGGATGGTTTCCCGCAGCGGGAATAGAAGCGCGTAGGCGCTGGCGGCGATCGGGCCGGAATAGATGTACCCCGCATGGGGAACGATCAAGGCCTTGACCACACCGGGCAGAGCCCCCACGGTGGCTGCTGCCTTGAACATTACCTGGATGTCGCGGCTAAGCTTCCCTGCTTCCCGCGGGTAGAAAAATCCGGCCACCGCAGCCGCACGGATTTCCTGTGTAGCGCCCATGCCACTCAAGATAGGCCATTCTGGAAAAATATCTTGGCTATCGCGATGCTCGACCATCCCCGGGTGAACCCGGTCCAAGAGTAAAGTGGGCGCACTTTGGCATGATTTCCCAGGAATAGACCGTGTATTCTGAGAATACTTCTCAACAGGTGCCCCATTCCCCTGCTTAGCTCCAGAGTGCTGCCCAGACCGATAGGCGGGTTGGTCGCCGGAATGCCACGGCTTCCATGAACAGGCCTCCGGCTTCTCTCAGCAATTTGTTCGACTCTTTCACCCTTTCCCCGGATCCGGTCTTCGTGACCGACCGCTTTGAATCCATCGTGTTCTGGAATGCGGGCGCCGAGCAGGCGCTGGGCTACACCGCCGCCGAAATCATCGGCTCACCATGCGCTGAGACGATGGCAGGATGCGATGCATTTGGTAACCGGTATTGTTCACAGAATTGCCCGATCACCCAGATGGCGAACCGCGGCGAGTCCGTGCGCCACTTCGGCCTCCGCCTGCGCTCCCGGGACGGCGTTGTCCTGAGGTTTGATGTGGCGATCCTGCATCTGGCCGTCCCCCCGCCGGACCTGTTCTACCTCGCCCATATCCTCAAACCCTCCGAAACGCAGGACAGCGAACCCCCAGCACCGCACCGGTCGGCGATGATCGCCGTTCGCGAGTCTCCGGACGCGCGGGCCAGGAAACTCACAACGCGCGAGGTGGAAGTCCTTGGCATGCTCGCCGCCGGGCGGACCACACCCGAGATTGCGGAGCGCCTGCATATTTCGACGTTGACCGCCAGGAACCATATCCAGAACATCCTCGACAAACTCGAACTGCACTCCAAGGCCGAAGCCGTCGCATTCGCCTTCCAGAAGGGCTTGATTTGAAACGGCAGACAGTGCGCCCTAACCAGGAAGAATGGTGAGCTTGCGGGATAGTTGAACCGAATGCCGAAGAGCACTCTTTGGGGGAGCCAACCTAAAGGAGTGTGTGATGAAACCAATATCGGTGCCCTGGATCCGCCGAGCCTATCTCATGTTGATGACGGTGGGCCTCCTGTTGGCGGTTTCCCGTCCCGCGCGGGCCTTCCCCGTCTTTGCCCGCAAGTACCAGACCTCGTGCACGACCTGCCATACGGTCTTTCCCAAGTTGAATCCATTTGGCCAGGCGTTCCGTCTCAACGGCTACCGTCTGCCCAAGGAAACCGAGGCCCAGGTCAAGCAGACGCCGGTCTCCATGGGATCCGAGGCCTACAAGAAGGTCTGGCCGAGTGCCGTATGGCCCAGCGAGCTTCCCGGCAATGCACCGGTCGCCGTAAACATCAAGATGGCCAACATCTATTCCTCGAGTGTGGATGGAGAAGGCAACAAAACCATCATCCACAATGATTTCCAGCTGCCCCAGGAAGTGAATCTCTTCGCGGCGGGAACCCTGGGCGAGCACATGAGTTTCATGGCCGAGATCACCCACGGCGAGAATCCCGATGGCAGCGGAGGCACCGAGATCGAGCATGCCCGACTCGACTTCGACTCGATCCTGGGCCCCGATCACCTGGTGAATCTCCGGATCGGGAAATTCGCTCCGAACCTTTACGATGGCTTCCAGGAAATGTGGCTCATGACCAACAATGGCGTGGACACCCTGTTTACCTACAATCCCGTCGGCTTCAATGGCGGCACGGGCCTGGATGATGCCCAGGGCCTCGTCAGCCTTCCCGCGCGGGTGCGGGGCATCGAGATCTACGGCGTGGCGGCTCATCGCTTCTTCTACACCCTGGGCGTCGCCACCAAAATCGGCCCCGGCGGAACGGACACGTCCGGGCAGCCCAATGGCAATTTCAACAACAGTTCCCACAAGGATTTCTACGCCCGCATCGACTACAAGTTCGG
>JANXQX010000136.1 GCA_025353305.1 Holophagaceae bacterium
CCCGCGACAGGAAAGAGATCGGCGCGGTAGAAGCGATCCTGATTGGCGATGAAATTGCCCAGCGAGTAGGCCACGATGGCCTTGCGCCCCCCGGCTTCAAGCTGTTCAATTGGTTGGAGCACGTGCGGATGGGAGGCTAGAATCAGATCAGCGCCCGCCTCCACCAGGCCCTTCGCGATATCGCGCTGACGTTGGGTCGGTTCGTGCTGGTACTCATTGCCCCAATGCAGGCTGACAACCACGACATCGACTTGGGAACGGATGGCCTTTATGGCTTCCTTGGCAGGTTCCAGATTCAAGGGGCGTACCCAGGGCTCCGTGGCCCTTCGATTCAAATCGATGTTGAATAGATCCGTAAAGGCTATAAAAGCGAATTTGATTCCATTTTTCTCAATGATTTTAGCCTGCTCGGCCGCCGCTTGGGTCTCGCCGCTTCCCACCGCCACGATGCCGGCTTCCTTCAACCGGTCCAAGGTTTCCGCGACCCCCACGGCGCCCTGGTCGAAGGCATGGTTGTTGGCCGTTGAAAGCACCGTGAACCCGCTTGCCCTGAGCGCCCTGGGAAGGCCTTCCGGGGCATTGAACTGGAATGGCACACCGGGTTTCCCGGAGCGGGGGGCCACGGGCGATTCCAGGTTGCCAAAGGCGATGTCGGAGTCCTTGAGGATCGGGAGCACATCCGCCCACAGGCTGGGATAGCCTGACTCCTGCTGGTCAGGCGACTGCATGGCGGCCTTTTTCACGTCATTGTGCATCATGATGTCGCCCACGGCCACGAGACGCACCTGGGTGATCACCTTCGGGAGCCTCGCAATATCCGGATCGGGCTTCAGTGGCGCCGGCTTGCGGTCGCAGGCCAAGGCCAGCAGAAAACAAATGCCTGCGATCCTTGATTTCAGCAACTGGGATCCTCAGGCCCTGGGCCATCCACGGGACCATAGAAAACTTCGATGGGAACTGTCGGCATCGCTGCCCGGACCTGATGGGCCAAGGCATCGAGTTCCTTTGCCTGCATTGGTCTTGCTTCAGCTTCTGGCGTTGGCCTGGCAACGGTGTAGAGCTGGATGCCTTGCAGTTGGCCTCCCATGCCCTGGATGCCCCGCAGGATGCCGCAATAGGCCGCAATCTCGTCAGTGGAAGGATCCTGTCCGTTCCAATTCAGGAAAAGCGATTGGATGATGATTGGCCGTAATCGTGCCGTAATTTCTATATTTTCGACGATACGGCCAAAGGGGATGGGAGTTCGGTTGATCTCTTTGTAATAAGCCTCGGTGCCTGCGTCCAGTTTGGCCCAGATCTCACCGTTGTTGGTCATCAAGGTGTCCAGGCCCTGCACCACTTCCCGGGCCTGAAGCCGGCTCGAATCGGTGATGAGCACAAGTTTCACATCCTCCAAACCACGCAGCCATTTGAGGTGGGCGATGCGCTCCACGGCCTCTGGGAATTCCTTGGCCGTGGTGGGCTCGCCGTCACCGCTGAAAGCGATGTCGTTGAGCCTTCGCTGTTCAGGGCGCGCCGAATCGAAGGGGGGAAACGTGAACAGGCTGCCGTCCAGTGTCAGATCCAGCAGAGCCGACATTTCCCGCTCCAATAGATCCAGATCGATGTCGCGGCGCTTCCCTGGCGCCGTGCGGTCCACTTCACAATAGACACAATCAAAATTGCAGACCTTGTCGGGGTTCAGGTTCACGCCCAGGGAAACACCCTTGGATCGGCGCGAGATCACTGGGTAGCAGTAGACAAAGTCTTCCCAGACGCGGCGGTGATCGAGATGGGCAGGAATGAGTCCGGTCATGGGATTGGTTTAAATAAAAACACTACTCAGCGCTGCCCCAGGCCGCAACCTAATTGAATGCTGGCGTCATCCAAGCCTTTGAGCTTGTTAGGTTTCCATGGCCGAGGCACACTTAAGGATTCAGGAGAAATCATGGCCTTCGAATGCACCTTCGCCATCGTCAAGCCGGATGCCGTCAAAGACGGCCATGTCGGCGAAATAATCAGCGCCATCGAGCAGAGTGGTCTGGTGATCCGCGGCCTGAAGCGCGTTCGCTTGAGCCCTGATATCTGCAAGGGCTTCTACCACGAACACGTCGGCAAGGGCTTCTACCAGGAACTCGAAGATTTCATGACCGAAGGCCCCGTGGTGATGATGGTCCTGGAAGGCGACGGGGCCATCCTGAAATGGCGCGATCTGATGGGCGCGACGAATCCCGCCAACGCCGCGGAAGGCTCGCTCCGCAAGCGTTTCGGCACCAACATCGGCCGCAACGCCACCCATGGTTCGGACAAGCCGGAAAGCGCCGTGTTTGAAGTGGGCTACTTCTTCAACGCGTTCGAACTGGCCTGATTTGGGTGCGAGGCCACGAGGTTCAAGGCAAAGCGAGCCGAATGGTGCCTTTTGCTGGGGATTTTCAGTTTGGGTGGCAAACCATTATTTCATGACCAGCTCACCCAAGTTCCGGATGTTCATGGCATGGCGATGGACGCCACGATTCCCTTAACAATAATGACATCCGGGTCGCTGACATAGTGTTCAGGCGCAGGCGCCACACCCTTTGGCGAGGCAGGCAAGGTTACGGACGGCTTCCGGATGATCGCCTTCAATGGCGCCAGGTCAAATGTATCCAGGAAGGACCGGAGCTTCTGTTGGTCCCTTGCCGTGATTTGAATCCTGATGCCCAGGGATTGGAGCACGAACGGGCTTCGCCCATAAGTCCGATTCTGTACGAGCGAATTGATCTGTGGGGATTCCTGGGTCCACCCAAGGATGCAAGTCGTCACGATATCCAGATCGGCTCGTTCCTCTCCGGGCTCGGGTCGTTGGGTCCATGGCATGAGGATGCCTGAACCGGATTCGAGCGAGGCCAGTTCGGCCCATGTGCTTGGACATTCGACCGATTCTCCAGGCAGCATGAGGGAGATCATCACCTCAAGGCTATTCTCCATGTCGTCCCACCGTTGCCACCGGCGGATGTTCCATGTCAGTTGGCTGCGGAATCCCGCAGAAGCTTTTCCCAGGAAATCCAGCCTGTGCTTTCGTTCCGGGGACCAGTTGTTCGGAGGGACGTCGTAGCCCTTGATGGCTTCATACTCCTTTTCATACTCTTTGAGCTTGGCTTCTAGCCCCTTGATCCGCTTGGCCTGCAGTTCGGGGTCGTCAGCGACAAGATCGGGCTTGGAGTCGGCATGTTCATACAGCAGGCCGACACCATCCTGCGGTTGGATGTACCTCGACTTCATCACCAGGGGCTTGTCCTTGAACCCGACTGTCACCGTCTGCCTCCAAGGGCCATTCTGCTTCGGCATGGCGGCATTCAGGGGATCAAGGAGGGTCATGAAATAGGCCTCACGCTTAAGCCTTTTCTCATTTGCAATCCTCTCTCGATCCATAAATGCGCGCGTACTGCCGAAATCTGCCCCGCTCGTAAGGATTCGCAGCGGGACCACGACCAAAACACCGATCAGAAGGACCTCCAGCGCGATTCCTGCCTTATTCCGGCTTTGCATCCATGTATCGAAGAAGAAGGCAATGATAGGCGGGATCCAGATCGAGGCGATTATCCAGAGACCACGTGATGCCGCCAAACTCATCATCACGCAAGGGAGAGCCAGGAAGACAGGAATTGCGAACCCGATCAACTCGCTTCGCGACAAGGCGCCTTGTTTCACGGCAGCCAGCACAGCCATGGCCACGATCGCGGGCCAGATGCCTACGGCAACCGTTTCATAACCCGAAAGACTGCTGCCGCTGCCAGCACTCATGGCCATACCCAAAGCAAACATTCCGAAGTAGCCGATGCCTACAATCGCCGCCACCCATGCGACCAGGATGAGCCA